>DAITMB010000060.1:0-30365 GCA_036835375.1 Bacteroidota bacterium
GGCTTCCTGAGTCCTGGCTTGATGCGCTCGGCCCCCTGCGCCAATTTCGCTCTTTAGGAAGATTTGCCTGGCTATTCTACTATCCGTTCACGATACTGGTGCTGTACCATCTTTATCAAATCTACCGCACCCTACGGATCAAAGGCGCAAAGCAAATCGGCATATGGATTCTTCTCGCCGCTGGTGGAATTTGGGCGGTGGAGGCAGCCAGCCACGTTCAGACCTATGCCCGCTCCGCCAAAAGCTTCCAAGGGGACAACATATTCATTCACCCAGACCCAGACTTCAACCAGTGGCTCGCGGAGGCGGGCGTAGAAGCCAGTGATTTCCAAGCGATTCTTCCCATTCCTACGTTTTTCATTGGCTCCGATAAATTCATTCCTCGCAATCAGACCGAAGCCACCACGGCACGGGCCTTCAAAATGGCCTACGACACGGGGTTACCGCTCGCCTGCGGGAGCATGTCCCGGACTTCTGTGACCCAATCGACGAAGCTAGTCCAGTTGCTCAGCTCTACTTGGGTCCAAAAAGAAGTCTTGAAAGACTATCCCGATCGACGTCCACTACTGATTCTTCTTCAGTCGGAAGTTCCGCTCACTTGGGAAGAACAACAACTCCTTCGCGGCACAAAACTTCTCCTGGAAAAGGGGAATTTTTCTCTTCGCTCCCTCGATTTAGCCACCTTATCCACAGATCCCGCGAGACTGTTAGCACAATTCCAGGCCCAAAAATCAACACTGGTTGCTCTTGGCAATGACTGGTATGCCTCCGACTCGACTTGGTTCCATTTTGATGGATTTGATCATGATGCCGCAACCCCATTTGGGCAGGAAACGATGACGGATCCAGCTAATAAAAAAGAAATCACATTGTACAACGGCCCGCTGCCAGATACTTTGCTTGTGGCTTCAATGTGGATCAAGATCGATCCCGACATTGCTGGATTCCCTTCCTTTATGCTGCAAGAATTCGATGCTACGGGTCAAATGATACGCGACGAAGCGCACGGCATCATGTTCGGAGCGGAAGTGTATCTGGATTGGATTCGCTTTGATTTTGAGTTCACGCCCGCCGAGCAAAGTGTGCGTACCCGAATATTTTTCTTCGACCGCGATCCCGAAGCTGAGTCGCTCCTCATCAAACCTGTAGGTGTGGATGTGTGGAATGACGGCCTACCCGGCCACCGTTTGATGATGAATAATGCCTATGCCGAGTAGCCTTGACATCGTTCTTCCCTGCTATCGACCGGTTCAGGGTTGGGTAGATCGCATTCTGAGCTCTGTCGAAGAGTTGTCTGAGCGGCTGCCGACACTCGCCATCCGCTTGATCTTGGTCAACGATGGGTCGCCGTCGGGGGTATCTGAAACTGATATTTCGACTTTGAGAGAAAATCTCCTCCATTTTTCTTATCTGCCGCTGGCCATCAATCAAGGGAAAGGGGCTGCGCTCCGTGCGGGAGTGGCGCAAAGCAGCGCTGATCTGTGCGTATTCACCGACATTGACTTTCCCTACACGCTCGACTCGGTGATAGATATCGTCGCCGAATTGATGGCGGGCACTGACATTGCCATTGGTATCAAGAATCAGAATTACTACGCGCAGACGCCACGCACCCGCAAAGCTGTCTCCAAGGTGCTTCGTTGGCTTGCGAGGTCGTTCCTGGGAATTCCCATCACGGATACACAGTGTGGACTCAAAGGCTTCAACGACGCGGGACGTCAGATTTTTTTGCGCACCACCATCCAGCGCTACCTTGCCGATTTAGAATTCATTTTTCTGGCAGATCGCAGCCCCCTTAAGATGAAGGCGGTCACCGTCCAGCTTCGTGAAGGCGTCGTGTTCAGCCAAGTGAACGCGCGGATTCTTCTCACAGAAGGAACTAACTTCCTCAAGGTGTGGGCAAAGAGCCTCTAGTATAAACTTCCTCGTTCGGTTGCTTAGAAATAGACCCAGTATCCGCGAAACTGCCCCCGGCTATTCAGCTCAATGGTGGGAAAGGGAATTTTGATAAAGTTTAACCCTTGGAACATCGCTTTGAGCCAAGGCGACTGCGTGGGAATCTTAGTCCAATCTATATCCATCGATAAAAGAAATTGCCGATCTCGGGGGGTATCAGGTATCCTCACTCCTCCCCACTGCGTCCTGTTGCTGAATTCCCCAAACATTCCGTTGGCACTGTAACCGGCTGCCACATTGAGCCAAGCTGGAAGAGGATCCCCTGGCAGAAGGCGGTTCATGTTCAAGCTCAACCAGTAGCTGTGACCATTGTAGTCATAAAAAAGGCTCTCGGCAAAGTTGTCGCCCAAGTAACCGTTGGCCATGTCAGCATAGGGAGATCGCCAAAAGCTAAATTTCAACTGTAGCACTTGCTCGTCGAAAATCGCCTCTTGACCTGCAAGGAGCACCGCACCCGCGGCGTTGGCTGCCATGTCTCCCCAGCTAAAGCCCCACCCTTCATACAGTCCATCGAACACCTCAATGGGAGTCTGTAGAATCAGGCCTAATGAGCCGCCCCAAATCAATGCAGGAACTTTTTTGACGCCCGCAGAGCGCAGGGAGTAGTACCCGATAAAACTCTCCACATAGGCACCGTATGCGTGACCGAATTTATCAATTTGAAGATAGCCTGCGTTGTCGTTGTAGAAATGGAAGGGCACCCGAGGCACATCTTTGTACCAGACAGCTCCAAGATAGGTGATTCCCCCGACGTAAAACAGGGTCTCCGCTCCGATGATCAATGCCAACTTTTTCTTGTTGACTTGGCTACTGTCAGGATCAGCTTGAGCGGAGAGTGGAGAAGGGAGCAGGAGCGGAGCAAAAACAATACAAAAGATTAGTAGAGGGGCGCTTGTCGAGGTTCGCATGCGTCAGGATTGATTCGTTAAAAAGAAGCTTCTAAGCGTTTTTCTCAACGATCATTCGCTACGAGTTGTAGCTTGTTTGTGAAAAAATAATCTGGAAAGAATGATTAGGGGCAAACGACCGAAGACGCTAGCCCTCTTCTGGAAGTGACGCTGCTACTTGTGGAAGCTCGAAACCACATTCCATGCAAAAGCGATCTCCAAGCGCTACCACATGCCTACAGGCAGAACAGCGCAACTCCCTGCCGATAGAGGATGCGGCGGGCGAAGAAGCGCGCTCAATGGTTTGTTGATAGGCACCTTCCTCCACCCAAGCAAAAAGCTGAGTTCCCCGAATGACCGTGAAGGGCTGTGGATTTTCGTAGCCCGCAATGAATCGGATGACAGAATCGAATGACTTGATCTCTATTTCGGAAAATGCAGCCGTCTGCTGGCGAAAGTCGGCGGTAGTGATGCGACCGTAATACTTCGAAGGCAGCCCTGCCATTTTGATGAATGCTTGGGCAGCTACGTCAATGTCTTGACAGGCAAGAAGCCCTGCCCTGTCGGCGGTAAACTCCGACATTCGATACCAGTGCATCAGGGCGACTTTGATGGGGAGGGAGAGCAAATTGCCAATCCCCAAGGTAAGGTCACTGACGACCTGGGATACCAAGGCTAGAGAGTCAGCCATTTCCCGGTAGAGCACGTGGTTGCTGCGAATGTGACCGAGTTCTCGGCCTAGCACAAAAAGTAACTCGTCGTCACTCAGCAAATCAACCGCACCACTGGAGAGCACGATAATACGCTTTTTTTGCCCGCTGGAAAAAGAGTCGATTTTGTCGTTGAGATGGAGATACAACCCCGGAACTTCTGTCATGCCGAGAAGACTACAAGCCTCTACCAAGATCCGATGAAGTTCCGGAATGTTGCGCGCCGTGACGCGAAGATTGTCCCCGGTGTGCTTGATGTTGAGGTATGCTTCGAGGCCATTGTCCAGCACCTTTTGAGTGAGTAATTCTAATCCTGGCGTACGCTCCAATCGATCGAGGGCCTGTCGATCAAAAGGGTGCTCATACGCTACAGGGTAAAGGTCTGTGAGGGGTTTGCGTTGATTCATAACTTTTCTCCGCAGGCGTGACAATATTTTGCACGAGGTTTGGTGACGGTGTCGCAGCTCCAGCACACCCGTTGTGTTTCGGTAGATTCGGGAAGATCGTCGATGGGCATGGGCCAATCTTGGCCGTACTGGATGGCAAAATGTTCTACCCCTGAATTGTATCCCTCGCGAGGAAGGGCGAAGGCTAAAATACAATACGGAATAATCAAAATCCCGCCCGAAAAAATTGTCCCGCCAACCAGTCCCAAGCGAATCCAGGTGGGATCTATGCCAAAATATTCCGCAAATCCCGCGGCGACACCCGTTATTCCTTCCCGCTTTCGCCGAATTTTTTTTGCGGAGCCTCTATCACTCCGCTCTATGTCGTGGTGAATCTGATGTTGGAGGCTGCGAATCTGATGTTGAATGTCTTTGCGCGTTACCATACGGAAAAGTAGAAAATCGATGATGGCGGTGAAATGATCCTTCTCACTTGTGCAAGAAAATTTCAGGACAAGGACGGCCATCATGGCCCTGCGTTGGAATTGATGCAAACATGTTTGGACATAGCTTGGGAGCAAGCACTTCTAGTTCTTCACTTCTTCCAAAGAATACAACAAATTCTCTAGCGAAGCTGTGTTTCCCTCCACAATCCCAGCTTGCTGAAGCGTCGCCCACACGGATATAAAACTCTGCTCCGGCAACTGGAAATCGATGTTCCAGCGGGTATGACTGAGCCAATCCTGCACATTCTGAGGGAGAAGCCCATATCGATGGGAGATCAGGTTTGCAGCGTCGGGATTCGTGGCCAATGCAAGGCAGTGAGCTTGGACGACGCCAAGAAGTCGCTTGACTTCTACGGCCCGTGCAGAGAGAATCTCGTCCGTAGCAGCGACCATGAAGCAGGGCCAAGGTGTGAGTATTTCACCAATTCGGCGGAATTCTCCTGAATCGACATAAGGTTGCGTCATGAATTTTTCCCAGAAGAAGACCTCAGACTCTCCTGCCATTAAGCTGGATCGGGCGCCTGCTAAGTTTTGTATCACCTTAAACACGGGTTCATTCACTTTCCAGCCCCGCTGCACGGCATCTACAATCGCCATGAGGTGAGAGCCTGATCCATAGCGACTAATCGCATAGGTTCGCCCGCGAATCTCATCAATATTGGTGATCCCGCTGTGCGCAGCTACATGGATCCCCCAGATTAGCGGAGAGGCCACATATACTTGAATGATCTTAAGCGCTGCGCCTCTAGCGATCTCAGCTACGATTCCTTCTGTGAGCACGATCGCCATGTCCAACTCCCCTTCCCGCAGTCCTTGGGTCATGGCACCCGTGCCGCTGGGATACTCCCGGTAGTCCACTTGGAGGTCGGCCGCTTGGAAGCTCCCCGATTCTACAGCCAAACGCCAAGGGAGGTTGAAATGCTCGGGGACAGCGGCGATTCTGATGGGCGTTGATGGATTCAAATGATCGGATAGCTAGGGTAAATGCTGGCCTTTGAATGGCTTATGCAGCATGAAAAACGAAAGTAGGCAGGAAAATAGCAGTCTGTCGGCTCTAGCAGTCACTTTTGCCGGAAAAATTGACTTTATTCCTTCCATGGCAGGCCGGTGACCGTCTTGTGCGGTAGGATACTCGCCTTCAATTTTTCTACCTTATTTGCCGAAAAAAACAAATCGAACGACCCATCGAAACCATTTTGAAGCGCTCTCTGTTTCAATTTCGTCCTAGTTAGACAACGCCCGTTCATCACTTACCTTCACTTATATGAACCCATCTCTCAACGTCTGGATGATCAGCAGCCTGTTTGCTGTTTTCTTTCTTCCCGCACACCAAGTCATCGCCCAAGACTTCGCCCTAAAGATCTTGGAAGATTCTCCAAGACACCACGAATCGATTTCTGTCCAAAGCGGTAATCGCCAGGTGCACTGCTTTGTCGCTTATCCGGAGTCCAGTGAGAATGCCACGGCGGTGATCGTGATCCACGAAAACCGTGGGCTGACTGACTGGGTTCGCAGCTTTGCCGACCAGCTCGCAGGCGCAGGCTATCTTGCCATTGCCCCAGATTTGCTGTCAGATTTTTCCGACGACATTCACCGAACCAATGATTTTGCTAATAGCGACGCAGCGCGCGACGGGATCTATCAGCTCAATCCAGAGCAGGTCACAGCTGACCTTCAAGCGGTGCGACAATACATTTCTACGCTTCCCTCTGCCAATGGCACCACCGCTGTGGTAGGATTTTGCTGGGGAGGATCACAGTCATTTCGATTTGCGACAAATGACACGAGCATTTCGGCAGCGATGGTGTTTTACGGAGGACCACCGCAAGGGGCCGAAGACATCGCGCGGATCCAGGTGCCAGTGTATGGATTTTATGGCGAAAACGACCAGCGCATCAATGCAACCATCGAAGACACTCAAGGAAAAATGAAGGCTGCAGGAAAAGTATATGAACCTGTGATCTATCCCGGCGTGGGCCACGCATTCATGCGGCAGGGAAATGATCCAGAATCGAAGGAAGTGGATCGGGAAAAGTTCTATGAAGCTTTCGAGAGGTTGGAGAGCATTTTGTCAGGGTTGTAAGCCAACCCTTGTAGATAGCGTGGTGCCTTATTCAATTCTCTATGGCCATTCCGAGCCTCACTTCATTCGAAATTTTTTGCCGGGCATCTGCAACACTAAATCTTTGAATTCCATCGAAAGCAGGAGAGAATTCAGGCGGTTCATACTGATGCCCGTTTGAAGCGCGAGTTGATCTACCAGAGCATCCCCCTGCTGTAGAATATTTAGTACCTGAGCTTCCTCTTTGTTGAGCGGCACGGGGGGCACCTTGGGCGTTTGGTCTGCAATGGCATTCCACACAATGTCAAGCTCTTCCAAGACTTCACTTGGACTGGTAACGAGCTTGGCGATCTGGTCAGAAATCAGCTTGTTACAACCTGTAGAGTGATGGTCTCCGATCCGACCGGGAATGGCAAACACCTCTCTGTTTGACTCAAAGGCTTGCTTGGCCGTGATGAGTGCACCGCCAGACTCAGCGGCTTCTATCACCACGACTGCCTTGCACATTCCTGCCACAATGCGATTTCGTGCTGGAAAATGAGGGGCGTCGGGCTGTGTGCCGATCAAGTATTCAGTAATCCACCCACCACGGTCGAGCATCTCCTTGGCTCTGGCATAGTGGCTGGAGGGGTAGATCATGTCCAAGCCATGACCCAGGACGCAGGTTGTGATTCCACCAGCTTGGATCGCAGCTTTGTGCGCCACAATGTCAATCCCGTAGGCAAGTCCACTTACGACGTTGATTCCTTTTTCTGCAAAAAAAGTGGAAAACTGCTCGGTCAAGTCTCGGCCATACGGACTGGCCTTGCGGGTACCTACGATCGCAATGTTGGGCTGCGCGTTGAGATCGACATTGCCTTTCTTGAACAGGAAGAGCGGAGCATGATGAATGTACTTGAGCAAATGGGGATAGCGATGATCCAAGTAGCTGATCATCTCGACCCCGTGGCTGTCGCACCAATGGAGCTCTGCCTCGGCGCGGACCATTCCATCGCTTTCATTGATCAGCCTGGCGACCTTGTCTCCTACGCCGGGAGCGCGCTTGAGCTTCCCCACGGGCGTTGTCAGAACAGCTTGCGGGCTTCCGCACAGCGAGATCAGATTTTTGACGGTCACGGGTCCAAGGCCTTTGGTCAAGGCCAATGCTAGCAACGCCAAGTCTTTTTCAGTGCTCATTCTATTAGGAATTCCACTAAAATGAGAAATTTCTCGCTGCTTTAGAGAAATTTCTTTCCTCTCCAACGAAATCTAATAGGATGACCGAATTCGCTTCCAAGTAGTAAAGGAACTCACAGTTTATAATTGTCTGAAATTCAATTAATTGAACCTCCTTTCCTATTGCTTGCTGAGCCGAAGGAGGTGCGATTTTTCTGGAGTTACGACGCGCAGCAGGTATATGCCGGGCGCAAGTATTGGCAATTCTACTTCCAGTCGATGTTGCCCAGGTTGCGAGGCTTGACTTTGACGAAAAACTTCCTTTCCCTGCATGTTCATCACCACCAACCCGATCTCTTTGCCGCTGCTGGGTGGTATGACCAACTGAAGTGCTGTGCCGCTCAGCGGCTGGGGATAGAGATAGGCATTCATCCATTCATCCTGCGCCAACATGACGGTCTGCGATGCTTGCTGGGTGCCGTCGTGATCCACCTGCCATATCCGATAGTAATTTGTGCCCGAGTGTGGCGACCAGTCCCGGTATTCGTAGCTGGCAGCTCCTTCGCTCACGGTGCTGGCTACCTGGCCAATTGCCTGAAATGACACGCCGTCAAGCGACCGCTCTATGCGAAAATAGTCATTGTTGCGTTCCTCCGCTGTTTCCCATTGCAACACAGCCTGCTGTCGCTCATTCCACTCCGCAGTAAATGAAATCCATTGTAAAGGAAAAGAGGTTGTGGGATATACCTGGATTTGGTCAAAGGTCATTCCATCATTTGGAGTGGGAAAAAGGCCATACTGTTGAAATTTGATACGAAGGTCGGATCCAAGGGTCAATCCTTGAGCGATCGCCACGGCACCAAGATCTACGGTATGAATCGTGGTCGTAGTGCTGGAGTTGGCTCCAGTCAGGCTCACGAGTGAATACCACTGGTTGCCATCGACGCTCATAGCCACGCCATCGGAATTGTGGGAGCCAGTGAAGCTGCTGGGCATGACGTGATCCGTGTCGGGGGCTTCCCGTTGTTCGAAGCTGAGGGTGAGCTCATTGGTCGCACTGGCATCAAGGTGTAGGATGGCTTCATTGAGTCCCATTGCGCTCGGAAACCAGGTGTCCATCGATAGGTGATAAATTCCGCTGCCGGGAGAGGAGCTGGAATTCACTTGAATCCGTCCGGTTCCATTAGCGAGCAATTCCCAGGCTGCACCAATACCCACGGCCTCAAAATCTTCGACGAAGGGCAATGATGCTGGCACAATCGGATAGATCGCCCGATATGCATCAATCAAGCCATGTCCGGTGAACGCATCAAAGCCAAAGGTGTGAATATCCTGAGTGGTGTTGATGAGGCGGAGATAAATGTCGTTCCGGCTCTCCGATGGGAAAGCTTCCCAGACCAAAGCGGCCACTGCTGCCGCCTGTGGAGCCGCGGCAGAAGTCCCAAAGAAATTCGGAAAGTTATCGGGATCTGCCGGGCTATCTGCCCCAAAAAAGGTGTTGTTGCAGCCGTCAGGCGCCGTGAGATTAGGCTTGGGTAGGACCAGCGGACTGGCCAAGGCTACCCCAAATGGATCGAATAACAACGTGCTCGGCCCGCGCGAACTAAAGGGCTCCGGGGTGTTGCGCGACCAAAATGGCGCGGCAGCTACGGCGATGGCTTCCTGTGCGCCTGCATGGGGGTTCATGGTAGGGCTATTGGTCTGGTGCTCCGTGGGGGCATGTTCTCCAAAGTTGACATATTTGAATCTGCTGGGCGTGACACCTGCGGGGCGCGTGATCAAAAGATGAACCGTTTGGGTCGATCCACTGGTATTTTCATAGTTGAGGATCTCCATCGGAAACTGGTTGACCAGGTTGTCGTTGGAGGCAAAGGCCAGCACATTGCCCGCTGAAGCAGGGTGAGACAACAGAAACAGATCCAAATCCGTGTCCACGCCATTGCTGGTGTAGAGCGGATCATCCCATTGCATGACCATCAAAATCCGCTGGCCAGGTGAAAGCTGAAAGCCTTGGTAATGATCGACTCCAGAACTGGGGATGAAATCATGGGCGACTTCAGCGCTCAGCGGATCCACGGAAAAGGCAGGCGATACACGCTCGTAGGCTGCGACTCCTTGATTTCCAGCAGAAGAAAAGTATAGAACCCCCTGAAATTGAGATACTTCGTTGATTTTTTGAGATAAAATACCATCCTGAAAAAATGGCTCAGTAAGATATGCCACGTCATCCACAATGACCTGACACCCAGAGTCAGCCAGTTGCTGAATGTTGTTCGCAAAGCCGAACTCCCCTCGAAAAGCCGTAGCAAAATATTTGTCGGATCCCGGCGCAATGTCATGGATTAGCTCAATCATGGCACGCCCCTCGTCGCCGCCCATAAAAAACTCGTCCAACACACGCACATCAGTCGGAAGATCTCCACTTGCGACGCCATTCGCAGCCCCTCCCAGATGATTGTAACTATCGCTCATCACGCCAATGCTGATTCCTTCGCCAGAAAAAAGATCTGGGACCAAATTTCGCACCCGGTAGCTACTCATGACCGTGTCTGCCTGCGTACCAACCGATCCTATGTTCTTCACTGGATGAAAAATTACCCCAGCACTCAAGAGCCCCTGCGATTGCAATCTGTCTAATCTGTCAATGGCAAGCACAGGTAAAAATCCTTCAATCATGCCCAGATCTTCGCGCCGACCGCTCTCTTTGAATCCAAGATCTGCGAGATTCTCCAACATCTTGGCCACGGATTCGCAGCGGATCCTCACGCCAATTCGCCCCATTTCGTCATACAACCAAATCGTAGAATCCCGTGGCACAGCAAGTTCGCTCGCAGTGACCAAAGGTGAGGTTGGAATACCTAATTTCTTTTGGCTCAGGGCGAGCGCCCAGAGCAGTTCCTGGTCCACCCGCGTGCCAGCCTCGGACCGGGCTTGCTTGGCACTGCGAAGCGTTTCTAGCCTAAGCGAAGTGGGTTGACCATAGAGGAAAGACGTGTGGTAGAATAGCAAAGAAAAAGAAAGCAATAACATCGACTTGTGAACAAGGCGAATCAACTGAGCGAATTTCATGAGGCTGGCTTGAGAGAGGTCATGGAAATGCGATGGCTGAAGTGGATGGCCCGACAGCAGCTGGGAGTAGAAGGAAAAAAGGAACGCGATTCGAAGGAAGAAGGGCAGTCATGGCGCTTGAATCGCATGGCTACAAATGATGATCATACATCGATGCAGACCGAAAGAACAAATGCAGGTACGCTGCAAGAGACTTTTATGAAAGTAGGAACAATCGAGGTAAATCTATTCTGAAAATCGAAAAATTGTACTATTCAATATTAAGAGTTTCGCAAAATGTAAGGGAGCCTTAGCGGGCAGCTGCTGAGAAATTCAGCAATTCAAAAATATCAGCGGATTTTGGCAAAGAATGAAAACCAACCATTATGAAGAAATATTCGTCAAGGGGGGAGTGACAAGCAGCTCTGGGATTTACCAAGGGAAATCCTAGTTTTGCAGTCTGCAAAATTCATAACCCCAGCATGAACCCTACCACGCTACCTGTGATGAAAGGACCATCTATCGCATTCCTCTTATTTGCCCTCCTTGCTGGAACTGCCTTGCAGGCTCAGCCCACGAATCGGCCCAATTACTCTCTTCAACTGGGAGGCCAGTTCAGGTTTTTGAATCCTGTGGGGTTAAATTACGCCCTGACCAATTTTAATACTTTTCATCCAGAATGGATGACTCAGTTCGAGGAAATCAAATGGACAGGTGGTGCTTCTATTGCGGCGGGGCTACATAGGGATCGCAGCGAAATCAGATTCCAAGTTCAGACTTTTGGCGCTTCTACCTTTGCCATTGGCCCCGATAGCTTGGGTGACACTTATCGACGAGACGTATCCCTCTCCGGAGGAACTTATCAAATAGGCCTATCGAGCCAGCTGATCGTGATCAATCGCAACTTGAACTTTGGTGTCGGAGGTACCTTCTCCCTCAATCGCATGGTGCTGCGCACTGATCAGGTATTGGAGGCATCCTATTCGAGCGACAATCAGCTTCCTGTGTCACAGACATTCTTCAAGCCTTCGATCAACCTTGTCGCGCCGATCCGCATCGGGATGGGTCCCTTTCTTAGCCTCAATATCGAGCCTACCTATCAGATATTTTTTGGTCCGACCAATTTCGGGCCTACCAGCGAGCTGATCAATGGTTCCAACTTGAGCGCAAATGATCCTTCGCTTGAAGCAGAATTGGATCATTTTGGCCTGACAATTAGCCTGATCGCATTTTTGAGGAGGAGGTATTGACCGGATTCACATGGTGATTTTCGACATCCTACACCCATATTTCCAGTAGCCAGTACCAACCAAAAACAGTCATTAAGGAGATCGGAATCCCAATCGCTATGAGCAACGCTGCCAAAGGCGGGTTCATGTTTCGCTCCATTGCGATGATGCTAGGTGTAACCATGGGACCCATAGCAGCTTCCAGCACAGAGACTTTCGCAGTGAGAGGTTCTATCTGGAAAACAATATGATACAGCAACAAAATAACCAAGGGAGAAACAATCAATTTCAGCAATAGACCCCAACTCAAAACTTCCCACTGAGCACCTGCTTTCCAGGGATTGCGGAGCTGAAGGCCGATCGAAACCATTGCAACAGGAGTCAGGGTCGCAGAGAGCGCCTCCAAAGGTACTTGGAGCCATGGCCCCATGGTCAGTCCTGCACAAAGGCAGAGGACTGCGACCAAAAAAGCCAAAAAGGGAGGAAACCGTAGCAATTCTCCCCCGATGCTGGACACATTCCAGCTTCCAGTGAGAAAATAGCTCATCGAAAGTAATCCCAACGTACTCAGTACCAAAAAGCTCCCGGGCTGGTCACAGAGTATAGCAATTTGAAGCCCTTCCTCCCCATAAAATGCTTCTACGAGCGGAAATCCCACGAAGGAGGTATTGCCCAATCCAGCCACCAGCACAAGGCAGCCAACACTTTGCCGGGACCAGCCGCGCCAAGCACCCAGAAGTGGAAATAGGAGGAGCGCCATCATGAACACGATCCATGCCATCGCCGCTGGAAAAAGGAGGCTCCAATGCAACTCTAACGCTGGGAGATATCGCAATGTGATGGCAGGAAGTGCTACGTAAATTAAGAATGCGTTCAGGCCCTTATGAGCATCCACTGGGAAATTCGGGATTTTCCTCAAAATCACGCCCAAAATCATGCATCCCAATACCAAAATGAGTCCAGCCATACGAAAACACCTTCATTGTCCCAGTCTTTTCAAGAAGACGGGACGGAGGAAAGCAAATATGCGGTTCTCAAACCGGAAGTTGGTAACGAGAAAAGTCTTTTTGTGAAGGCGCTCAGTCTAAATATCCATCCCGTCGGGGTGTTGCCACTTGCTGGACCACCAGTTGATGGCCGCAATCATCCAAGTCAATGCCAACGTAGAAATTGCCAACAGGATGTAAGTGTCTGCCGATGAAAAGATCGTATCAGAAAATGAAATTGCGGGCGCTATCGGCGACATCCACACTGACTGGAGCCACAAAAAGCAGCTAAACACGACCATCGCCGTGACGCTCATTCCCATACCCAATATCATGCACCGACGGAGGCTTATGCTTCCATAAAAAAGGACGTAGCGCGAGATCGTGGTCAGCCATACCAGTACAAACCATACGACCAAGAAGAAAATTCCCCCGGCTTCTGCCAGAAGATCATTGGGCCAGTAGCCACGCCACAGGGCCCACGCGATCAGGCCAGTGCCCAAGAGCAGGCCCTTTGTCGCCATAAATCGGAAGAATCGAGTAGCGGTGTTCATGCGCAAAATAGAATTAGAAGCGGAGTATGAGCGATAGTAGATAAATTGAATCTACGAAAAAAAATCAGAACTGTCACGTAGTCAGAAGATTCTGTTCCAGTAAAAGAATTTATCCAGCGTAGAAATCATCCTTGCGAGATAGAAGAGAGTTCGCAGTATGTTTGTGCATGGCCGAAGCGCACAAAGCCCTCCCAGTCGAAGTCACGAAGCAAGGCGAACGCCTCCAACTCCTGCCCGAAAAAGCGATTTGGCTTCCTTCACATCGCGCCCTGCTCCTCGCAGATCTCCATTTAGGCAAATCTTCGCATTTCCGAAAGCATGGGCTGGCAGTACCTGCGGCGATCGCAACCGATGGGCTGGTCAGCTTGCAGCTTCTTGTCGGGCAGTATCCTTTGGAGCAGCTCATATTCTTGGGTGACCTGTTCCACGCGAGCTACAATCGGGAGTGGGAAGCATTTGCCTCATGGCTCCTTCACACAGGTGTTGATGCGACACTTGTTAAAGGCAACCACGACATATTGGCTGCCCATCATTACACCGAATGTGGGCTGACGGTTGTCGATGAGCTTCGAATCGGAAACCTTTTGATGATGCATCACCCCTTGGAGACACCTTCTTCTGGCGAATGCTATCACCTCGCAGGTCACCTCCATCCGGGCGTACGCCTCTCAGGACCAGGCAGACAAACTATGCGGCTTCCCTGCTTCTACTTTTCAGCTTGGCAAGGCATTTTGCCAGCCTTTGGAGCCTTCACAGGGCTGGCGATCCAGTCTCCCGCACAGGGAGAGGAAGTATTTGCCATCGTGGAGGATCGTGTCATTCAGCTATGCTGATCGAAGCTTGTGTCGCGGTTGTTCTCCCCTACTCTTTTTCCTTCCACAGTACCTGATACAGGTCGAGGCGGCGATCTTTGAGGGTCTGCACGCTCCCATGCTCGTGAAGTTCCATGAGCATGTCGATGTCGATGTCTGCAATGATGGTCATCTCGGCATTAGGTGTCGCTTCTGCCTTGATTGCGTTGTTAGGGAACGGGAAATCGGAGGGTGTAAAAATCGCCGACTGCGCGTATTGAATATCCATGTTGGATACACGTGGTAAATTTCCTACTGAGCCTGCAATGGCGACATAGCACTCATTTTCTACAGCACGCGCTTGGGCGCAGCGGCGAATGCGATTGTATCCATTTTGGGTGTCGGTGAGGAAAGGGACGAAGAGAATCTTGATCCCGCGATCGGCATACAGTCGGGCGAGCTCCGGAAATTCCACATCGTAACAAATCACGATCCCTATTTTACCACAATCTGTATCGAAAACTCCGAGTTGATCGCCCCCATTCATTCCCCAGATCTTTACCTCATTGGGCGTAGGATGAATTTTGGTGTACGATTCCCAGGTTCCATCTCTTCGGCAGAGGTAGCTGATATTATAGAGCTTGCCTTCCTTGACAAATGGCATGGAGCCAGTGATGATGTTGACATTGTAAGAAATGGCAAACTCCAGGAATTTGTCGCGCAGCGGTTCGGAGAAGTTTGCCAATTCCCGAATGGCATTCGCCTCACCCATGTGATTGAACTCTGCCATGAGCGGCGCATTGAACAGCTCCGGAAACAAGATAAAGTCTGTCTGATAGGCACTGAGCGCATCAATAAAAAATTCTACCGATTCTACCAATGCCTCAAAATCTTTGAACAAGCGCATTTGCCATTGCACGAGACCAAGCCGCACAACTGTTTTAGGTGCATTGATGAGATTCTCCTCTTGGCTATAATAGATGTTGTTCCATTCCAGCAGCACCGCGTATTCCATCGACTCACGATCTCCTTCGAGGTAATTCTGGAGAACTTTTCGCACGTGAAAATCATTAGATAGCTGAAAGGATAGAACGGGATCGTATAGCTCTTTGTATTTCACCTTCTCAATGTACTGTCGAGGAGAAAGCTGATCGGCGTGCTGATTATATCTTGGGATGCGGCCACCCGCCACGATAGATCTCACATTGAGATTTTCGCAAAGTTCCTTTCGAGCATCATACAAGCGCCGTCCCAATCGCAGATTTCGGTAATCTGGGTGCACAAACACATCAATGCCATAGAGCACATCCCCGAGTGGATCATGGGTCGTAAACTTGTAGTTGCCAGTGATCTGGGAATACGTGTGTTGATCCCCAAATTTTTTATAATCAACGATAATTGCCAGGGCAGCTGCTACAACTTTGTTATTAACCACGACACAGAGCTGGCCTTCAGGAAAAATATCGACCAGCTTTTCAATCGAAATTTCTTGCCAATATGAATTTTCGCCCATACCGGAGTAGGCCTGTATCATGGCCTCTTTGAGTTCGAGATAATCTTCCAGATGGAGATTGCGGAGTTCAACTTTTTGAGAGGAAGTGGATAATGTTGGATTCATACTACTCATACTAACTGTTTACTGGAAATGGGGGAGACATGTTTGGGTAGTCTCATCCAAAGTTCTACCTCGCTGTGTCTCGGCACATGAATGATCACGGGGTAAGTGTAAGAAGGGGCATCGAAAGAGAGCCACTGGCGCCCCGGCCAATATCCCATCTGGATGTCAATGATTTCGGCATCGGTGAGATTCCTTCTTCCGTAGTCATCGGGACCATAAAAAGTGGCCCAACGATCTAGCATGGCTTGGATCAGCGTGACCAAGTGCTTGCTTGACCGACTGTGAAGATACTGCAAATGAACGTCACCACCCGGAAATTGATAGGCAAATACTTTATCGAAGAGATTGAACTCCCCCACGGGCATCGTTAATTCATAGGCCGACTCAAATGCCCGGTGTTCGTCATCAGGTAGAGGAATGGGGCTACACAAGGGATTGGGAAGCTTGAGCGGATCTAATCGAAAGAGCTGTCGAAATGGATGGCTTCCATCTGACTTGAGCCTGGGATCTGGAGCGAGGGTGGGGTGATAGCACACGAGCGATTCAATAGGTTCCCATCCCTTTTTTTGGCCATATTCGCTCCGATACTCCCAGCCTATCTTGCTTTTGGAGCCTTCGAGCACCCACAACCTAGCACCTCGCAGGGGTTTCCAATGTTGAAAAATGTGCTCATGCCCCAACCCGGAACCCGGGATCCAAATTCGCTCAAGTCCTGTCAAGAGCCTCAAAAATCGTAAATCTTTGTCTTGATAATCAGTCAGCTCCAGATACCGACAAGCCTCCAAATCAGGGATTGAAAGGTCGCGTAACGGAACCTTTCGAGGAGCAGTAGCCTGGAGCCAATGACCCGGTGAGGGTCCACAGGTATGAAGGAAACTTTCCCAAGCCAGCTCCAGGTACATCCGTTTGGTTTCTGGCTGGCTCTGTAATTCTTGAAGGGAATCAGGATGATCTTTGGACCAAGCTCGGTGAGCCACAAAATAGGCGCGATAGAGTTGCCGACGAAAGCGAATAACACCATCGCGATGAGGAGTCACTATTCTGAGGATGGGTGGCGGAATGGGCTCTTTCGAAGCCAAGACACCTCCATGAGCGATGTGGTCTAGCCGAGAAAGCCAAGATGGATCGCCACAGGCCTTCACAGCTTGATGAATGGCACTGGCTGCTACTTGATAGAGATATCGGGAATACCCCTCTTTGCCGTCTGATTGGGCGATGGCTTCCAAGACCGCAGGCCGCCTCCACGAGGGATTTCGCCAATCAAGCCCTTCCAAGATTCGCGAAGCCATGGCGGGAAGCATCTTCGACTCTTTGCTGAGAAGCCATTTTCTCGCAGCCTGCTCGGTCCAGTCTTCCAACTGGCTTACCCAGGCCCAGTAAAAATGTTCTTCTCCTACCAGCTTGATTCGTCCCTGCGCATCTGGTGATTGCCAGCCCTCAGGCCATGCTTTCGGCTGAGCTGCCAGCACAACACCCTTAAACTGCTCACAAGCATTGAGGATCGCTTCTAATCGCTCCCTCGCGTGCCATTTTGGATCTAATGCCTCCGCATCGTCGATCAGCACCCATGTGCGGAGAGGAGACTTCACCCGCGAAAGAGACTTTAGCGCTTCTGGTTCCTGCAAGGAAATGAAAACCACCCGTAGTCCGCCACGGCGCAGGGAATGAAAGATCTCCAACAGAAGCCAGGTCCTGCCGCTGTCTGGTGGACAGAGAACCACCAGATGATGAAGTTCTCCTTTACGAATCGACTCCCGCAACTTTGCCAACTGTGTGGATACAGACATGGTCTTCCCGCTCTTAGGGTTGCACAAGCGGCGGGGTTGATGATGGCGTCGAAATCGCTTCCATTCAGCTAATGAAATCGTTGCTGGCAGTGCATCTAGCAGGCTTCGCCGCCTCAGGTTGTGAAGGAGAAAAAGCACAAACACGATGACGATACCCAGGCCGACCCACCAGGCAAGGTACTCGTGAAGCCAAGGGAACCAATTCCGGCTGATGTGATATAAAAGTTCTTTCATGCCTCGACTAAGAGACGAAAATGTACAGGTTGCGCCTTCATTATGCAAATTTTACCCCCAGATGAATTCAGGGCATTTGCCAGCGGTACAGGATGATCCCCGCAGCCACAGCTGCATTAAGGGATTCGGTATCAGAACCACCAGGAATGCGAATTCGTCGAGTGTGAGTGGATTCACGTAGCCATCGCGCAATGCCACGAGTTTCATTCCCGATGACCAGCACATCATTGTCGGCGGGAACAACCTCTCCCAGCATTTCCCCTTCCAAATCGGCGATCCAGACCCCCGATGTGGCATTTGCCAGCCAAACCTCCGGGTCGGGGAGATCGAACAAATTCATCCGAAAGAGGCTCCCCATACTGCTCCGGACCACTTTTGGATGAAACGGATCTACTGACCCGGGCCCGAGTAAAATGTTTCTCACCCCAAACCAGTCTGCCACCCGAAAGATGGCCCCAAGATTGCCGGGATCCTGTAGGCCGTCCAAGTAGAGCGATGGACCCTCAGCGACAGGTTCGCGAATGGACAAGGGGACTCGTATTTTCAACACAGCCAATATACCTTCAGGATGAGCCTGGTCGGTGAGTTTAGCAAACTGGCCAGCAGTCGTCTCGTAAATTCGGAGCCCTTGAGGAATTCCCAGGGGCAAAGGGTGACCCTCTATAACTACCAGCGCCTCACAAGGCCAGTCGCTCAAAAATGCTTCCTTCACACATTTCTCGCCCTCAGCCAGAAAGAATCCGTACTGGTATCGGTACTTCTTGTGGAGAAGGGAGGCAAAAAGTTTAGTTTTGTTTTGGGACAAGAGCTCCATGCACACAAACCTACAAAAATCCTTTCCTTGGATCATGCTGGCAATCTTACTGTGCGGTTGCCAGCCCACGAGGCATGTCCCCATGGGAGCACACATGCTCCATAGAAATCCGAGTGTTGACGCCGATAAGGTACTCAGCAATGTCCCGCTAGAAGAGTCGATTCGACTTGAGGCCAACCGAAAAATTCTCTTTTCCAGGTTCTACCTTGGGTTGTATAACATTGGAACGTCGCTACAGCAAGATAGCTCTCTAGCGAAGCAGCAGATCCTCAAGCTGAGAAAAACCTCTTTTTGGTACAATGGACTTATCAATGTTCTCACAGGCTCATTAGGGGAAGCTCCGGTGCTCGTCAATCGATCGGTATTGGTGGCAGACAGTCTCGCCCTTCGCAATGTGTGCTTTGCCTCCGGCTTTTTTCACCCGACGATCAGTATTAAGATTGATACGATACGATCATGGCCCTTCCGGCGAGACACAAAAAAAGCGAAAGTCACTTATCAAGTGAAATCTGGTGAAGTGTATCGTATTCAGCAAATCATGCTGATGGTGGGAGACAGCTTGGCCTCCGACAGCATTCGAAACAAGCTCCAATGGGACAAGTCTCTCTTGATTGCGGGCGCGTCTTATAACCAAAACCTATTGATACAAGAGCGGGCGAGAATCACCAACGCCCTTCGCAACGCAGGTTATTTTACTTTTTCTCCGCAGCTGATCTCATATTTTGTGGATACCCTCACGAATGAAGCGGGAACAGCCTCAATGCAAGGGCAAAATGCAAATACCAAATTGCTCAATGTTCAGGTGCTCATCGATAGCCTGCAAGACAGCTACCTCGTATCGCAAATCACCGTTCAGATCAAAGCTGACGGGGGTTCTGAGCCACTCGTGTATCGTCGCATCGTGTCGCTGCGAGCCAATGAATTGACCTATGAACAGCGAGAGCGGCATGGACTCACACAGCGGAATATGTCCGACTCCCTTGATATGATATTTGAGGTGGATGAACGACTGATTCGAAAGCTTAATTTCAATTTTATCGGTGCGAGAATTCATCTTCATGAAGGTAAGCCATACGCTCAAGAAGCCGCTCGCCTGACCCAGCAACGCCTCCAAGAACTGGGAATGTTTCGATTTGCGGCATTAAAGTATGAATTGGATGATTCAAGCAACACCATGAAGGTGCTCATCGACATCCAGCTCGCCCCGCACTACCAGATCAAAGGCGGGATGGAGTCATTTTACAATGGACTTGGCGCTCCCGGTAACAACCTGCCAAGCATAGGTGGCAACATTGGGATCAGGAACCGCAATGCTTTTGATCGGTCCGAGTTACTAGAATTTGGCCTCAATGGCGCGATTGGATTTTACAGCGCCCAGACCGATGGTTCAGCTATTCAGTCGTTGTATTATGGGCTGGGAGCCAAAGTAAACATGAACATTCCCGGCTTACTGTTTCCATATGCCAATCGCAAAGACTGGAGTCGGCTCAGTCCCAGCACCCTCCTCAGCAGCGATGTATTGCTGGATCAGCGCAGGGAATACAGCCGCGTAAAGGTCGGCGCCAGACTGTCCTATCGCTGGAATCACTTTCCTTTTAGTACCCTGGCGGTGAGCGAATTGACACCACTTACCTTGGACTACATTGACACCCGCACAGACAGCACCTTCCAGGCCGAAATAGTGGATAAACTTCCCCCAGCTATTCGGCGTGACTTTGAGCAGCGTATCAGCTCCCGCCTCCAGTATGCTTTCACTTATCAGGACTACCGAAGTACCCGCGCAAGGCCCACCTCCTGGTCACGCTTTTCGATGGAGATCGGGGGTAATTTGCCATATTTGCTGGATCAATTTGATTTTTTAAAAGCGGGCACCTCCGACACTAGCACTGCGGATAACTTACTGGTAGGCAGGCTCTTCTACGGTCAATACCTCAAAGCTTCAGCCGAAATCAAATACCAGATTCCCTACAAAAATGGGAGCAGCCTCGTGTTTCGGATGCTTATTGGGGGCGCTGTTCCCTATCAAGGGACACCGACTGTACCGCGCGAAAGCCGATTCTTCAGCGGGGGCCCCAACTCTATGCGAGGGTGGCGATCCAATACCCTTGGCCCTGGCACCCTCTCTTTGGAAGAATTGGCCGGTGAGAATGATCAATTCACCGGGAATGGCTTGAGCCTCGTAGCGCCGGGTGGAGAGTGGATTTTTGAAACGAATGCTGAGTATCGATTCAAGGTGTTGCCACCGTTTGTAGAACTTGGACTTTTTAGTGATTTGGGAAACGTATGGTTTCACAGATCCAAGGCCACGATCGAGCAACTGGGAGAAAAAGCAGTTATCAGCGCTGAAAATCTTAAGCTGGGTTGGGATGTCGGGGTGGGAATTCGGTTTGACTTTAATTTTCTTATTTTCAGGATCGATTTTGGCCAACAACTTTTTGCTCCAGACATTGGCTGGATTATCAGCAGCGAAGGATTTCGGCGATTTCCAGAGCCCAGCATCGGTGTTGATTACCCATTTTAGCGATTAGATCAACGAGCGCACATGCTGCCTTGGCCTATAGGCTTCTGATTATCCAGCGCATGTCGCCATGACTCCCGCATTGAGTGTCGCCCTCCACTAGTAAAAAATGTGATCTGACGTACCGAATTTTTCGAACCCAGGTAGGGTGTTCGACTCCCTCAACTGTTCATTTTGCCGTGAAGACACCCATTATTTTCTTTGTCCTCGTCGCATGTTTGCTGCCACGGGGAGCTGTTTTTTCCCAAGAATCATCGGCCATTCTGGGAGAGGTACTGGTTCAACTAGCTCCTGGAGTGCTTCCGGCATCTTGGGGTAGCAAGCACCCAGGCCTTGGCAGGTACCGCTTGCTTTCCGCCCGAATGAATATCTGGCACTGCCATTGGCAAGGTGAATCCAGTCCTGAAATCGCGTTGGCAGTGATACGCCGAGATTCGGAAGTGCTCCAAGCACAATGGAATCATCGGTTGACGATCCGATCTACCGAGGCGACCATCCCGAGTGATCCAAGATTTTCTGATCAGTGGAGCCTGAACAACACGGGCCAGACCGGCGGCTTGGTAGATGCAGATATTGATGCACCGGAAGCTTGGGATTTGTCCACAGGGCAAGTGAGCATGTTTGGCGACAGCCTGGTTGTTGCAGTCATAGATGATGGCTTTGACCTCAACCACTTAGACTTAAGATATTGGGTGCATACCGGCGAAGTAGCTGGCAATGGCATAGACGATGACGGCAATGGCTATGTGGACGATGTGAATGGGTGGAATGCTTTTACGCAGACGGGAGTCATCACCAGCACTGTGCATGGAACCCACGTATCGGGAATCGCCGCCGCACGCACCGACAATGGGCTTGGTATCGCAGGAGTGGCTTGGGGTGCAAGGATCTTGCCTGTGCAGGTGGGAACAGCCCAAGAATCAGAACTTGTGAGTGCTTATGGATATGTGCTGGATCAGCGAATCTTGTATGAGCAAAGCGGGGGGCTCCTAGGGGCCTATGTCGTCGCCACCAACACGAGCTTTGGGGTGGACTTTGCTGATCCTGCGGATTTTCCCATTTGGTGCGCCATTTATGACAGCCTCGGCCAACGGGGAATTTTGTCTTCCGTGGCGACCATGAATGTGGGTCAGGACGTGGATCTGGTGAATGACATGCCAAGCGCTTGCGCCAGTGACCACCTGATCACCGTGACGAACACGACCGCCAACGACCTCAAGTCCATTGGAGCAGCTTTTGGACTGACGACCATTGACCTTGGAGCGCCGGGCCAAGGGATTCCTTCGACCGTGCCCGGCAATGCCTACGGCGTCCAGTCAGGCACCTCAATGGCATCTCCACACGTCGCAGGTGCGATTCTGCTCATGCACGCAAGGGCTTGCCCCGCTCTCAACGCTTTGTACTTGGCAGATCCATCGAGCACCAATTTGCTCATGAAAGCCTTTGTGCTCGATGGCACCGACAGCATTCCCGATTTGCAAGGCAAGACCGTCACAGGCGGAAGACTCAATCTGGCCACAGCCCTCGCGAAGGTAGATGCTTATTGTGCCAATTTATCTAATGCCTGCTTGCCCGCATTTGCCCTCTCAGCCCAGGCGATCAGTGATAGTTCGGCATCACTTCAATGGAAAGCTGGCGATAGTGCAGTGTCTTTTGTGGTTCGGTATCGAATTTCCGATGGAGGAAGCTGGATCGATTCTTTGGACACGGACAGTCCTTTCGTTACGTTGACCCAGCTCCAGCGCTGTCAACAATACGTATTTCAAGTCAAGTCCTACTGCCCTTCAGACACAAATGATTACCTCGCTTCTGGCATTTTCCAGACGGAAGGCTGCTGTGAGGCACCGGAAGGAAGGGAATTGTTGGCACGCACAGATACCAGTGTGCTGCTGCGCTGGGAATCAGTATTTAGTGCCACTGCTTATGTGTACCGACTAAGGGCGCTAGACGACACCTTGTTTGTGACGGGCCAGACCATCGATACAACCCTGTTGATCAGCGGCCTGGCCCCCTGTGGCTCCTACGAATGGCAGGTGGCAACTCAATGCGATACCCTGCCTTTGCGATTCAGTCCGTGGGAACCTTTGCGTACCTTGGGATGTGGTACCTGCTTGGATTCGGTTTACTGTGCCAGCGCGGGATTTGATACAGAATTCGAGTGGATTGAATCTGTTCAGATTGGTGATGTGGTCTTTTCAAGTGGCAATAATCAAGGATACCGACTGGCGCAAGCTCCTTATGTACAGCTTTTCCGGGATTCTATGATGGCCCTGACACTTGTCCCTGGCTATTCTCTGTTTAACTACGACGAATCTTGGCGCATCTGGCTTGACTTTGATCAGGATGGCGAATTTGATGACCCTGCCGAACGAATATTTGATAGCCAAGTCCCACAGCAAGGCGCAATTTCAAGTACGCTCGCTATCCCAGCGGGTATCTTGCCCGGTATCACACGCATGCGTGTAAGCATGAAGTTTTCAGGATTCACCGGCACGGAGAAACCCACTCCTTGTGAGATCTTTCAGCACGGAGAGGTGGAAGACTACTGCGTGGAAATCGTGGACAAGGACTCGATCCTTTGTGGGCAAGCATCCATTTTGGCATTCGCCTACGACCCAGTTTCGCAACTGCTCTCGTTACAAGCAGACAGCCTGGAGGCGGCGACTTCCTACGAAGTCACGCTCATCGGTCCGGGATTCCCAACGGCATTGAAGTGGGAGGCGGATTCGACCAATTGGGAAGGGATCGTGGCTCTGGAAGCGTGTGAGATGTACGAGGTATCTTTTCGAGCTGTGTGTGATCAGGTTTTGGGCTTGAGCGATCAGCTCACATTTTGGACAGCGGGTTGTGGTGCCTGCATAGATTTGCCCTACTGTGACGTGCAAGGCGAAAATTCGGACTCCGTATGGGTAGATGCCTTTCAGCTTGGATCTGTCGGTCTTGCGACAGGAAATGATGGAGGGTACCGATTTTTTGAAGGGGTGGAGCTAATACTATCGCCCGCCAGTCAACTCAATGGCTGGGTTTGGGCAGGGGCACATGGCGTCGACTCTTTCTATCTCCAAGTGTTGATAGATGTAAATGCAGACGGCCAGTTTGACCTCAACGAAACGGTTATCTCCGGTCGATACCCCGCAGGAGACAGTGTGCTTATAAACTGGCTGGTACCCCCTGCCCTGGCCACTGAGGGAGGTCGCGTGAGAATCATAGCCAGCCAAGACCAGATAAAAGGAAGCTGCGACATGGTGCGCCATGGCGAGGTGGAAGAGTTTTGTTTTTCGGGGCAGACAGTGGGCATAGATCAGTTGCAGCAGGAAAATGTCTTCGTATTCCCTGTTCCCTTCGAAGAAAGCTTTGAAGTCCTCCTTCAGCCACTCCCTTTTGGTAAACGCTACGTCCGACTTTACGATCTACAAGGACGGCAAGTCGCCACCAAGGTAGAAGAGCTGTCCGAGGGCTGGATCATTTCGACCAGCAATATTCCCTCGGGCATTTACCTGCTCGAAATTATCACATCACACGGAAGAACCTTGACCAAGGTACTAAAGCAAGCGGGACAGTAGCGCAAACCTCAAATGCTTAGGTCTTTTGCTTCTTTTTCCGAGCAGCTGGAAAAAGAATGTTATTCAAGATCAGCCGATACCCTGGTGAATTTGGGTGGAGGGTGAGATCTGTGGGATCTTCTCCCAGCACGTGACGATAGTCTTCCGGATCATGCCCTCCGTAGAAGGTCCACATTCCGCGACCGTGGTTGCCGTGAATGTAGCGCACTTCATCAAAGGCTTTCAACTCCCCCATGACGATGACACCTGGCTTGACGGTTTCCTTTCGAAAGGCCGTAGTTTGTCCCAAAAATCCTTTGATGGTGCGGGTGTGATTTTGGCAAAGCATTGTGGGAACGGGATCCCACTTGGCAGAAAACTCAAATAGGGTAAAATAATCCATGCTCATTGGCACCGACCGCCGATAGTTGGCATCGATGGTTGAGAATTCATAGGTGCCTGGCTGGGGAAAGACGTGATATCCTTCAAAAGCGAGGGTGCTACTAAAGTTGAGTTTATCATTCAAGTTGGGAGTTGTGCCATCACCATCGTATTCTTGGTGCACAATGTCCAAACCTTCAGCCGACAACGCAATGTCGTAGGTGTCTGTGGCAGAGCACATAGCAAAGAGGAATCCACCGTTTTCTAAATAATGCTTGATCTCTTTGACCACTTTCAGCTTCAATTCGGAAACTTTGGCATACCCAAATCGATTAGCTATGGCCATTTGCTGGGTGACTTCCGTCTTGACCCAAGACGCATTGGCATTTGAAGGGTGGTATTTGCCAAATTGCCCTGTGAAATCTTCGTGGTGTAGGTGGAGCCAATCGTATTCAGTAAGCTTTCCCAGCATCACTTCCTCGTCGTAGAGCACATCGTAGGGAATCTCAGCATATTCCAACGCAAGTGTCACTGCGTCATCCCAAGGCTGGGTGTAAGGGGGCGTGTAAACGGCAATTTTGGGCGCCTTCTCTAATAAAATCGCGTCCATGTTGACCGCTTCGGATGTCACATGGTCTAGAATTTGGGTGCTTTTGCTAAGTGAAATTTTTTCAAACGTGACCCCTCTCACCTGAAGTTCAGAGACCAGCGGCGCTTGCAGCCGAAACATGAAGCTTCCCCCTCGATAATTGAGCAGCCATTGCACATCGACTTCCTGCTCCAGTACCCAAAAAGCGATTCCGTAAGCCTTAAGATGCTCTGCTTGACTCTGGTCCATCGGCACCAGTACATAGTCTTGAGCAGGGAGAAAGGACATTCCTGATAAGAGGAGCCAGGCGCAGAGCAAGGATTTCATAGGCTGTAGGATATAGGGGAAAAGACAAAATCAGGAATTTTTTCCAAAAAACCGTCACTTCAACCTTTTCCTACCATGGGATCGGAAGAAAAAGCCTACTAATTTTTTTCGAAAGCGATCTGGAATGACAGTTTCTAGTGCTGAGGGCTACTAGGTCTTCTGCTTCTTTTTGCGAGCGGCTGGAAAAAGGACATTATTGAGAATGAGTCGATATCCCGGCGAATTGGGGTGAAGCGACAGATCTGTAGGATCTTCCCCCACAAAGTGTTGATAATCCTCGGGATCATGGCCGCCGTAATAGGTCCACATGCCCCTACCATGGTTTCCATGAATGTATCGGACTTCATCGTGCGCCTTGAGGTCGCCCATCACCAAGACCTCTGGCTTGAGAAAATGGCGGTGGAAGGCAGTGGTCTGTCCAAAAAATCCCTTGACTGTGCGGGTATGATTTTGACATAGCATGGTAGGTACGGGATCCCATTTGGCCGAAAACTCAAACAAACTAAAGTAGTCCAATGCCTCACTCACATTTCGTCCAGTGGTCGCATCAATGTTGGAAAATTCGTAAACATAAGGATTACTGACAAGGGAAAAGTCCTTGAAAGCCAGCGTTTTGGAAAAGTCTAGCTTTGACTGCGCATTGGGGTCAGCACCATCGCCATCGAACATAGATTCGCAAATGTCCACCCCTTCTGCGGCCAGTGCAATATCGTAGCTGTCGGTGGCAGAACACATGGCAAATAAGAAGCCCCCGTTTTCGAGGTATCGCTTGATCTCTTTCGCCACGGCTAATTTCATCTGACTCACTTTCGCATACCCAAATTGCTTGGCTATCCCTTCCTGTGTACGCACCTCTTCCTGATACCACTGATGATTCCGATAGTTGGCATAAAATCGACCATACTGCCCGGTAAAGTCTTCATGGTGAAGGTGAAGCCAGTCGTAATCAACCAACTTGCCTTCCAGCACTTCGGGGTCATAAACAATGTCGTAAGGAATCTCAGCGAAGGTCATCACCAAGGTTACGGCATCGTCCCAAGGCTGCTTATTTTTAGGCGAATAGACTGCTACTTTGGGCGCTTTCTCTAGCTTGACAGCATCCATGTTGACGCTTTCAGAAGTGACATAGGCCAAAATTTCTGTCGATCGACCATCCGAAATCCGCTCATAAGACACCCCGCGAATCTGCATTTCTTGCTCGAAAGTCGGCGTGTGTTTGAACATGAAGCTGCCTCCTCGATAGTTGAGCAGCCATTCTACATTCACGTCGAAGGTCAAAATCCAATAGGCAATGCCATAAGATTTGAGGTGGTTTGACTGGGAGTTGTCCATCGGGACAAGCAAGTAATCTGCTTTCAGGGCGAGCGGGGTGAGCGCCAAGAGACACACCGTTATCCAAGTCTTCATGCAATGACTGATATGTTTCAAGTGAAGTGAAATTGATTCTTGATTAAGAAAGCGGCAGCGCAGTTATCTTCAAAAGTACCAGACAAATCTTCCACAAGAGAGATTTCTTAGGACCCCCTCCTCATAAGTTTACCAAAGCAGTAATTTAGACTTATCCGGGGGAAGATGCGACCTTTTCTTCCAAGAACTATCTTACGGCGAATCCCAGAAAATGTAGGATATTGTCCAAAAATAGAAACGTCACACTCCTTGAATCGTTGTCCGGGTCCATTGACGATTCGTGGGAGCGCCAAAATCCGGTGACCAGTTCAGGCCATGCTTTGGATGAATTGATCAATGAAGCCCTCCTATTCAAGTTTTTGATGTTCAAATAATTGTACCATTTTCCTCCCGTTTCGCTTCAACGACCAACGATCAACCAGCATACGACGCATGAATCTGTTACAGCGCATACTTGAATCGCTTCGCTTTGCCTGGGTCGCTATTCGCAGCAATCGACAGCGGTCCCTGCTCACCATGATGGGCGTGGGAACAGGAATATTTGCCATCACCGGAATTCTGACGGTGGTCAATTCGCTCGAATCCTCTATCACTTCCAGCCTGGCTTCTCTGGGCAATACCGTATTCTTTGTTCACAACTGGCCCTGGGCGGAGAACAATCAAGACTGGTACAAATTTGTGAACCGGCCCAAGGTGTCGTATCGAGATTACTTAAAACTGCGCGAGGGCCTCATTGATGTAGATGCCGTCGCATTTTCAACAACTGCTGTACAGCAAGTGGCTCAGGCTTATGGCAACAGTGCCTCCGGAGTAGAAGTGAATGGGATCACGGAGGAACTTCTTCGCATCGGAGAATGGGACTTGAGAGAAGGCCGAACAATTTCTGAATTAGAATTTTTCCGTGGAACACCTGTGGCCATCATTGGCACAAATGTCGCAGAAAGCCTTTTCCCAGGTCGCCGCGCGATGGGGCAATACCTCCGGGTAGGCAGCAAGCGACTGCTTGTCATCGGTGTGCTCAGCAAAAAAGGGCAAGGACTTCTGGCATTTGGCGCAAGCGACGATGACAAGATCTACGTGTCGTACAAGCAGTTTCTCACCATGTATGATCCCGACAATCGCAGCATAGATCGCGTGCTGATTGTCAAGGCTGCGAATCACGAGGTGCTTCCAAGGGTGGAGCAGGAGAGCATCGGATTAATTCGCCAAGCTCGTGGGCTCAGTCCTCGCGCCGAAAACAACTTTTCGATCAACAAGCAAGAAGCGCTCATGAAGCAGTTTGACAAGCTGTTCGGTTACCTGCGCGTGGGAGGGGTGGTGATTTCGATTTTTTCTATCCTCATCGGTGGATTTAGCATCGGTAACATCATGTATATCTCTGTCAAAGAACGCACGAATGAGATTGGCGTGCAGAAAGCCCTCGGGGCCACGAAAGGCTTTATTTTGTCTCAGTTCGTCGTAGAGGCTTTGACGATCTGCCTACTCGGAGGATTGCTGGGAATTTTCGTGGTGTTTTTGGTGGGAGCGCTCGCACAGGGCGCATTAAATTCCGTTGATCTAGCCCTTTCGGTACAATTTGCCCCCTCAGACTTGCTCACGGGCCTTGGGCTTTCGGCCATGATAGGCCTCGTAGCCGGTACGGTGCCTGCCATCATGGCTGCTAGACTCGACCCTGTCGAAGCAATCAGGATGTAAGCTATGGGGAGAGACGTGTCGCCTCTTTTTCTAGCAAACGCCATGTGGCATCTGGTGCGGCTGGGTTTTCCAGAAGAACTTTTAAAGCATTTTATGTATGTTTCATACGGTTGTGATATGAATGCTAGGCTAACCCCTTACAGGCCATTTTTCTCAAGACTGCTAACTATCTCGCAATGAAAAGAAGACATTTTTTACAACAATCGGCCCTTTTGGCTGGGGCCGGCTTGCTCTCTGTGGACGCTTTGTTTGGTCAATCTCGCCCCATGAAGAAGATTGGTATCCAGTTGTTTTCTCTGCCCAAAATGCTGTCGGAGGACTTTCGCGGCACCTTGGCCATGCTTTCGGACATGGGCTACGAGGAAGTAGAACTGTTTGGGCCTTATCCTTTCAGCGATCCTGCAAGCATTGAACAGTGGCAGGGGATGTCCTCGATGCTCGGATTTAGCGGTAGTGGATACTTTGGCCAAACGGCCTCACAAATACAATCGATCTTAGCTGAATATGGCCTGAGCAGTCCCTCTGTCCATTCTGATTTGGTGACACTTGAGACCCGAATGGATCAGTTCGGAGAAGCCGCTGCGGTCTTGGGATTCGAATACGTGGTCCTGCCAGCCATCCCAGATCAAGAGCGAAAAAACCTAGATGCTTACCGGCAAATGGCCGATCGATTCAATGCCATTGGTGAAAAAGCCAAGGCGGCTGGAATCAAATTTGCCTATCACAATCATGGATATGGGTTGCAGGAAGTGGCAGGTCAGATTCCATTTGAGGTGCTCATTGATGGGACTGATCCTGAATTGGTGTTTCTGGAGATGGACGTTTTCTGGACCAAAGCTAGTGGTGCAGATCCCATCGCCTACCTGAAAAAATACCCCAAACGCTATCATTTGCTTCACCTCAAAGACATGAAGGAGGACAAACGCTTCTCTGGCGATGGGAGTGATGCTACACAGTGGTTTGAGCTATTTCCTTATATGACCACCGCTGGAGAAGGAGTCATGGATCTGGATGGTATCATTGAGGCAGCCAAAAAAACGTCGGTCAAGCACTATTTTGTGGAACAAGACCTCGTGGCAGATCCCAAGACAGCCCTTCGCGGTAGCTACGATTATCTCGCCTCTTTGTAGGGGGGGGTGGGAGAGTTGGAGAGTTGGGAGTTGGAGAGTTGAGAGTTGGGAGA
>DAITMB010000061.1:0-29628 GCA_036835375.1 Bacteroidota bacterium
AACTACCCCAAACCCAGTAAACTCACGCTCTCTCCGTTTGGGGATGCAAAGATGGGACAGCTCTCGCACTTACGCAAGCGATCAAATACTTTTTCTTTTCCACATTCTCAGGATCGCCTACAAATCAATCACTTAGTGCCCAAAAAAAATCCTGAAAAAATCCCCTCATCCTTTTGAGTTCTCTTCTCTGCTGGATTTGGGCATTTCAGAAGTCATTTCAATAATGAATGACCTCACAATTCGGTTGTTTTTCTTGAAATTTCTGGACAGCTCTGGTTGAAATTCTGGTATTGAAACACTGGATCCAAGAGATCCTTGGTAGCGCATCAAGCGGCGACAGGGACCGCACCTGGGTGCTGGCAATGTCGAGTTGACGAAGGTCCAGAAGGCCGGAGAGCGGCTTTAGGTTCTTGACCGAGGTGCCTTGGCAGCTCAATACCTGGAGTTTGCCCAATGTCTGCAACGGGCTCAGATCGTTGACGAGGGTGTTATCGAGTTGGAGATGACGGAGCTGACTCAGCCCCGAGAGGGGATTCAGGTCGGAGACAGGGTTTTTGGGGAGCAGCAAGACTTCCAGGGACTTCAAAGAAGCCAATGGCCGTAGGTCTCTGACCATGGCGCCTTGCAAGTGAAAATGCTTCAAGCGCAGGAATTCTGTCATAGGCGCGATGTCGAGGATCGCCGAATAATCTATAACAGCCATCTGGGTACTTTGGGTGAGGTTGTGTAGGGCCTCGGGGCCGGGCGTCATGCCCACAGTACCGATTTGAGAAAAGCATGCTTTCCAAGCCGCTGGCAATTGCTCCCACCAAGTGAGCAAATAGGCGGATTGAAACAGTGTGATGGTCTCAGGATGGCTTCGCAGGAAGCGAATGACCTCTTCCCTGGGTACACTACTGCCTTCTATGGAGACACGGGAAAGGCGTCCGAGAGAATCTAAAGGTGCCAGGCTCTCGACTTGAAGACTATCTGCCAATAAGGTTTTGAGGTCGGTAGCTCCTTCAATTCCCGCTAGCGAGACAATCGGTGTAGAGGAAATAATCAGGGTCGTTAATCGAGAGTGATTGGTAAGCGGCTCCAAGCTGCTCACTTGGGAAAAGGAGCAATCCAACAATTCAAGGTCGGTCAGATCTTGGAGTGCTTCGAGGGATTGAATGCTGGTGCCAGAGAGATTGAGTTTTCGGAGGTTGACCAACACTTCTACAGGAGCCAGACTGCTGAGGAATGTTTTTCCACGGAGATCAACTTCCCTGACATTGGCCATTTGCTGTAGCTCTTCGCGGGTGGGTTGCTCGCCAACCGGGACCAGGCCTCGGAAGAGGTCCTGCCAATCTGTACCCATTTGATCCCACCATCCTTTCAAAAGCCCGGATTCGAAGACAATCAACACCTCAGGCCGATTTCGAGTAAAGGTCTGTGCTTCCGCCTGTCCAATGAAAGTGTGGTCGCAATAGACACGACTCAGTTCAGGAAGTTTTGCTAATGGCAGTAAAGATCGGATTTGCGTCCCATCCACAAAGAGCAGTCGAAGACTGAGGTTACCCGCCAAATGATCCAGCTGCTTCACAGGGCAATCCTCCAAGTTGAGATACTGTAGGTTCTGTAGCGAAGCCAATGGCTTCAAATCCGAAACTTGCGTGCCAGCTAAGGAAAGACGATTGAGTTCTGTGAGCGCAGCGAGCGCGTTTACCTCGCTAAGCAGGGTTTGTCCTAGATCCAGGTCTTTGAGGCTGGCGAGCTTTGCGAGTGGGACAATGTCGGTGATTAGATTGCGGGAGAGATCGAGTACTCGTAACGCTGGAAATCTTGTGAGTGTTTGAAGCTGGGTAACCCGGGTGCTGGCCAGGCGCAGCTCTTTAAGTTGGGTCGCATATCGAAGAGGTTCGAGGGTTCGAACTTGTGTTTTGGAGCAATCGAGGGCTTCGAGGTAAGTGAGATTGCGAAGCGGTGCGAGATCAAATACCGAAGTGCCGGACAGATTCAGTGAGCGAAGTTGGGTGAATTTGCCCAATGGCTCAATGTCGTAGATGACTTCGCCCGAAAAATCAAGGCTTCGCACATTGATCAGCCGCTTGAGGTCTGCGAGAAGCAAAGGACTGAAAACGGGAATCGCTTCTTGTCCGAGTACATGCTCGCGGCTTGTTTCGGGGCTGGAAAAAGGCTTGGAGGCCGAGTCAAATACCGACAGATCACCGACAAACTCACCTCCTTCGATTACCTGCGGATCTTTTGCAACAAGAATGGTGTCTCTCAATGACACATAGGGTCGATGTGCCATCACATCTGACAGGCGCAGCGAGTCACGAATTCTCAGAGAAGTCGCCCAGCGATTTTTCCAACTTTGATCAAGGTTGTCCCACCATTCGACCAACTCTTCGGTCTCTCCCAATCGCGTGGTGTAAATGCTGGCGATTTTGAGAATTCGGCTATCCTGATCGAGATTTAACTCCGCAAACCTTTGCTGAGAGTTGCGTATCGTGTCGCCATCAATGGTGATTCCCTCCAGATATCGCAAAAAACTGACCACGAAATAAAGGTTTCCCTGTTCATTTACTTGGTGGGCCACATGAATCTGCGAGAACTCAAATTTTGCTTTTACAAAGAAAAAATCGACGTCTTTGAGATAAGCTTGCACGTCTTTGTTGGTGATCGCTGAGCGGTCTGGCACAAGATCATCCTCGATCTGCACTTTTGCGCTTTGGAACATTTTCAAATAGCTTTCCTGAATGATGATGTCTCTTTCCCGAGCAGAGGTCACTGGGTCCGCGATGGTATTGAGGCTAAATTCCAAAAAGCGAATGAGGCTGGCAGATTCCGCTTTGTAGCGGTTGAGTCGGGTGGTGTCCGCTTCCAACGCTTGGCTATGGCCCAACGAAGGAACAAGGAGCAGCAGCGGAAGCAAAGACATGAGGAAAAAACGATTCATGCAGAGGCTGAGGCGCTGATGGAGGTAATGGGGAAAAGACGCAGGAGCGGCCTTCCATGAGGTTCTCGAAGCGGAGGGGCGACACAGGGTGCGGGTATGCTTCACTTGCAAGGAGAAATGACTGGTAGAAAAGGGCTGAAGGACAAAGAAGCACAAGATGAGGTCCAATTCGAAGTTTTATGGGTGATCTTTCTCATGGCTGTTCTACGATGATTAGTCGCGTAAGTCACCCATCATGTCGAACTGGCTGGGGAGTCATCGGCTCGCCTAAAAGACAGTGGTTGAGAGAGGTCATTGATTTGGATGAATCAAATTGCTTTGCTCCAAATTTAAGTGGCAAGCCGCTAATTTCGATAAATGAATTGCAGCAGGCGATCTTCCTGGCCTTGCGGCACCCGGACCAGTTGCGTGATGAGCCAGCCTCGATTGGGTCCTGGCCGCTGAATATCGTTGAGCTGAAAATACCAACCGTCAAACTGGTAAAAGTGGAAGCGCACTTTATCTACCGACTGGAAATCGAACACACCTCGCTTTAAATCAAAAAGGAAAAGCGTGAGGAAATCAGGCCGAAATTCATGGCTGGCAAAACGATCAGCCTTTGCCGGCTGCCGAAATACTTTGTTCAGATTCATAAAATCAAGCTCGTGGCTGAGCGGGTGCAAAAATACCATCTCCGACTCCGGCGCAGCAGGACTAGCAAACATCTCTTTATAAGGAGCAAAATGGACATTTTCAAAGACCCACTTTGACCCTACTTCCGCCTGCTCCAGCTTCAAAAACAACGTAATGGGCTGCTGAATTCCCTGATAACGGAATGTGCAGCTCACCTCCGCCAGCCATTCGCCCCCATGAAAATCCAAAAACAATGGCCGCTCTACTACTTCCGTAGAGAAAGCGCGCTTGACGGAGTCGATCATCGTAGCATTGCTCCTATCGAAGAGCATCTCTATATACAGCTTGCGAAGTTGCGCACTGCGAAACATCGGGTCACCTCGGTAAATCCGATCGCCTTTTGTCGTTTCTTCGCCGTTGATTCTTCTAAAAAACTGATTGATCTGCTTGGTCTCCGCATAGAGCACGCTCTCGTCGCCGAGGTACTCGCGCAACTCTTGGGCCTGAAGGTAGCTGCCACTGCCCAGCAGAATCCCAAAGAAAAATAAGCGGATGAAGATGTTCATGGATGATCAAAATAATGTGTGGGACAAAGAAGCTGGAAATTCGAATCAAGTCTTTGCCGCTCCCACTTCCCTGTCCCACATACCGGATAGATGCGCTACTGGGTCGTTTCCACTACGCGAATGTCGCCCAAGAGGACATCCCAAAACTCAATGACCCGACCGCCGATCTGGGTCTGTTTGCGCTCAACATAGACAGTGATGTCTTTTTTCGTCGTGTCTTTGTACTCCAGCCCATCCTCGGTGGTGCCTTCAAAGCGTTGAAAAATGGTGATCACACCCACGTATCGACCGTCGGGCTGAAGCTCCAGGTCGCTGATGTACTGGATATTGAACCATTTTACAGAGACATTGTCATAGTTGAGGGCCATGAGCCGCTCAAAGTACCGTCTTACACCGAAGTACTGAATCTCATTACGGTACAGGGAAGATACCCCTATTTCGCTTCCCTCGGCAAAAAGCTCCACAGCACGGTCAGTGACCCGGCTCCCTTCTGAGAAGGGTGTGGCTTTGTTGCCAATGATGGAGATGTAACGGCTTAGGTCCCGGACCTTTTCTAAGGCCAGTGAATCGATGGCGCGCTTGCGCTCAGGGGTGATGTCGGCGCGAAGCTCCGTTTGAGCGAAGGCGAAAGCGGGAAGGAGGAGGCAACAAGCGAGCAATGCAGTTCTCATCGGAAAATATGTTCGGTAGTTCATGGGCGAATTTGGGCTTTGATCAGTTCGAGTTCGCTGATACGTCCCTGGTTGTCCAGTGCGACGCGATGGATGCGATTGGGATTTTTTTGTTGGTCCTTGAGGTAATTCAAGTATCGGGCAGCGGTGGTGGGCCGATCCAAGTCCCCTGCTTCAGAGATAATGATGAGAACTGGTACGTCGGGAGAGGAAAAGAGAGCCAAGGCTTGCTGGATTCTGCTGTTGGCATCGGCAGAGCTTCCCGCGCCTGCGATACCCGAGAAGGCTTGCTCAAGTTTTTGCGAAGCGGCAGCCTCATCTGAGGAGAGGGGTGGTCGTTGATTTGGGTTGTTGTTTGAAGCAGCAGTCAAGCGCTCCCTTTCTTTCTCAAGGTGATACTCTGCCTTGCGAATCAAGACGAGGATATCGCTCTCTTTCCAGTCTTCCAGCCCTGCGATGCTGCGAAGTTCGGATTCTTTGCTGACCAGCCCGTTCAGGTCGGGCGCTGTGTAAGCAATAATCTGGTTGAGTTGCGAACGAATTCCATTGAGGTAGGACTCTCGCTCTGCGGCTGCAAGCGCTTCCTGCCTGGCGCGCTCTTCTTCGGCACGCTTCTTTTTACCGTTGCAACTGGTCGCGCTCACCATGAGCAACAAGCTCAGCAAAAGCACAAAAAGTTGAGGGTAGGAATTTGGCCTTAGCCAAGTTCTGGGGCTTCGATGATTCATGTGGTTCGATGTCATGAGAGTAAGCAAAGTTGTCGTTACAAAGAGTATGCTCCAGTCAAACGACCGGATGAAAGAAAAAAACGTTGATCGTGAGTACCATTTTGATAGGGAAATTAGGTAATTTCTCAAGACTTATATTGAGCCTCCTTACGCAAATTTACCACAGCTTGACCGCTATTGGCTCGAATCCCGATTTTAGAGGGACGAACTGGGCCCTGCGTACGTTGAGGAATGAGGAATTTTTCGGGTGAATCTGATTCGTTGGAGTAGGAACAGCGGACATCAGAGATCATATGTATAAAAAACCACTCCGATGTTCCTGCTTCATTCATCCTTCCAACTTGGAACTTGATTTCAGACGTCAACAAATATTTTTCGGTTCTCTGACAAAAATGGCGGAAAACTCGTGCTCTAACCCTCATAAGGGTAAGGAAACCCTTATGAGGGTTAGTATGCGCCAAAATTGTCAGAGAACTTATTTTTCTTACAGGAGAATTCACTTGAAAGATCAGCTATTCATACACATCAGCAGATCAACAAATAAAATTGGACGCCATAGATCAAACAAAAAATCAAAACGAGGCTTATCGTTTATGTCGATGGATAAAAACGATGTTTTTGCACATTCTCCTGATAAAAACAAACCGCCTTACATAGCAGCCTTTCGACGACTTTCCCACTCGACCAGACTACTACTTTACCCCGGCACTAGCTGGGGTATTTTCATTTTGAAAAAAATTTCGTCGGCGTCAAAGGGCATTCTGGCGTGGAAATTCGTTTATGTTTGTGTAAATCTGGCATGAGTGTCTGTCATTCGGCTCGATTGTCCGATTGATTACATCGCTTTATGAATCCCACTAGCCCCAAGATCCGCAACCTCACCCTAGTGCTCTCCACCGTGGCTGCCATTGTACTAGCTTTTTTGGGCTATTACTTCTTTTATGTCGAACAGCAGGAAAAAAATCTCGACGAACGTAACCAGCGGGTGTTGGTGCAAATCCGCGACAACGTCATTCGGAAAAATCGAACATATGTCCAAAACGCTGTCAACAACGCCCCTCAAGACATTGATCAACTCAAGCGCCGTGTCATAGCCTTGGTCAATGAAGAGATTCGAGAGGAAAGTCCAAGGGGGAAGGCGGGATTTGCGATGCAAATCGTGACCAATGTCACAGCAGACACGGCTTCGACGGCGCGATCGCTGGGGCAAAGAGGAATGTTGCTGCGAAGAGATCCCTTTTCAAATCAAGCTTTGACGGACTCTGCGAAGGATTCACTGCCCACCACTCGCCCATTCAGTGCGAGTGCGACAGTGATCGTCGATCGTGACAACAAGGTATTTGTAGTGAAAGAGGCTGGTCGAAGGGATCGTAGTCTTGCTTTTTCGACGTGGCAGGAGCGTTCTAATCGCCTCACTACCCAGCTTCGCTACGAGATCACACCTGACACACGCGACACCACCCCTGTCATCCTGCTCCAACAAGTAGCGGACACCATGTCGGCTTTTCCGCTGTGGAAAGTGAATTACCAAGTGTGGGTCAAAGATGCGCAAGGAGAGGCCGACGAGAGCTACCGCATCACCCTTTCGACTACGATTCGCGAATTTTTAAAAAATCTTGAGCGGGAAGACATCTTCGATGGCATGGTCATGATTCGGCAGAAGTCTTCGGGAAATGAAGACGAAATCCTGACAGACTTAATTTATTCTTCCATCGACCAGCCGAGGGTCGTCAATTATCTCGTGAGCGAAGCAACCCGGCTGGGAGCTTATGAAGCCGATGACTCTGTTCGGCTCGGTCCTCTCGCCGACCTACCCTATCGCATCTACGATGCAGAGCTTGTGTTTCAAGGAAACCGTCTATTTCTGGTGGGGCTGGTGTCGAAGGACCGGTTTCAGCGTGAAAAGCTCGGTATTTCTACCGTAGCAGTGCTCATCATGAGCTTGATCGCCATTTTGATCCTGCTGTCCTTTCCCGTCTTAAAGCTCGCCCTCATGGGCAATTATGAGCGGCTCAGTCTCTCAGATCTACTCCTGATGGTCATGTCAGCGGCTTTGGGCACCTTTTTGGTGGTGCAGTTGCTGATTGATGGCTATGGCTACAACGGCCCTGATCGCAAACGAAGGTCGCAGCAATTAGTAGAATTGTCAAGAGAAGTGTCGGACAGACTGTCGCGGGAAATAGATACGGTGCGGCTTCAACTTCAACTGCTGGACTCGCTCGTCACGGATCAGCCCGAATCAAAGGACATAACCGAGATATGGCAAGACGATAGCCTGTCTCCATCACTTCGTCTGTATCCCTATTTCACCTCTACCTACTGGACGGATGCGAGCTTTCAGCTTCTTCGAGAATGGACCGTTAATCCAGAATTGGCTCCCAAGATCAAGTTGGATGACCGGGAGTATCTCACCAAACTGACCGTAGGTCAAGGCTGGCACTTGCCAGAGGATCAACTTGGTGATCCCAGTTTTCGGCTTCAGTCATTGCTGGCACGCACCACAGGGGAGCAACTTGCAGTGGTGAGTATCGAAAGTCAGGCGCTGCTTCGGTCCGCCAACCGGTCACCTCTTCGCGCCAAAACCATATTTCTGACAACCAAATTACAATCGCTCCATCAACCCGTTCTACCACCCGGGTTTGGCTTTGCGATTCTGGACGAGCAGGGAAACGTGTGGTTTCATTCGAATGAATCGCGCAACCTGCAAGAAAATTTCCTTGAAGAAACAGGCGACCCTTCTCTTCGCGCAGCCATCCTCAATCGCGCGCCCCTAAAAATATCGGGCTCGTATCTGGGGCAGGACCATGAATTTTTCATGGCTCCCCTTGGTGGTATGCCCCTTTATCTCGTCTGTTTCCGAGAGACCAACGTCTATCGTTCCACACATGCCCAGATCCTGAGTCTGACCTTCTTCATGATCATCGCGGCCTTTTTCATGGTCTTGTTTTTTATTTTGATTCAGGTGATTGTCAACCCCAAGTCACCGCTGCTTAAAAACGACCAGTTTACCTTTGATTGGCTTCGGCCCGATAGGTTCAAGATGAGGTCATACCGAATGTTGGTGTTGATCAATTCGGGGAATCTCTTATTAGCCATTCTGCTTTCGCTTTTGTATCAGCATGGGCTTCCGATGCTCTGCATGATCGTTTTGCTCTACATTTACACTTTCGTATTGGCCTTTCTGAAGCTCAACCGAAACGCTAACAAAGAGTTTTTGTGGGAAGAAAATCGACGAATCGTCTTCACCACGGGAACACTGCTCATCGTGAGCAACATATTTTTTATCATTTTTCTGGGATTCAGGGAGTATTTAGGGCTTTTTCTTTTTCAACTGATTCCCTTCTGCTTGCTACTTCGGGAAGTCGGTTCGATACTAAGACCGAGGGTCAATGTGGTGGAAGGAAAGTGGTATAAGGGGTATCGTCCTACCCATGACGGCGTGAGCATTGGTCGGAAATTTTTTTACCGCCTCGTAGGGATGGCGGACATCCCGCTGGAAAAGCTAGGCACTTCCATTGAGCACCTACTCAAGCAAATCACTCCCGGCGGGTTATTCCGTTTTTTTCATTCGGAAATGTCGTATCGCTGGTTTTTGCTCAGCTGGCTGATCATTTTGGGCGTTTTCCCTGTGTTTCGATTCTATGAATTCAGTTACAATCAAGAGTATAGCCGCCTGCTTCGCTTTGGACAAATTCAGCTGCTGCGCGCGTATGAAATGCATAAGCACGAAGAAGAGACGTGGTGGAACCAGTATCCGAGAATGGCGATGAACGACAGTTCTTTGATCGACTTTTACCGTAATCGTCCCCTGCCTGATGCCAGTATTTATACCATGCCTTTTTTCAATACCCAAATCTGGGCCGATCATCTCAAGCCAAGCGATGCGGATCGCCTCAAAGGCTCTCCCTTGGCTCCTAGGCGAAATGACGACAACTTTGAATTATTCGAACGAACGCTCGACAAAAAAACACCTTCTTACGAGGTCTTTGATAGCACACTCGCCATTCTACGGCCATACTATACCGATCAGGCGAGGCTCACCCATCGATTGCCCCCCTTTCGTAGCAATGGGAAGGAACTGTCTTGGCAAGAGGTCGATGTATTTCCTAAGGACAGATCTCTCGGTTTTTTCAAAGCCTTATACCAAGATCACCTCAAGCTTGAAATGAAGCAGAATCAGCTTTTGCGCATGACCTCGGATCTGCCTTACTATCGAGTTCCCTATCCGTGGAAGTTATCGGGCTCAAAAGTGGTGTTTTGGACCTCATTTCTCACGCTGATCTTTTTGGCCTACTACCTGATCAAATTTGCCCTTGAGCGCTTCTTCTCCTCTGATATCGTAGAGCAGGCGGATCCAGATCCTTTGGCGATACGAGATGCCCTTGCGATTCTCCAACGCCACATTTATCTGGTCATTCCTCCCCGCGTCGCAGTGCGAGACTACATCGGCTTGATCGAAAATCGAGAAGAACTTCAACAATCGATTAATCAATATCCTCGAGAATCCTATCTATTTGATCTACGAAAGCCTGAGGATCTAAGTAAACTTACCTACGCGACAGGCCTCGAAGACGAGCTCCCTGTAGATGTCACCGAGGTATATCCGCACCCAAGCGAGATTCCCCTCTTGATTCTTGACCACGTGGAAGAGGCCGTGAAGACCAAAGAAGATTGCGAGAAGTTCCTCGAATTGGTGGAGCACCTCCTGGCAATGGGTCCGCTGCTTGCCCTTGTGAGCACAGAGACGCCAGTCTCTCTTCAAGAGCAGATGGTGAAGAGCATGATTGCAGATTATCCGACCGAGCAACTCGACTTTCAATCGGACCGTGCTGAAGCTGCCTGGAGCAAGGTGATGGGAGAATTTTCGCGGATCGATTACCCTATCCCCAATTGGCATCCCCTTCTGTATGACGGTCCAAGCGTGCATAAGGAAAGCAAACGAGATTTTGAAGTCGGCAATCCAAGTGCTCATTTCCCTACATTGCTCGAAAGGCTTGAAGCCGCAAAAACCAAACTCACACCGCCTCGCGGAATTTATCGCCAGTTCATTTTCCTCGCACCCTCTGTATTGGAAAAGGAAGCCATTGCTCACCTGGATCACCACCACGGTGTAGCATCTGTAAAGAAGCAAGGAGAAGAGGTAAAGGGAAAGCTGCTGTTCGAAACCTTCCATGTCACTTGCACAAAGGATTCAAAACACCGTTTTCATCTCATCAATGATGATCCCCATCCCACCGAATTCCTCATCGACGACGTTAGTACGCCCGAGCAAATTGAGAATGTCATTCTACAGCTAAGCAACCCACAAGATCAGCTCGCTGGCAAAACCATCCGCATTTTCTCGACACTGGCACCGCAAGAGCTGGTTCAGAAGCTCATGAGAGAGGATCATCGTTTCAGAGATGTAATTCAGACTTGGGACCGAACCATCCACCAACTTCAACTGTTTGCGCTGGTAAGGGAATTTCAATTTGTGAGTCCCCAGGATCGAGTGTCTGAGATCATTCGACAAGAGTGCATGAACGACTCTTTCCTGCAGGGACTCCAATCTCATCTCCGGCTCCACCTCGCTTTCATGGACGATCGACTCAATGCCAGGCTCGACAAAGGGCAGCGAGCGGGCGATCGACGACTTCGGGAAGCTGTGATTGTAGAAATTGAACGACAAGCTCACCTGTATTATCAGGCACTGTGGGCCGCCTGCTCAGAGGAAGAGCATTACTTGATCTACGATCTGGCACAGGATGGCTTGGTGAACACACACAATCGCCGCGGCATCGAAAATCTCATTCGCAAAGGAATCATCCGGAGGGGCACCAACCAGCTACACCTACTCAACCACAGTTTTCGCAACTTTGTGCTGACAGTGGTAAAGGCGAGAGAGGCCCTAGCCATGGAAAAAAAGATTCGACAGGAGGGCTCCTGGAACCGGATACGCGTGCCCATCACGCTGATTCTACTCGCTTTTGGGGTATTTGTATTCTATTTCCAAGCCGACTGGTTTGATGACACCCTGGGGCTGGTCACCGCGATCGCGGCGGTCATACCGGCACTCAACTCTGTGTTTGAGCGAATTGCAAGCTTCCAGCTTCCCGGCTTGCCACAGTTGAGCTCGATGTTCAAGAAAAAGTCGTAGTTATTCGCTGGAAGGCCCTCTTGCCTTGGCTGATCAGTATAGATTATGGCTGAATTTTCGGATAAAAGGCCCTTATGAGCGGCCAATGGTCACTAGTGGTCTCTCGGTATATTCGGCAGCGCCAGAATGGCGGTGGCCTACATTGGCGCTTGACGTGAGATTGGACCTTAAATAGTGCTTCACCCGAACTACCTGAGGACTTTCTTGGTGTCCATGGCCGGATTCCTCTGAATCATGTTCATGGTCAGTTGGCGGAAAGTTGGGGCGCAAGAAATACCGACAAAGGTCAGGTAACATGCTCCAAAAACTGAAGATAAAAATAAGCAAGAACTTCATAGGAAATGGGGGTTCGATAATCACTTCAATATTCGTAAAAACCACCTTCCGTAGATTACGAAAGTAAGAAAGTAGCTTCATTTACACAGAATTCCTCCGGTCTTTTGGACGGCTTCGCATAAAATATAAATGAAAACCCAGGCTGATCTTCCTCCTCTTTCGTCACAAATTCTACTCTACTTGCTACTCATGCAGATGTTTTCGCCCATGGATGATCAATCGTTCTAAGGTGGAGCATATGCGGTCAGAAGCGATCGAGCATGCCCAGAGAGGATGTAAGAAGAAGAGCTATTTCAACCGAATTTCGCATTTTTTCAAGCTTGTAAGTTTCGTCAGGAGAGTATAATCTATTTGCTCGCCTGTGCCAACTATGGCTTTGATGGTCCTTGAAAGAAAAACTGCTTTTGCGAAACAGATCTCCTTACATTCATAGTATTCATTGATCGACTTGCACGTACAAGAGGCCCAGTCGTCTCAGCTTCCGGAATAATTGCGAGGTCAATGGGCGATTCCCATGGTCTTTTAAGTTGAAAGTGTAGGCGCCCCCATATCTTTTGGTAATTTTGAACCGAGAGATGAACAAAGATTGCTACTGCCACTTGACAACTCACCTGACAGCTACCTTTTCCATGATTCATTTTCCCTCATTCTTCTCAGCTTGTCGCCACAAAATCATTTGTTTGGCAGTCATTTTTACAGGCTGCCTCTCCCATTCGACCGCGCAAACAGAGCCTCACTGGGAGGATAGAATTATTTATGGGGCGGGATTTATGGGCCCTAATGCCTTACCGGTTCCGAGCTTGCCCAAGGGTCGTGTGGAAAATGTGAACCTCCTGATGGTCTCAGGCATGGCGCAGTTTTCGCCGGGCGACAACACCTATCAACCCAACACCTATGCTTATCTCACGCTGGTGAAGGACCTGGTTTCTTTTGACTACTTCATGGTTCCGGTGGAATTTTTCAACATGTCCGACGACATCATTGCAGAGAGAAATGTGTTTTCTGCCTTTAAAGATGATCGTTGGGCAATTGGGGATGTGTATCTCAACAGCAATATCCAAGTGCTCCGATCTCCAAAGTTCCATGCGATGGTGAGAATGGGGTTCAAAATTCCAAGCTCCAACCTGGTTGGCGCCGCTCGCTTTACCGATTCGCCGGGCTACAACTTGGATGCGAGTTTCGGGAGCTATCTTGTCCAGAAAGAGCACAGCGATCTGGAGCTCTTCGCCATGGGTGGATTTTATTCCTATCAGACACAGGGCGGCAATGCCAACTACCGTCAAAACGATGCTTTCTTGTTTGGGCTGGGCCTCGGCTGGCGCTTCCACGAATGGCAAATGGATCACACCGTGCGTGGCTACCTGGGATATTTCAATCTCCGGGATAAGCCTATCGTGTATCGTGGCAGTGTGACGCGCGACTTCGGCTCTTTTCGCTTGATGGCTGCCTGTCAAGTCGGGCTGCATGATCTTCCTTACGTATCGCCTGAAATCGGTATTGGATACTTGTTTCCGGATATTCCCCTTCCCAAAAGTCTCTTGGCGTCGTATGGATTGGACGCAAAGAGATAAGGATTTCCGAAGGGTGTTTTGATCAGGAAAATCTTGCCATTTGAAAAGAATCTCCTACATCAGCGTGCTACGGACATCAGAAAAGAAGAATCAGTATATTTGCACAAATTGCTGACAATCAAGCTACTGGGGGATTTTATTCGACTGAATCCGTCAGATCATCTCCCACATCAACGACATCTCATGAAAGTCACCTTAGTGCGTCAAAACCAGGCTGTTCACCTTGAAGGCCAAAACGAAGAAGGACTCCGGGTACACACCGACGGGAGCGCCAGCATCGGCGGAGAAAGCAAGGGGATGCGACCCATGGAGCTACTCCTGACCAGCCTGGGAAGCTGTAGCTCCATCGACGTGATCACCATCTTACAAAAGATGAAACAACCCTTGGAAGACCTTCGGATTGAGGTAGAAGGTACCAGAAAAGAGGGTGAAATTCCCGCTGTGTTTACGCACATTCACCTACATTATCATTTGACGGGTGCGCTAGATCCCGTCAAAGTAGCTCGCGCCATCAGCCTCTCCATGGAGACCTACTGCTCTGTGAGTAAAATGCTGGAAAAATCGGTAGAGATCACTACAGAATATAGTATTCACCCAAGCGCAGCCCCGACGGTTTAGGCAAAAGAATTTTGCGTCCGCAACCAGGAAGGAGGATCGTAGAACCCTTCATTCTCCTGTTTGTGCAGACTGCTTGCTCCCAAGCATGTCCTGGCACACATCAACTTTCTAAATCAACCGCATAGCCATGGCCGATCAGCCATTTCACCCAGATACCCTCGCCATTCGCCTCCAGAGCGAACGGTCCTCCCATCGGGAGCACTCAGTGCCCATCTACAATACCTCCAGCTTTGTGTTTGAGAATGCCGAGCAAATGCGGGCTATGTTTGCTGACGAAGAAGACGGCCACATTTATAGCCGCTATTCCAACCCCAACGGACGGGAATTTGAGCAAAAAATGGCGATGCTGGAGGGCATGGAGGATGGATTTGCCACAGCTTCGGGCATGGCGGCAGTATTTGCTAGCATGGTTGCCATATTATCTCAGGGAGATCATATTGTGGCTTCTCGCGCCTTGTTTGGGGCTTCTCACACCATTCTCACCCAGATCCTGCCGCGATTCGGCATCTCTCACACCTATGTGGATCCCACGGCAACGGATGCTTGGGAGAAGGCGATGCAGCCCAATACGCGCATGCTCTTTGTAGAGACACCCTCCAATCCCGGCCTCGCCATCGTGGATCTGAGCTATCTGGGCAAGATCGCCCAGCAGCGTGGCCTCCTGCTAAATGTAGATAATTGCTTCGCGACCCCTTATTTGCAGCAGCCCGCCGCTTTTGGAGCTCATTTGGTGACACATTCCGCTACAAAATTCATCGACGGGCAAGGCAGGGTTCTGGGGGGTGTGGTACTTGGTTCAAAAGAATTGGTGGAGCAAGTACGAAAATTTTGTCGGGCGACAGGCCCTGCCATCGCGCCATTCAACGCCTGGGTACTCTCCAAGAGCCTTGAGACCCTGCATGTGCGCATGGATCGTCACTGCGAAAATGCCTTGGCTTTGGCTCACTGGTTAGAGACGCGCCCCGACGTGGAGCAAGTCAATTACCCATTTTTGGAAAGCCATCCACAGGCAAAGATCGCCCGTCAACAAATGAAGCTGGGCGGTGGCGTGGTGACGTTTGAAGTGGCAGGGGGCTTGGAGCGAGGTCGTAGATTCTTGGATGCCCTCCGCATGCTGTCTCTTTCTGCTAACCTTGGCGACGCGAGAAGCATTGCCACTCATCCTGCCTCCACTACTCACGCTAAGTTGACTGAAGACCAGCGCCGGGCCGTAGGAATTACCCCCGGCTTGGTGCGAGCATCGGTGGGCCTTGAGCACATCAGCGACATCATTGCTGATGTGGAGCAAGCTTTGAATCGCACCAGAAGCTGATAACAATACTAAAGCAACTGGTCTAGTTGCTTTGATTCGTGCATGCTTGATCCGTCATTTCTCCCACGTGAGCACCAGCTTGCCTGTGCTGGACCGAGACTCGAGCAATTCATGGGCTTCCGGTAACTGTGTAGCGGGAAACACCCGAAAAATTGTGGGACTCAACACCCCATCCGATGCCAAGGCTGCGCAACCCTCCATCAGCTCTTGGATGATCTCGGGACGATGATCTGCAATTCGGAGCATATTTACCCCGATCAATGATCGGCTGCCGCCGGTGAGTGCCAGCGGGTGATAGAAGCCGTAGCGAATAGCATTGAGGATTTTGGCGACATAGCCGCGAGAGTCGAGGAAGGAAGAACCGCCAAAACACAGCATTCGACCTCCGGGACGTAGCAAGGCCATCCCTTTTTTCACGGAACTACCACCAACGGGATCAAAAATGGCGTCTAAGCACAGGGGTCCTCCGATGCGATCGATGGCTTTCGCAAAGTCCTCCTTTCGATAGTCAATGGGATGATCCACGCCCTGTGCAGCAAGGTACTCCAGCTTTTCAGGCGACCCAGCTGTCCCAAAGACCTGGCAGCCTGCCGCTTTGGCGAGTTGCACCATCAAGGTTCCCACGCCTCCAGCCGCAGCATGAATCAGGACCCGTTCTCCGGCTCGAAGCGGCTGAACATAGCGGGCCATGTACAAGGCGGTCACTCCCTGGGTCGCCAAGGCGACACCCACTTCCATTGGGAGAGAAGATGGGAGGCGGGCGATGGCACGGGCATCGGTAATGGCGTAGGTGGCATAGCCTCCAAATCTCGTTAGTCCAAACACGCGATCTCCGATGTTCCAGCCAGTCACTCCTGTGCCTAAGGCGTCGATCTCGCCACCTACATCATAGCCGAGCACGGCAGGCAAGGGCGGACAGTCTGGATAAAGTCCTAAGCGCGCCATCACATCGGCAAAATTCAGCCCAAACATTTCGACCTTGATCCTCACCTGGCCAAGCCCGGGTTCTGGTTTGATGCCCGGACGAAGTTCAAAAGCATGTTGGGGACTTTTATGGGCAGTCAATGTCCAGGCGTTCATCTCAAGCGGATTCATCATGACAGGAGACCATCAGGAGGGGAAAGAGGAGTCGATGAATATAAAGATCAATGGTTGAAAAATTGGTCCTTTGAGAAAGGAAATCAATCTCGCATGTCATTTACCCTTCCCTCCCGCCGCAGCATCTCACCGGAAGGTACCTTCCTGCCTGCGAGTCCGAAGTACAGATATGATCAGTTATGCGAAAATGGACAGCGTTTAATATGAAATCCCAACGTTGAGGTTGACCCAAAACTCCCCAATCATCCGCAAGGACTCAAGGTACTCCTCCCGCTGGATGGGTTTCGTCACAAAGGCGGAAGCTCCCAACTCGTAGCAGTTTTGAATGTCCTGAGGGTGAGAAGAGGAGGTGAACATCACGATGGGGAGGCCTGCGATTCCTAACTTATGAACTTCACGGAGGACTTCTTTGCCATCCATCAACGGCATCTTCAAGTCTAATAATATCAGGGAGATCTCCGAGAGGGATTCTCGTTTTAGATACTCCAGGAATTTGCGTCCAGATTCGAAGTATTTCCATTCTCCTTCAATACCTACCTTTTCGAAGCCCAACTTGATCAGCTGTGCCTCTAATGGCTCATCGTCAACGACGATAATTTTGGAGATGGATGACTTCATGACAGGTTCGCAATCTGTAGTAATTTTCAACTGCTATACTAGGAAATATCGCACTGAATTCCGCTTTTTTGAAAAATCTACCAGTAAGTCGAATCGCGTGCGTTCAAAAATAAAATGTATGGCCATTAACTATTATTCTTATTTTCTGGGTATCGAAAAAAAGAACGTAGCCCCACTACCCGACCTTGAACTGGCCCAGATTTCTCCCTGCTGGCGCAAGACTGCTTTTTTGACACTCGCCAAGCCGATGCCAGTACCCGGAAAATCTTCCCGGTCACTCAACCGTTCAAAAATCAAAAACAACTTAGGGTAAAATTGCATATCAAACCCTATCCCATTGTCCTCTATCTGAACTTGTGTCCCTCTTTCATCATAATTGGCCTTGACGATGACAACAGGGCGCTCCTTTTTCGCTGAGAACTTCACAGCGTTGGAAAGCAATTGCAACAAGATCACCCGCAAAAAGTAAGGATCAGCAAAAATATGGGCATCAATGGCCATTCGCCATTCTACCCGATTCGATTCTGGATGCATCGCGCGCAGGTGGGGCATCAGATCTTCCATAAACACATCCAGCTCAATCCACACCTTGCGCAATGGCTTGTGACTATCTCTGGCCAACTGAAGCAATTGGTCCATCATCAACCCAAGGCGACGACCCGCTTGGCTGATATGGTGGATATATTCTTTCGCTTTAGTTGGTAAGCTGTCTGAAAAGTCATCTTTCAGCACCTCTGCATATCCCTGAATGTGTCGGAGAGGCGCCCTTAGATCGTGGGCGACAGAGTGCGCAAAGTGATCAAACTGCTCATTGGAGACTTGTAGGCTCTGGATGGCTTCTTCGAGCGCTTTGTTGCGGGAAAGTACCTCTCTTTCCAGGGTCAAATTTTGACTTGCTACTTCCTTGGATTGTTGGTGAAAATGGCTAACATCAGCCACATGCAAAATCCAACATTGGGGTTCCTGACGCTCATTTCGGACCAGAGAAATGGTGATCTCTACGCGAATGTAGTATCTCTCGGCATGAAGAATCTGCATCTCCGAACGAATGAGATCCATTTCACCCAGTCTGATGAGTGCGAGGTTGCGCTCCATCCGATCTGTCTCTGCGGGATGAAGGACATTAAGAAAAGAGAGAGTACGCCAAGTTTCTTCTCCGTAGCCTAGCAGACGCCTCAAAGCTGGATTGGCCTCCAGCCAGGCCAAGTCCATCGATAGAAGGGCAGTTCCCAACGGAGACTGCGACATGACTAAGTGCCATTTGTTTTCGGCTACAGACACAAGGATCAGAACCCCTTTGATCTTTCCCTGCGGGTGCTGCCAGGGCAGGAAGTGCCAAACGAAGCAGGAAGCCTGCCCCATGGCCTTATGTGAAAAGGTTTCTGCATACTCAGCTGTGCTGCCCTCCTTCGCTTGCTCGAAAGCCAGGTGCCAGTCTGGGGGCATCGCTGGGAAGACTTCTTCACAACGGCGACCGATGATACTCCCAGCGATTTTGTGTCTTGCCTTCCAAGCAGCGTTGTGGTGCAAAAAGTGAGTTTGCGAGTCGCAAAGGGCCATTGCCACAGGCAACTGGTCCATGATTTCCCAGGTATGCCCTGTAACTGGAGAATTTGCAGAGGAAGGAGAAGAAGTTCGCGGAGCGAGAGAAGCCGTCATGGGAGAGATCATTATCGGACTTGCCGAAATATTCAACTTCCTGATGACAAAACAGGATCAACAAGACGGTCTTTCTTTCATTTGATCAAAGAAAATCAATCTCGCCGAGACAAATAGTAGGCTCAATGATCCTGATCTGCCCGATCACGCTTACTAAAACCAGACTTTGGCGGCTTGGTAGAGATAAAGCGCTTATTGAGGATGTCATCTTCGTAATAGATGTCTTTTTCATCAAGGGGCGGCCCGTGGAGCTTGGACATAGAAGTCAGGGTGAGCGTCCTACTGGTCTTGTGCTCCAAGACAAACAGCTTGATCACTCGGGTATCCGCAAGCGCGGTGTAGCAAGTCAGGTTTCCATTGACCACGTGGCGAATATGCCCTTGGGAAGCTACCTTCATGTATTCCAGCACTTCTCCTTCAATCTCTCTGGCGGCCCGATGACTCTGGTAATGGCGCGTCACAGTTGTAGCGTAGAGCATACCTTCCTCATTGAAAGCGTACTCAAGATGCTTGAGCTCATCCAAGTTCACCCGGAGGCTACGCAACTCGGCATCTTCTTGCACGCCATTCACATAGTCTTTGGTCACGAGGTAGGACTTTACCTCATCGGTTGATTGCCCAAATGGTAGAAAAAAATTATTCTGCCCATGAGCAACAGATACAAAGAGCAAGAGTGCGAGGGGAGTAGAAAACTGCTTCATGCCTGATAAGTTGGCGGTGAATGATCTGAGTGGAGTAAAACAGTTTCTCTGTAGAAAACCCGCTGGAGCAGGTTCGGGGTGAGAGGGAGAAATCATTTTTTAAGAACGTGCGAAAGGACTCCATTACAGGCTAAATGGCAATTTGGGTGCCGCTAACGGATGCTTGCGCAATTAAGAAAACCTTTGTTATACCAATATAATCATTTTCACCTCTAAAATAAACATCTCGCTCCGTTCTTTTCAGAACCAAGATTCGGAGACTTTCATTTGAGCCCATACGTATTTGAAATTTGCCCTCCAAAACGACTGCCATTCCCCCAATCATGGTCGAATGGCAGTAGGCAGAGAATCCGCTGGGAGGGAAGTATTGGAGGGAACAAGGCTTAGGAAACGATCCCTCACCCCGAAGTCATGATGCTTCCCGAAGTGTGAGCTATCCCCGTGCTACTGGCGAGCCGAGGCGATCCAACTGGCGTTGCCATTGGCGTATTTGCTGGCGCAAGACGTTTTCTTCCGACGCATCGATCAAAAAGTCATCTTCTCCGCCTTGAAGCACAGGTGGCTCGGCGGGCTTGCCTTGGTTCCAAAACCTTAATCCTACCCCAAATCCCAACCCATCAGGCAGCTGACCGACATAGCCAAGGGTGTCTCCCTGCGAGATAGCTTGAGCTTGCTCGATATGGGGTGCCAATTGCCCCATATGGAGATATTGAGAGGAATAGACATTCGTGTGGCGGAGCAGCAAGCTGCGGCTGTTTCCTTTTTGCTTAATGGAGATCAATTCACCATCCCCTACCGCAATCACGGCAGTCTTTGAAGGGGCCAAAAAGCGCTGCTCTTTTAGTCGGGCTTCTACCTGAGGTGTCAAAGGAGAATGATCTGCTTCCGGTGCCAATGGCGATGCCAAATAGGCATTTCGAATATGCTTGCCATGTTCGTCGTAGTAGTGCGCTCCTCGGGAACCTTTGCGATAAAAGGCATAATAATCTTGCCCTCCTTGGTGAAACCTCGCTGCGAGAACTTCGCCAACTCCGATGAATCGGCCATCAATAAATCGCTCTTCAAAGATTACCTGGCAATAGTCGCCGGAGTCAAGCTGGAAGAAATTCACGTCCCAGGCGAAAATTTTTTCAAGGGATTTTACCAAAGCAACGTCTGCTCCTTGATCTTTTACGGCTTCGTAAAGCGTCGTGCTGATCGGGAGATTCAAAGACCGTGGTTCGGAGTGTACATTTCGCTTTCCACGAGAGATATCGACGCCTTGACGAAAATCAATCATAAAGAAATTTTCCTCCGTTTCTTCATAAATGAAGAAATCAACTTTGCCCGAGGTAGTGTTTCGGAGGATGGTAAAAGGATGACCTGCGCGCATTTTTCGCACATCAAACTCTTTTCCAGAACGGCTATCGATGGTATCTATGATCGCGCGGCCTACGCCATAGGACTGGAGCACGTCGGTGAGCAACATGTCTCGCGGAAAAGAATCCTGAATCACCTGATGGGCGGCGACGTCTATCCCGTACTGTTCTTGCGACAAGCGTTTGAGCTGAGGCACTGGCAAGCGGGGGTACTGAGCCAATTTGTTGTCTGGCTGGGGTTGGCTACAGGAAGCCAGCAGGATGAGGATCGGCAGGGGCCAATAAAGAATTCGAACTAACACCAGCGAGGAACGATTGGCGTGTGAGAAAGTGGCAAAAACGAACTGCTTCGAAGCAAGGAAGGTACAAAAGGAATACTTTCCTACACCTTTCACAAAGGTAGGTGAAAAATGGTCGTTCCAAAAAGATTTTTAGGTGCGATCCCGCAAATGATAGCGCCCCCTGACTGTATGATCTGGTATCCGAAAAAGGCCAAACCAATACTCACTCACTGGCAATCCATTTTTTCCAGCCCAGCTGCCTCCCATGTAGTTCCCAAGTCAACAGATACAGGCCCGAAGCCAACGGAAGCTGAAGCACTTTTTCTCCTTGTGGGAAATCCAGCGGATGCGAGAAGAGCTGCCTTCCTTGCGGATCACGCACGAGCAACACCACGCCCTGCGGCATCCCCTCCCAGCGAATGGGGAGCTGTCCTGGCGACCCAGGCAGCACTTGTAGCTTTCCTTCCATCGAAGAATGGTCCAGCCTTGTAATAGCTGACTCTACGACCTCAAATCCATCCAGCGCCGCTTCTACTTGATCTTGGTTTCCAGGTTCGAAGTCTTGCGTATAAAACAGGATGCGAAATGGCCGCTGAAGATCGGGGAAGTATTTTTGGAAGTAAAAATTGGTCTCGTGATTCCACAAAGTGTCGTAAGGCCCTTCATATCGCTTGATTTCAAAGGTATCCAAGCCATCGGTGATGGATACGGAGAAAAAGTCATTTCCAGGCCTTCCTCCGTCCAGCAGAGACCAATTCAAAAACCACCAATAATACTGTATCGTCGGTTCTTTATATCCGCTCAAGTCCATTGGTGGAGAAATCAGCAGCGTGTATCCATTGTCCACATCATCAAATACTGCATCCCCCCCAGCATTTCCCGTCATGTAGCATTCGTCGCCGATGTCAAAAGGCAGGTCATACTCTGGATTGTAAATGTCTCCATTTTCCCGATAGGTCCCGATAGGCTCTCCCCTCACCCACATTCCCCGCTCCGCGGTGCCCTCCACTTCCCAGCCAAGATCTAGTGAAAAATCGTCGTAGTAGCCAGGTTGAAGCAAAAATTCAAGTTGGTAGTTGCTAGAATCCAAGACCAGGGTATCTGCGTCATTTCGGTAGCCCCATTTTCCTGCAATGACAATGTAGGAATTGATTACAAAGTAAGGATCTTGTGCCACGCCATTGCTGATGGTGCTGTAGGTAAACTCGACTTCCTTCTCCGGATACGTGATGAGTCGGACTTGGGCGTTTGGTATGGGCTGCAAGGTGTTTGCGTCTTTGACAATGACTTGAATCGGGATGCGAGAAATGGGCACAAGGTCCACATCAAGTGCGGTGACCTGCCCATTGGTAATGATCACGTTTTGCGTATCGGGCAGGTATCCATACCTCGCAAAGATCACTTGGTAGTTTCCAGCTTGAGCATGACCAAGCGCGTAGTCTCCATTAGTTCGGGTGCGATCGTCTTCAAAATGGCCCACAAGCGTCACCTCTACATTGGCAATGGGAGCTTGTGTGGCTGCATCGCGCACTTTTCCTTCCAGATAGCAACCTCGCTGATAGCTGGGTTGAATCACAAAGAGCCCCCCTTCAATGTCTGAGACCAGTATCAAGCCCGAGGGTAAATAGGGATAGGCTCCCCAGGCACCATTGAATCCGCCTGCTTCCAGCGGGCTGGTATCGAAATAGCCTACTTCTACCAAATTGTGTGGTCGGGAAGCATCTGTGATGTGAAGTCCGTCACGGTAGTATGAAGTCACCAAATAGTCATCTTTCACATGGACATTGTGAGGGATTGCTTCGCCATTGCTTAAGCTCGAGCGAATCCCATCCAGCAAGCGTGGATTGATCGGATCGCTCACATCCCATGCATAAACGAAAGCTCCCGGAAGCTCATCGGTCGTGAAACAGACATCGCCACCGTCGTTGAGCCACGTGTTGTGGGTAAAAGAATTGAGGTAATCCGTGGTGCTCAGCACAACGGGACTCAAGGGGACAGTCCAATCGATCACTGTGAGCAATCCGTCCGAAATCTCAGCCGAGTAGGCCGTGTCGTTTCGCACATACACGTCATGCACATAGCGCTGCGTATAAGCCCCCGCAAAGGTAGGATGCCAGGGGTCTGCCAATGAAAACCGGGCGATTCCTCCGTTAAAATTATTGGTCCCACTGAGGTAAAGTTGGTCATTCTCTACCCATACGTTGTGAGCTGTTTTCACCCCAGCCAGCAGGGTGTCCTTCCAGGCAATAGATCCAGGTAGCCCGGAGAGGTCGATGATGAGGGTGCCAAAATCTGACTCATTCGAGACATAGGCATGATGGCCTGAGGTCTTGAGATCGCGCCACACAGAAAAAGCTCCCGGAATAAAGTGTATTTCAGTCGGCTGTGATGGGTCGATCAAATCGACGATCGACACACCCGTAGTCAGACCTACCAATGCGTATTCGCGACCATTGGGATCGGTGTACCCCCATATGTCGTTCAGGCGTGGGGAGTAATCCTTGTTCCCTACCAAGGTGAGTCCCAGCTGCGCTGAGAGTGGAAGCGTTGAAATCAGGAGACCGAACCAAAGGCAGTGTGTAATCAGGCGATTCATGTGGTAGTTGATCATCAATGAAGTAGGATTGGTATGGGACAAGGAGCGAATCATTCATGGCGACATGCTCGCTGATGATTGCGATTGTTGAAATTAGATGGTAAAGTCCCTTCTATTCGCAGACGTCTGCGAGCATTTTGACGTTGCCACAGCAATCTAAAGGAAACAATTGAAACCCAAACAGATGCTAAATACCTTCACCACGAACCATCTCTTATGCAAAGCACTGAATCATGAAAGAGTTCCAAAACAGTGGTCATTTAGAAAACAAAAAATTAATCTGTAAAACATAGCTGCCATCAAACGTCGCAGCTAATGGCGCTTCAAGCGTTTTCCATCTCATATGCCTCATCAACCGCAGAAGGACGATCCGCAGCAGCAGCCGTGGCGAGTTGATCGCAGCGCTCATTACCAGGAATGCCTGCATGCCCTTTGACCCAGTGAAATCTCACGGTATGAGCCTTGGCCGCTTCGAGATATCGTCGCCATAGATCGGGATTTTTCTTGTCCTTGAACCCCTTTTTCTGCCACGATAACAGCCAGCCCTTGTTCACTGCCTGCTCCACGTACTTGCTGTCAGTATAGACATCCACCGTCAATCCAGGTCGCTTCAGCGCTTCCAAGCCAATGATCACAGCCAGCAGTTCCATCCGATTGTTGGTCGTGAGACGAAAGCCTCCTGAAAATTCTTTGCGATACTGCCCCCAAACCATCACGGTACCATAGCCCCCCGGACCGGGATTACCCAAGGCTGCTCCATCGGTGTACATGATGATGCGATTCTCCTCCATATTGGCAAAAATATCAAAAAAAATGAGCCTGCTCTGATCTTTGGACCAATTCTCTTCAACACTATCCCTCATGGTGCTATCTGAGTTGAAACAGATTCAACGCTGCCATTCGGCTCCTAAAAGCCATCCTGCGGGTTATGACAAGGGATGAACCAAGCAATGATCTTTTTTCGTAATTTAGTAGGATCATTCATTCAACGATCTTTTCATGAAGCTCCCCATTCATGCTTTTTGGTTCATTCTTTTCGGAATTCTATTCCTAATCAATCCCTCTGCTTTCGCCCAAAATCCCGCTCAAGGATTAGGTACGTACTATGCCGACAAGTACCATGGTCGTCCTACTGCCAGCGGCGAATTGTATGATAAATTCAAATTTACGGCTGCTCACAAGACTTTGGCCTTCGGCACCTTGGTTCGAGTAACTCGCTTGGACAATGGCCGAGCGGTGGTCGTCAAGATCAACGATCGTGGTCCTTTCTCTCAGGGTCGCATCATTGATGTGTCACGCGTTGCGGCCGAATCCCTCGACATGATCCGCACAGGCGAGACCCAGGTGCGAATCGAAGTGGTACAAGGCCTCACACCTGGTGCCGTCACGGCGGGAGGCAGTGCCCCTGCCGACCCGGCAAGACCTACCACCGGCTACCGCCCCGAAAACCGTGACCTGAGTGCCCTTCCTCTGAGAAATTTTGGCGGCCAACCAGTTGGGAGTGCTGAAAGCGATCCCAGAATAAGTCAGCCAGCTACCAGCCCTGCTCCAGCAGCACACCCTGTGATGATTGACGCCGAAAAATATACCCCTGCCTTGTTTCAGCTTGTGGCTTTCAAACGCGATGCTGACGGTTTCGGCGTTCAAATCGGAGCATTTTTCAGCTTTTATCGCCTGATGGAGCAAATGGACTTGCTTAGCCAAAAAGGAATTCAAAACACCATTCTTCACAGCGCCATCAAAGACGAACAACCCGTGTTTCGGATACTCGTGGGGCCTTATGAATCCCGCGACGAAGCCAAACGCGCCCTCAGTACGCTCAAAGGCCAAGGGGTAGAAGGCATCGTAGTCAAATTCAATGACTTGCGTTGATCTGTTCTCACCCTGGCGAAACCATGAACTAACTTGCTCCATGAGATTTTGCCGTCATCTTTGTATTCCCCTGTTGTTTCTGTTTTTTGGCCTTCCGCTCACTGCGCAGGTCCCTGCTCCCGACTACACATTTCGGCAGTTTTTTCCGCCTGAACGGCAGCGCGTCGATCAGCTCCCTGCCAATCCGCTCAAGGCCAGGGCCTGGATTTATTCCGATGGCAGAGCTTTGACTGTCATTGTTGAAGTCGAAGATTCCGATATTAGGACCTCTCGCAGTTCGACCCATTCGGATCATGTGCAGATCTGGATTGGTCTGGATGATAGTGCTTTTCCTGCCGATTTTCCTCACGACACACACCCCTATTACCTGGGTGCTCTCAGCAGTCCCTCCCAAGCTCGTTTACAACGCGGAAATGTCACCGCCTCGACTCGAATATTTGCACCGCAGGCGCCCGTGCGGTCTCCTGCCCGAGATTGGCTTCAGGAATTTGGCTACCCTGACGAACGATCGGTCATCAATGATTCTCTCTATGTACCAGCGCCGGAAGCGCTTCGCTCTATGACTGTGCCCTACGGCATGGTTCACTTTGCGCTTTACCCTGACGAGCGGCCCGCAGAATGGCTCAACAAAGGCGATTTCGCTATACTGTCGCAGGCATTGGGGACTGAGCCCGCTGACTGGATGGCCAATATTCGCTACGATTGCGACACCTTTGAGCACAGGCAAGGCTATATCATATCCGCTGAAATCCCTTTGGAAGCCTTCGGATTCGTGAAGGTGCCGAGCATGGAATCCATCCGCGTATTGCTCGCTGTCGCCAATGCCTCTCGAAATGGAAGCCCGGCCAAAATTGAGCTTTTCTCTCAACCAGACCGTCAAGAGCCGCGGCTCGCCAACTTGAAGCTGGTCCAACTTCAGCAACCTCTTCGCATCAACCCCACCAATGTGCCTAGCGAGGTGTTTGAGCGGGCAGGCCAATCCCCTACCATGTTTCACAGCAGCCGAGGATGGATGCCCGTCCAGGTTCGCACCGGCCCTCTGGTATTGCGACCAAGCATGGTATCGAGACAATGGCAGGAAATACAATACTCGCCTGTGTCGATCGGGTATGAAGATTTCCGAAACAAAGGATACGCCGTGCAGCGCTTGACCCTTGGGTATGACCGGGTAAATATGCCTGGAGAGGAGCAGGATTATTTGTTAATTAATGGCAGCCTGGAAAAATCTTACCGATCAAAAAGCGAAAGAGTCACAGCAGACAATATCGCCCCTGTGTTCCTATTTCGTTACCCAGACGGAGCTACGGGGATTTTTTTACGCGACAACTTTCCTTTTCATCCTTACGGATGGGGCGTTTGCGGCACTTGTCTGCAAGAGCGAATGAGAATCTTGCGTGTGACTCCTTCGGGTCTCTCCACGGTCATTCAATGGAAGCAAAGCGAAGGGCCTGATGCCTCCTTTGACATTCAAGGCTATAGCTTCCCAGGATTTTATCTGACGCAAATTGATCAGATCAAAAACAACGAAATTATCGTCCTTGTACTCAATCACCGAAGCTTGCGGCAAACCAAGCGCATCAAGCTCACGTTGAGTCCCCGGGAACAGAGCTACCTCGTAGAAATTGATCCTTAATTTGGGATGTACCGCCCGGGATCATTGGCAGTGCACTCGCAAACATCGGGTCTAGCTGAGGTTGTAGGGATATGTTGGTCCCCTAGAAGGAATATTTCGCCAGCTCGCCCAGGTAGTCCACATAAACAACACCCTTTGGACGACAACTTTCGTTTTACATGATCGTCCTGCATTCCGTCTCTCTTCGCTGGAAAGACGCCTCATAAGAATCAAGAAAATCTATCCACCAGCCTATTTTTTTCGCATGTCCTCCGCCACTCTCTCTTTCAAAGAAGAGCTTGCCAACAGCATTTCCCATGGATTTGGGCTTCTCTTCGGCATCATTAGTCTCCCTATTCCGATCGCTATTGCAGCCCACAATGGCAACATTCCGGGGCTGGTGGGTGCGAGTATTTTCGGGTTTGGCTTCCTGATGGTCTTCACATTTTCTACCCTTTATCATGCTTTTGCCGATCCCAAGATCAAGAAAGCGATGCGGGTATTGGATCACATCAGTATTTATTTCCTTATTGCTGGCACCTACACTCCCTTTTTGCTCGTGTACATGTTCAACAGCACGGGAATCACGGTTCTCTCCGTTCTCTGGGGCTGTGTGATCCTGGGCACTTTGGTCAAGCTGTTTGCTACCGGGAAGTGGGATCTCCTTTCGACTGTCATTTACCTCGCCATGGGGTGGTCAGTGATGCTCATTTCAGGCGATTTTTTTGCCAGTCTCACCACCGCCTGCACCGTATTGGTGGCAGTAGGAGGTGGACTTTACACGCTGGGTGTGCTCTTCTATTTTTGGGAAAAACTCCCCTACAATCACGCGATTTGGCACATATTCGTGCTAAGCGCAGCCATTTGCCACTATGTGGCGGTACTGCTCTCGGTGAGTTGAGGGAAGCACCCGGACCGGGGCTCAGGATCTTGCTTTGAATCGATCGAATGCCGCTTCTTCTAGCGTTTGTCGGTGATCAGGATGGGCGATTTCAATGAGTGCTTTTGCGCGTTGGCGCAGATTTTTTCCGTAGAGATTGGCCACGCCAAATTCCGTGATAACATAATGGACGTGCGCGCGCGTCGTCGTGACACTGGCCCCTTCTCGCAGGAAGGGCACGATTTTCGACTCTCCATACTTGGTGGAAGAGCCCAAAGCAATGATGGGCTTGCCACCAGGAGAAAGCGAAGCACCGCGAATAAAATCCATTTGGCCCCCAACGCCAGAAAACTGCAAGGGGCCGATCGAGTCAGCGCAAACCTGACCAGTGAGGTCAATTTCTATGGCGCTGTTGATGGCTGTGACTTTAGGATTTTTCCGAATGATCGACGTGTCATTGGTAAATGCACAGTCTTTCATGGCCACAATGGGGTTGTCGTGAATGAAGTCGTACACCCGCTGTGATCCCATCACAAAAGATGCCGTGATCCTGTGTGGGAGCACTCGCTTCTCTTCCCCCGTCACCACGCCTGTCTCCACCAAATCGATCAGCCCGTCGGAAAACATTTCTGTATGTACACCCAATCGCCGATGCCCTTTCAGCTCTTCCAACACTGCGTCAGGAATGCCGCCGATGCCCATTTGCAAGGTAGCCCCATCTTCGACCAGTCCTGAGATATAGCGACCGATCTTGCGCTCCACCTCACTGAGGGATCGAGGAGCAACCGCTACGATGGGTCGATTGACCTCCACCGCGAAATCGATTTGGGAAAGGTGAATGGTCCCGTCGCCATGGGTACGGGGCACCTGAGGATTGATCTCTGCGATCACCATCTTGGCAGACTCGAGGGCTGCTACGGCTATGTCCACCGATGATCCCAGGGAACAGTACCCATGCTGGTCTGGCGGAGAAACGGAGATCATGGCAACTTCGAGAGATAGGATTTTTCGGCGAAAGAGAAGGGGAATTTCGCTCAGAAAGATGGGCAAGTAATCGCCATATCCATCTTGAATGGACTTGCGGGCGTTTCCCCCCACAAAGCAGGCATTGAGGTGAAAGCTCTTGGCCACTGCTGGGTCGAGATAGGGTGCAGGGCCTTCCGTGTGGATGTGAAATGGTTCCACATTGCGCAGTTCGGATGCTCTCTCTACCATCGCAGCCACGAGAAGTTGCGGCGTCATGGCTACGCTGTGGATGAACACTCGATCGCCGGACTTGATACACTTCACAGCCTCTTGGGCTGTCACAAACTGGGTCTTGGATGACTTATTCTTCATGGGCTTTTCATGATGAGATACCTGGTAATTCAGCACAAAGCTGCTTTCCACATGGATCGGTGGAAAGAGCTATTGATAGGCAAAGCAGAAACAAAAATCATTTGCTTCGGTGAAAAATCGCGAATGGGCAATACGATAA
>DAITMB010000062.1:0-28892 GCA_036835375.1 Bacteroidota bacterium
TCAATTTCCACTTGGTATTCTTTTACGAACCCACCGATCGCAGCGACTTCCGCTACGCCCTTGGTAGCAGCCAAAGCGTAGCCGATCTGAAAGTCTTGGAGACTGCGAAGCGTTTGAGGATCCCAGCCTCCTGCTGGGTCGCCGCTTGAGTTTCTACCTTCTAAGGTGTACCAAAACACTTGGCCTACAGCCGTGGCATCGGGGCCAAGGATGGGCCTCACTCCATCTGGTAATATATTGGCGGGAAGCGCGCTTATTTTTTCAAGTACCCGGGAACGGCTCCAATAAAACTCGATATCCTCCTCAAAAATGAGGTAAATGCTGGAAGAACCAACCATCGAATTGCTTCGGATGCTCTTCACTCCCGGAATACCCAGCAGTGCGGTGCTCAGAGGGTAAGTGACCTGATCATCAATGTCTTGAGGAGAGCGCCCGGGCCATTCGGTGTAAACAATTTGCTGATTTTCACCCAGGTCGGGGATTGCATCCACTGGGACAGGATCGGAGGGGAGCCCCGTGATATCCCAGCCAAAGGGTGCGTGCACGAGGCCCCATACGATCACGCCGATGAGCAAGGGCGCTGTGAGGACCGGATGATAAAGGAAAAAATGAAGAATACGATAAAGCATGACTAAGATCCCTGAGATAACAGACAAAAGCATTCAAGGCAATAGGCTGCCGTTAGAGCAGAAATGTCCATATGCCAAGATGCCCGGCCACACCTCTTTGTGTGCCGGGGCGTCACTGTGTCTCAGAGATCAAATTCGGAATACCTGGTGCCGAATCAATCGCTCGTTCGGTGCCAAGGCAGGGGGAGAATGGGAGAAGGGGAAAAGTAAGTCCTCGCTGATGGCTACGATCGGCTGGACCACATACGTCGGGGCGACCGCCTGTAGATTCGAGGGGCACCATGAAAGGGAAGTCGCTTTGAATCCTAGATCGACCTGTTGAAAGTGGTAGATGTCATCACAGCACAACGCATAAAAAACATCGTCATCGGGTCTTTCAACAGGCTTTTTTTGATCTCCCTCACAGACTTCAGGCATTGGCTGGCAGTCGTGCCCGGCCGGAAGCAGCGAGAAAGAGACCGATTTGCCCATGCAAAAATGCTCCCGCGTGGTCAAGCCAGCCACTGAAGTGACGAGCAAAAGTGCCAAAAGGCCATGACCGATGCCGCGAAGGAATTTCATGCTGGGCAAGGTTACGAAATTGCTGAATGAAAGATGAATCATCTATCGCGTTTTATTAAAAAACTTTCCCCAATCAAGATGCCTGATCGACGCGAATGCAATCCGAAGTCAGGAAGCGTCGAATGGATGACCTGCGAATGTTGCCATTTGTCGCAATAATCAATTACCCCTTAGTTCGAGCATACCCCTTCAACTCCTTTGATGATGAACGCTTTCCTTGCTTCCCTACACCCCACTCTTATCCGTAGCTGCGCCCTTGGCGAGGCCAGTGCTCTTCCACGGCGCATGGCGCTACAATTGCTAGCATCCTCTACCCTGAAGCAGAAGGTCAAAGACTTGAGTCTTGTGATGGCGAATGGTCGAGAGAGCAGCGGCGTAAGGATGTTGGCAGCACAGCTCCTGCTCAGCTCCGAAGGGCCAACGGCGTGTGGAATGCTCCTCCATCTCCTCCGACAAGAGCAGCATCCAAGGATGGTGTCGGCACTCGTGCAGTTGATTGGGCGCTACGGAGAGGAGCGAGCATATGATCAGTTAAAAGACTTGGCAACGCAGCGTGCTTGGCCGGGAAGTGCACGACCCGCCCTGGCTTTTGCCCTGATCTTGCTACGGCACCGCTGTGGTATCAGCCACCGAGGCGGCATCAAAGATCAGCGAGTCGCGCCAGCAATGGCGGTGTGGAGAAATGGTTCTTTTCCACTCAAAGCGGCACGGGCATCCTATTTTGCACAAGTCCTTCGTTTCGCGCGGCAATCTCTGTCGGGCACAGCTTGGAGTGAAGCGTATGCTGCAGAGTATCGGTGTTTGGGCAAGGAATTCGTCTTGATTTTTTCAGAAGAAACCAACCAGCCTTCGTTTGCGGAGTGTCTCGGTAAGCCACTGGTGTTGGGAGCGATTGTGGCCATGGGAGAAGTAGGCTGCGAATTGTACGCATGGGTCCTCTGTGAACCTGATTCGGCAGGCAACATTCACCTCCGCGTGTATGGCGAAGATGGCAGACAACTCTACAGGGGCCAAGGCGAGTTGTGCGAAGGGGTTCTGCATTTTTCCTTCCAGACCGTGCCCGGAGCTGGAGTACCAGGTGTATTACTCTCCGGTGGATTTCGACGAAATCAGCTCCTCAGCGCCGGATTACTTCGCGTAGAGAGAGCCGCTTGAGTTGTGGATGATTTATACATCGGTTTAACGTGCATGACCCCGCCCGCGCGGTACACAGCAAGCCATCAGGTAGAATTTTCCGCGGATATCCGTATCTTTGGGTATGGGTGATATAGAAAAAATGCTCAAAAACCACTCCTTGCGTCTCACGGGGAGTCGAGAAGAAATTTTGGAAATATTTCTCCGGGAAGGACGTGCCCTCAGTCAACGAGAGATAGAGAGTGAGATGGAGAATACTTGCGACCGTGTGACAATTTATCGCACGCTATCGACCTTTATGGATAAGGGCTTGCTCCATCGGGTGCTGGACGATTCCGGTGTCACTAAGTTTGCGCTTTGTTCTACCACCTGCGACGAAACGGCTTCTCATCACCACGACCATGTGCACTTCAAATGTCTTCGTTGTGGGATCACGCTCTGCGTGGAAGATGTTCAGGTGCGAATGCCAACCCTCCCGCTGGGTTATGCAGTGGAGGAAATGAATGTATTGATGCAGGGAGTGTGTCCTGCTTGCGGAAAAGCCGAGGCGGTATAGATGTGCCTGTTGGGCGCTGAAAAAATTCGATTTTGCCGAGCTAAGCAGAGAATACGCATCCTAAACAAGCGAATCTGCCGAGAGATCATTTCCATTCGATGCTCTGAATGAGATGATCGACCTGCGCCTTCATGTACTCTGTGACAGGTGCCAAAGAGTCATTTTTGGTGGCAGTACGATAATAGTAGGAGAGACTTAGAGAACGCCTTTCGTCTTTGTCGTGAAAAAAGACCTGAATGGGGGTGCCGACTTCCCCCACGATCTCATATTTCATCCCAGTTCCCGAGGGCAGTTCCAGCGGACTCGGCATGATTCGAGATGCCTTCACAGAATGGCCGTAAATGAGTCGGCGGTGTTCTTCCTGCAAAAATTCGATAGAAAGCTCAGTCGAGGTCACCGTCCGTCCATTGATATGAAGGGTGGCATCGAAATTCTCGAACGTAATGTTGACCCAGCAGGAGTCCTCCACATTGCGGGTCACTTTGCCAAAATCTGGATACTCAAAGGTAAATGGGCAATGCTGGTTATCAAACCGGACGTAACTCGTCTGCTCGGGGAGCGTCAGCCTCGGGTACGCGTATGGTCGTGCAAATGGGACATATTCTTCCGCACACCCAAGGAGAGTGATTGCAAGCATGGCAAAAGAAAGGGCTGTGACGCGTGAAGGAGACATAGGAAATTACTCTTGATCGATTTTTTCGGGAGAATCTTCATGAATGACCAGCTTGATCATGTTAATCCGGTGATTGGACACAGATTCAACGATCAGTTCGAAATTTTTGTATCGAACGACTTCACCTTCGATTGGGATTCTGCCGGTGATTTCCATGATCAAGCCACCGAGGCTATCGCTTTCCCCGCGCTGATCTTCGAAAATATGATCGGGCAAATGAAGAATTTTGCGGACATCTCCCAGCGCGATCCTTCCTTCAAACACAAAGGTACTCTCATCGACCTTGGTGTACACCCAATCTTCGGAGTCGAACTCGTCGTTGATTTCGCCAATAATTTCCTCGATCACGTCCTCCAGGGTTACAATGCCGGCGGTCCCTCCAAATTCGTCCACGACAATCGCCATATGTGAGCGCTGATCTTTGAGCTCTTCCAGAAGGTCATCAATTTTTTTGGTCTCGGGAATGAAGTTAGCCTCTCTCAGCAGCGAGGCAAGATCCACCGGGCCACTGTCCTTTTTGAGGTAGGGGAGCAGGTCTTTAATGTGCAGCACGCCTTTGATGTTGTCAAGATTTTCTTCATAGACAGGCAAGCGCGAGTAATTTTCCTGGTTGATGTAATCCACCAGCTCAGAAAAAGGCGTGTCAATCGCGACTGCTTTCACGTCCACGCGGGCGCGCATGATGCTTTTCACAGGAATGTTCGAAAAATTAATGATGCCTTTGAGAATCTCCCGCTCTTCCTTTTCGGCTTCGGTGGTGGTTGCAGTGAGATCAATGGCCTGCTTGAGGTCTTCCAAGGAAGCGGACACCTCAATGAGATTGAATCGATTATCGATAAAAGAAGTGCTTCGAATCAAGGCCCAGGCGATGGGTTGGCAGATTTTTTTAAGAACAATGAGTGGCCCTGCTAGCAAATAAGCCAGAGTGGTCCGATTTCTTGCCGCATACACCTTAGGGGTGATTTCTCCGAAAAACAGGAGCAAGCTGGTGATCAGGATAAGATCAAGAAAAATCTGGATTTTGGGCTCCCATTGGAGGGCTTCAGCGAACTGGTGTAGGACATTGGATCCCACCAAAATGGCCGCGACGTTGACGAAATTATTGGTAATGAGAATGGTAGCCAAGAGCCTCCGGGAACCCTCCAAGCGATCGGGTTCGCTCAATAGACGCCAGATTCGCCGATCTGCCACTCTGTCTCCTTCCCGAAACGCATCGATTTCAGTCTTGGATAAGGAGAAATAAGCCACTTCTGAGGCGGAAGCTAAAAACGAGATGCCGAGCAAGATCACAAATGACAGCAACTCGAGGATCAGGTCGGGCCACCAAGGCAGGGTGCTCATCAGCACCCAATCAGTCACCAAACTCCCAGGTTCAGGGTCCACGTAGGATGATATTAAGTCAAACAAAGAGGGAAGCTCTCTACAAGATAGTTGCGAAAGCGAAAATACAAAATCAAGGAGACTTTCCGTCCTCTTTTGAAGGTCGGTAAGACTCTTGCACAGGGGTGTTAAATGGCGTTGCGGTGGCAGGTGGACCGTCGAGCAAGATGATTTTTCGGCCTTCTACTTCGGTGATCCGGCGAGTTTCGCCCTGCGGCGTCTCCCAGCTTCGGGAGCTGAGGCGCCCTTCGATGCACACCGTAGAACCCTTCCGGCAATATTTGGCTGCCATCTCTGCTTGTTCGCGCCAAAGATTCACACTCACCCACTCGGTTTTGTCCACTTGGTTTCCGTTTTTGTCCCGGAAAGACTCTGTACAAGCGAGCCAAAGGGAAGTCACTGCGATTCCTTTGTCCAGATACTTTAATTCAGGATCCTTGCCGAGGTTCCCGATGAGTGTCACTTGATTGAGTCCGTATTTAGCCATGAGGGTAAAAAATCGCTCCTCGGAGATGTGAGTAATGGTTGTAACAAGCTGGACGACAAGGACTGGACAGCAGGGCGAATGAGGAACTTAGAGAAGTGTGGGGTGGTGCTGTGTCAACATATTGATCACGGCTTTGGAGAAGGCAAAAGTAGGGATTTTTTCGTAGCGCTCGAATGATGTGTCAGTCCATTGAACTGCTTGGTCCGCTGGCGAGGAAAACACGTGGTAGTGCATGTCAAAATGGGTAAAAACATGCTTACCCTGGCCAAGCCACACGCTTTGCACTCTGCCCAGCTTTGCTTTCCAGTTAGCTTCTTCCACTTCCTCGTTGGGGAGTTCCCAAAGGCCCCCCCACAGTCCTTCATTGGGTCGCCTTCGTAGGAGGATGGATGCACCATCGTCCAACAGATAGAAGTGAAAAAAACGGATTTTCCGCAGCAGTTTCTTGCCTTTGATGGGCAATAGCTGCGTGAGCCCTTCTCGACGCGCCACGCAGATGGGTTCCAGGGGGCAGATGAGGCAACCGGGACTGGTGGGTGTACAAACGATAGAGCCAATGTCCATCATTGCATGGTTAAAGGCTCGGCTGTCCGCTTCTTGAACCCAGGCATCGAGCTGCGCCTGAAATTTATTGCGAGTAGCGGCTTGGTCGATGGGCGAAAAGTCGCCAATCAATCGGCTCAGGACACGCATCACATTTCCGTCTAATACTGCCACTTTTTCATCATAGGCAAAGGAAGAAATGGCTCTTGCTGTGTAAGGCCCGATCCCTTTCAGCGCCAAAAGTGCCCGATGTCCTCGGGGAAATTCGCCCGCATGCTCTTCCATGAGTTGCTTAGAAGCCGCGTGAAGATTGCGGGCGCGGGAGTAATATCCGAGCCCCTCCCACAGCTTGAGCACCTCATCAAGCTCAGCACGAGCAAGGTCTTCGAGTCGGGGAAACCGCGCAAGGAATCGCTCCAAATAGGCGATTCCAGTCTCGATACGGGTTTGTTGGAGGATAACCTCGGCCAGCCATATTTGATAAGGGTCCCGCGTATCCCTCCAGGCCATCTGTCGGCCAGCGTGTGCCAGCCAAGCCGTCACACGAGTAGCTACGTCGCTCATGCCACAAAGGTAAAAGCTCTTAACTTTTGGCATAAAGAATCTTTGCGCTCAGGGCCTGCTCAGGGGCTTCCATGTATGGCCTTATTTCGGAAAAAGTTTTGCGATTGTTCTGATTCTACTAAATTTGCGAGGCAATTTCCCAAAGAGACCAGTTCTAAGAGGCTCGTAACTAGAAAATTACACAAAGGTGACGAAAGCAGAAGTTATCCTGGAGATCGCCCAGAAGACGGGTATCGACAAGGCAGATGTAACCAATTCCTTGGAAGGATTTTTCACCGTGGTGAAAAACGCCCTCGCCCGTGGAGAAAACGTTTATGTGCGGCAGTTTGGCAGCTTTGTCGTGAAGCACCGCAAAGAGAAAGTGGGGCGGATTATCTCCAAGAATCAGTCCATCACCATCCCTCCTCACAACGTGCCGAGCTTCAAACCCGCGCGCGTGTTTGTTGATAAAGTGAAAAGTGCCTCTATGAATTCGGTCAATCATTCAGAATGATCGTAAGAGGTAGCCAAATGAGGTCCCCTTCCCTATGACAGATCCACTTCCACTTCCCCAAAAAACCAATTCCGGGCTCCCCCTGCGCATTGGTGTCGTCGTTTTGGGGGTGCTTGTCTGCGGACTATTGTTCTTTGCAGACAAGTCTAGCTTGGAAAATAAGATCGAAGCGGGTCTTAGCGCTCCCACAAGTGCTGGTTCCAGCACATCCCTGTCCTTAGATCGGCTCCCGCCTTTGGGCGAAGACCCCCGACTGGTGGCTTGGCAGTCTGAACTTACCTCGCTTGAGGCCCAAGATCGATTGCCAGTTTTGGACAGCCTTGTGGACAATCTTCGCCAACGTGGTCGTGCGGATGCCGCTATGCTATATGCAGCAGAGGCATTATCCATTGACTCCACCTTGGCGCGTAAAACGCTCACTGGCATGCTCGCTTGTGAAGCCTCCAGACTTCCTTTTGTCAAGGAAGACGAGGCACTCTTCCGCTCCTTTAACCAACAAGGGATCGCACTTCTCGAAGAGGTAAACCAAGTAGCACCTGATCAGGAAGCAGTTCTTCTCCAGCTCGGGCTGGCCTACGTGGCCTCTGGACTACCGGAAAACAGCATGAAGGGCATTCTTACCGTTCGTAAGGTGTTGGAAATCAACCCGGCGAACGTAGAGGCAGCCTTTCAGCTCGGCATCTTTTCTGTGCAGTCGGGGCAGTTAGAGAAAGCAGAGGAGCGGTTTCGGGCAGTGCTCGAAATGGCTCCGGACCGCCATGACGCACGTTATGAATTGGCCTCTCTATGGGCGAGCTTAGGGCGAAAAGCCGAAGCCATTCCCCTCTTAGAGACGGTCGTCCAAGATGCCAAAGACAATGAGTTGCGACTCCAAGCTGGAGTGCTACTGGATGATATTCGTTAACCAACTGAAAAAAACAAGGAGGAATTATGCCCTGTGGAAAAAAGAGAAAGCGACACAAGATCGCTACGCACAAACGCAAGAAACGTCTTCGTAAGAACCGGCACAAGAAGAAGAAATAATTCTCATGGCCCATTGTGGCTTTCTGCCATGAAGTACAAGGGCTGACACACGGAGGTGCTGTCAGTCCGCTTTTCCATTTGTCGTTCACCCGCTTACCCCTGCCTCATTCACCGCTCCCTCCCCTCATTTGGAGCGGAGACTACTATGACAGTAAGCGCAACAGTAAGCTTTTTTGTGAATGAACTAGTCGTCAGCAAAGGCGAGGAAGGACTTCGAATCGCGCTTCTTCAAGATCGCAAGATCGTAGAGCTTCACCACGAAACGTATTCTGAAAATTTCGCGGTAGGAGATCTCGTACTAGGTCGTGTCAAGAAAATCGTCTCAGGCCTTAATGCAGCCTTCGTAGATGTGGGGCATCCCCGCGACGCCTTCCTGCATTACTTCGATTTGGGCCCTCAGATGCGCTCTATGCAGCGATACCTGAAAGCGGCCCGCACTCAAGATAACAACCTGAAAGGGTTAGAGCAGATCCAGCCAGTCCCTGATATCAACAAAGGGGGCAAAATGGAAGAAGTCCTCAAGCCCGGGCAAGAGGTGCTCGTCCAGATTGTCAAAGAACCTATCTCCACCAAAGGACCGAGGCTTTCTAGCGAAGTCTCCATTCCAGGGCAATATGTCGTCCTCGTACCTTTTGGAACTGGTGTTTCTGTCTCCAAAAAAATCCGCTCTGCGGATGAGAGAAAGCGCCTCAAACGATTGACCGAGTCCTTGTGTCCCAAGAACTTTGGTGTCATCGTGCGCACTGCTGCCACCGATAAGGATGCTGCAACGCTCGCAAAAGACATTCAAGGAATTCAAGATAAGTGGGAGGAACTGACCTCAGCACTGCTCCATGCCCGACCTCCGCAGAAAGTCCTTAGCGAGCAAGATCGCACGACCAGCATCCTGAGGGATATGCTCACCCTCGGTTTTGAATCCATCTCGGTGGATGACCAGCGAATATTCAACGACATTGAGACCTATCTCAAGGAAAATCAGCCGGATCTTCTCCGCGCGCTCCGACTCCACAAGGGCAAGGCACCCCTGTTTCACGTCAAGGGGATTGAGCGTCAGATCAAGGCTTCGTTTGGGAAAGTCGCCTCTATGGCCAATGGCTCCTACCTCGTGATTGAGCACACCGAGGCCATGCACGTGGTGGATGTGAACTCCGGTTCCAAAAACCTAAAAAACGATACCCTCGAAGAAACGGCGCTCAAGACCAACATGGAGGCTGCCTCTGAGATTGCTCGTCAACTTCGCCTGCGGGACATGGGGGGGATCATTGTGGTGGACTTCATCGATTTGAAGAAGCCGGACAACCGCCGGATCCTCAACGAACACCTCGCCAGGGTCATGAAAGATGATCGGGCCAAGCACGCCATCCTCCCGATGAGCAAATTTGGACTGGTGCAGATCACCCGGCAGCGGGTGCGACCTGAGATCGACATTCAGACCAGCGAGCTTTGCCCCAGTTGCAACGGCACCGGCAAGATGCAGACCTCAGTGCTGATCGCAGAGGAAATTTCGAACAACATTGATTTCCTTGTCCGACAAAACAAAGAAAAGAAGATCACCCTCAAGGTCAATCCCTACGTGGCCGCCTACCTCAAGCAGGGATTCATCAAGAGCTATCAGTTTGGGTGGCTTCATACCTACTGGGTGTGGGTTCGGATCGTAGGAGATATTTCTCTGGGTATGACAGAAGTTAAGTACTTCAATAGTCGCGACGAAGAAATTAAGCTCTGAAATCCTGACCCATCGTCTGTGGATGTCGGAAGCGCTCATTTACCAAGAACCGCCAGATTCGCACAGGACATGCGAAACTGGCGGTTTTGCTTTTTCAAAGGGCTTCTTCACAATCTGTGGGGATGCCACTAGAAGCTTTGCGGACGCTCATGCTAAAGCCTAGCGGGTTGGGGGCTTCTGCTTTGGGGAAAACCCACGAGGTTGGGGGGACGACCTCTGAGATTTTTTTGAAATTACGAGGTTTGCAGGGAGGCTCTACAATGGCTTTGTGGATTTTTGCTCAGCCTGCGGGATTTTCTGGTTCTCTGACAAAAATGGCGGAAAACTCGTGCTCTAACCCTCATAAGGGTAAGGAAACCCTTATGAGGGTTAGTATGCGCCAAAATTGTCAGAGAACTGATTTTCTTTGGTAATTAGTCGATCTCGAAGCTTCCTTGACCGATGGGATTGTTGTCGGCGAAGAGAAACACATAGTAGATTCCTTTTTCGTACTTGGTGTCTTCTGGGAGGGAGAAGTCCATACAATCTTCCATCTCGGTGCCGAAGAAGCTGACCGTTTTGCTGGTAGAGTACACCTTGTCTTGGTTTTGATAAGGGAACCTTCCGCTGATGTCGCTGCTGAAGTTCGTGATGGGCGTACCGTTTGCATCTTCAATCACGGCATACACGGTGCGGTCTCCGGGAGGGGCGATGCGATTTTCAAGCATGGTGTAGCAGATCTGAAGATCTTTCATTCGCCAGCGCGCCATTTTGGTGAATTCTTTTTCTTTTTTCCCGGATTTCACGCTAAAAAACTTCAGAGAGCGAGCCTTAAGCGTGGATGCCACGGCCACTGTGCGGTCAAGCTGCTCGCGGGTCTGGGTATTGACTTGTTCCAGCTCTTGGGTGCGGGTCTGAAGTTGGCTTTCGCGCGCAGTCAGCTCTTCTACTTGTCCAGCCAGGGCTTGATTTTCGGAGCGGAGGGTGACGATGAGATCGTCGTATTCTTCGAGAACACTTTGTAATTCTTGAAGGCGGAGTTCGAGTTTTCTGAATTCAGCGGTTTGAGTTTTGCTGGAACGGCGGGCATCCGCGAGCTGACTTTGGACTTTCACCAGTTCATCCACCTTTTGCTGGAGAAGCTGTTCCTTGGTGGCGAGATCGACTTCAAGGCTATTGATTTGCTCTTGAAACTGGAGAATATTATCCTCAAGCTCCTTTACTTCCGTGGAAAGATCGTCGATTTGCTGCTCGTTTTCGACAATTTCAGCCTTGGCAGAAAAATACTTGATAGCGAAGTATGCCAAGGCAGAGAGGACGAGAATACCTGCAATGACCAATATCGCTCTGCTCGTTGCTTGAGATCCGTCGGATCGGGTTGCCATATGCGTGTTTTGTGTGAATGAAACTTTTGGGAAATATCCGTAAAGTATCCGAATTAAGGGAATTTACCAACGAGGAGTTCACGATTTTCTCGCCGGGGAGGATGCTAGGCCGGGTTTGGAGGGCTTGTAGGCGAGATGTTTTTATTGAAAAATCGGTTGGATAAAAAGTCCCAAGCCACTTGTTGGCAGGCCATGGCTGCTTCTTGAAGCTTCCAATTCGCGCGGTTGCGGGGCTCCACTCGATTGGAGATTCCCCTGATCTGCGCAAAGGGGATGTTTTTTTTTCGCATCGCAAAAAAAAAGGCGGCTCCTTCCATGCTTTCGATCTCTGGGTGCCAGCGGGCTGTCATCTGGGCAATGCCCTCGCTGGTGCCTTGTACGGTGTTCACGGTGATGCCTCGCACGGCTCTGAGTGCAGGAAAACAAGGATGAGGATTGTCGATGAGGTTATACATCTCGCGACCATCCACAGTGAGTAATGGAAACCCCAAGCCCTCCAGATCCAGGAAGCCTTCGGGGGCATCTGCGCCCACTTCCGCCAAAATTTCTTCGACTGCTTCGACCACGGACCCAAGGTCAAGATCAGGGTCGTAAGCTCCTGCAATGCCCACTTGGAGGGCAAAATCTGCTGAATGCTGCGCTTGCCAAGTGCCCAATGCGTAGGCTGCTGCCATCATGCTCACTCCCGTGTGCAGGAAGCTGAGCTCAAGGTCCGGTGGGTGGGATTGCGCGCGCATCCATGCCGTTTCCATCGGTGTAGCAGCGACGACAAGAACTGCGGACATATAGGTCGAGATCTGGTGAGCTAGGGTGTGTTGTAAATGGAGAAAGTCCCTTTGAGTGCTAATTTAGCGAAAAAAGAGAAGTATTATCGCCTGCTTGGATGGGCCGATGAGGCCGGGAGCTTCGCTGGCTTGTGTCGATAGGAGGGGTGTCTCGGGCTTAAATTTTTTTTGATTTTTCTGGTATAACTGCATTGATCTTGTCATAAGCGCTCAGAACCATTGAAAAATCATCCAACAAATGGATTGCGATTTCCCTAGTCACAGGGGAGAATTTTGAAAAAGAGAATCACGACAGATGTTCGTGAGGTAGCTTTGCGAATAAGGTCAACAATAGAAGTTAGAAAAGTAGTACTTTTATATCCGGATTTCCCCAAAGATCCCGTTTTCAAAAGGTCCATGCTACATGATGGACCCACCACCCGGGATCGGCTTTCGCCGATTCTTCTCTCGCTGTCATTAATCATGGAAGTATGAAAAAAGAAATGCTCATCATTTGGGGAGTCGCACTGTTGCTGTTTTTGCCCACATTGACCCAAGCACAGCCCTACCAAATCGGCGCTGGACTACGCTTGGGGGACTGGTATGGATTGCAAGTCAAAAAATTTGTGTCCAGTAGTAAGGCGCTTGAATTGATTGTTAGTCCGGTATCACGGGGTGTTCACATCTCACTGCTGATTGAATCACATTCAGCCATCTCAGATGTGCGGGGACTATATTTTTATGGGGGACTGGGTCCACACCTGGCCGTGTGGTCGGATGGTCGCTTCAATTCTTGGAGTAGGGACCACGATTATGACAGGGGTGGCAGTGCCTCAGAAGGACGGGTAGCGCTGGGGCTCGACATGATTTTGGGTCTTGAATATGTGATTCCCAAGATTCCCTTTAGCATTGCGCTTGACTGGAAGCCTGGGGTAATGATCCTCGGATATCCTGGCATGATCTGGAGCGATGTCGCGATCTCGCTGCGCTATGTAGGCTTCTAGGCTTTGACTGGCGAAGCAATGTATGGGGATGTTAGTTGCCCGAGAAGTCAGACTTCCAAATCCCGGCAATAAATAAAGTGAAGCTGGACTTAGATTACTAGGTCCAGCTTGTCTGTGTTGTTCTAAGAGGTAGAACAGCAATATACCCCTTTTAACAGGATGCGTGGAGTTTTGGGTAGAGGGTTGCGAGTTCTTGTAATATCGCAAAGAATCTATATACTCAATGGGCGAGCTCAATAACTGCGTGAGAGAAGGGAGCGTGTGGATCGCTCAGCTTTGCGAGGGGTGCAAAGTGTGTATGGTAAGGAGTCAGCCTGTGTGAAGGGAAAAGAAATCTACGATTCTGGTCAATTCATCGTGCATTTGGTCGAGATCCATCGGCTTAGCCCAGAAGGAGTTGGCGCCTGCATTCTCTGCGCTGATCCAAGAATCTTCGTCATTTAAGCCACTCATACACACGACGGGGACTTCTTCTTTGGAATAAGAAATGCGAATTTGATCCAGGATCTCAGTCCCAGAATAAGGCATGGGATGCAGATCCAGAAGAACCAGAACTGATTCTTGAGGTAATTCCCGCCGTAATCTATCGATCTCGATAAGAACTGTTGGAGATTGGAAAGTGCCAATATGCTGAACGGCGGGATGATCTTCCAGAGAGAACTTGAGCAAGTGCCGATCAGCCGAACTGTCATCAACGATTAATACAGCCATTGAAGTTGTCGTCATGTTCACAACATGGGTCATAAGTGCTTCCTATGACGAACATAATCCTCTGTAGTCACCAAAAAGAAGATAAGTTAAAGGAAAGATTCGCGGAGGACATCCATTTTCCTCGAAATACCATCGTTGCTGACAAATTGATTTTGATTGAACAAATGTACAAATTTCGGTGGGTAGGATAGCGCGATTTTTCCTGATGTAGGTGTTTTCTTGCCTCAATCGGGCACCCTGACAAGCCAGATATTTTTTGGGAGGCAATACGCATAGATGCGGCCCCGCTAAGACGGCAAAAAAGCTTAGATATTCCCGCTACAAAGGCAAACTGTTCGAGCGAAAGGGAAAGTATTCTCTCCTATCCATTGACACCCACAAAATTTTTGATGAATTGCGTGAGGCTCTGCCAGGTCCAACTTCTACCAAACCCGCAACGATGGGAAATAAAAAAAGAGGACGACTTGCATAGCAAATTCATCCTCTTGGGGTGGGTCGTACTGGATTCGAACCAGTGACCTCTGCTCTGTCAAAGCAGCGCTCTAAACCAACTGAGCTAACGACCCTAATCTAGGTCTTTCGTTTTGAGTCTGCAAATATGGCGGAAGAGATCCGATTTTGCAAGAATCCTACAAGCGATTTTTGAGGGAGGATTCGATGACCCTCATTCCCACATAGTTGATGGCCGTATTCATTCAAAATTTACAGGTAATTCGATATAGAAAGGGGATCAATGATGGTTTTCCGCGGTGCATTTGGCCAACCTTCTGAATCGTGGACTACAAACGGGAGGCATTCAAAGGAAGAACCACTAGGTGGATTCGCGCTTGATGAGCGAAGTAGGTAGAATGATGGTTTTGGGGGAAGAGAGAAGGGCGGGATCTGCAATGGTCTGAAGGAGGAGATTCGCAGAAATACTTCCCATCTCCATGGCGTGCTGGTGAATGGTACTGAGGGAAGGGGAGAGAATGGCAGACACGGAGATGTCTGAAAATCCGATGATGGCGAAGGCATCTGGAACGGCGACACCCAATTCTCTGGCAGCAATGAGGGCACCAATGGCGAGATTGTCACTCGCCGCAAACACCGCATCGGGGGGATCTGACATTGTCAAGAGGGCAGTAGCAGCAAGACGCCCTTCGTCCCGGTAAAACGGTACGCGACGCACGTAGGACTCCTCCACGGGGAGATGTGAATCGCGCAAGGCAGAGAAGTAGCCATTGATTCGTTCGTGGGCAAGCTTGAGGTTGTCGGGGCCACCGATGTGCGCAATTTTTCGGTAGCCCTGCGCAATGAGGTGTTGGGTGGCTTTGTATGCGCCGCTGAAATTATCGTTGATGACCTTGTGCGTGTGAATCACATCACAAATGCGATCGAAGAGGACCAAGGGCACTTCCAGTTGTTGCAAGCGGCGAAGGTGTTGATAATCCTCTGTCTTTTGGGCGAGGGAGATGATTAGTCCATCGACCCGGGCTTGGAGCATTTCCTCTACGATTCTCACCTCCCGGTCGTAGCGATCATGACTTTGGTTAATCAGGACGTGGTATCCCATCTGGTAGGCTTTTTCTTCTATGCCGTGGATGGCATTGGAAAAAAACTCATTGTCGATCGCAGGTACCACAATGCCCAGGATCATGGACCTTCGCTTGACCAGTCCGATCGCCTGATGGTTGGGCATGTATTGGAGCTGCTCTGCGAGTTCCAGCACTTTGCGTCGTGTGTCGGGATTCACATCGTGGCTCCCCCTGAGCGCCCGCGATACCGTAGAGGTGGAAATATTTAGTATTCGGGCCAAATCTTTGATACCAATGTGGGCCATGAGCAGAGGAGGGTTCGGTGGATCGTAGGAAGTGGTTGAAAAAGGATGGGAAGTAAAGCTCAGATAGGTACGATTTTTTGCGGAAAATTCTCCCTTGCCTGTATGAAATCAGGGTGTATCGGGAGAATGAATCGAGAACGTTCCCGCTGAATTTGTCCCCGATCATGACGCCAAAATGACTTGGCTGATGGAGAAGACATGTAGATTAGAATGTGATCTGGTAGCGGGTTAGCCAACGAATTAAGTTTTTTCTACTGGCTTTCGGAGTGGCTCCCCATCCAGAAAAAATCCTTTCCATCACCTACTACTCCCTCTACCTCTCATGTCTTGGACTCCCAATCCCCAGCACGATACCTGGTTTCGGGCAGCGGCGGATACCGACTGTGCCCAAAGTTATGGCCGATTGTTTACCTCGCTCTACAGCGGGTTGTGTGAATTTGCACGCAAGTACGTCTCGGTTGGAGAGGATGCAGAGGAAATCGTTTCGGAAGTCTTTCTGCGCGTATGGAAAAAACGAAAAGACCTTGTGCTCTCCGGGCCCATCCATTACTATCTCCTCATGGCCGTCCGCAACCAAGCCATTGATTACCTCCGCAAGCAATCCAAGTGGCAAGTCACTGAGCTGTTGGACGGTGCATACCTCTCTCATGAGCCAGATATCCATACAAGAATGGCAGATCAAGAGGCATTGCAGCAAGTAGAGCGCCTCATTCATGGCCTTCCACCCCAGTGTCAGCGGGTGTTTTGTCTCAGTCGCTACGAAGGGATGAAGTACCAAGAGATTGCCGTGAGTCTCGGGATCTCGCTCAAGACCGTAGAGACGCAAATGAGCCGCGCCCTTAAGCGACTTCGAACGGCATACAGCGTGCATTAGGTCCTCTGTAGTATGGACCTTGCGACGGAGGCTCGCCTGTTTCGCCCCAAGACCTCTTAGCAGAGAAATTCATTTATCCACGGATGATCACTGCCTTGCTCACGGCATCAGGGTCAATGACTACCCCCCAGCCAGGACCAGAAGGGCAGGTGATGAGTCCGCTGATCGGGGCCAGGGTAGAAGAGTCCGAATAAATGGGGAGCTCGCTTGCTCCCTTGTACTCTTGGAAAGGCCCCGGATCGGACACACAGGAGGCGAAATGGAGGACATATAGGAATCCCATTCCATATCCAGACATGTGCGGCGTGCAGGGGATGGCGGCTCGCTCCGCCATCTTTGCGACACGCAGGGAGCGTATCATACCACCAAAATACACCAAATCCGGCTGTAGGACCCGCAACACACCCCTCGAAGCCATCCATGCGAATTGACGGATACTAGGCTCTTGTTCTCCACCTGCTATCGGGATGGTTAGTTTTTCGGCGACCTGCTGTGTCTGGGTGTAAGCATCGAAGGGGCAGGGCTCTTCAAAGAATCCATAGTCGTGGTCTTGAAGAAGCCGCCCGATTTCGATCGCCTTAGGGACATCATAGGAGCCATTGGCATCTGCATACAAGACGGCGTCCTCGCCAAATACTTTTCTCGCCAGCGGAATGAGCGCCTCGTCACGCCTTGTGGAAGCCTCGTCGTAGCGCATACGAGCACCCAGTCGAAACTTTATGGCCTTGTTTCCGATCCGATCGACGAGCTTTTGCAAATGGTCAATCTCTTCTTCGGGACTGTTGCCGCGATGAGAGCTGGCATGATACACTGCAATGTCCTTTCGTCGGACTTCCCCCAGGAGTTGTCCAACAGGGAGCTGCGCGACCTTGCCCAAAAGGTCGAGCACCGCAAACTCTAGTGCCGCTACACTACTCCAAAAGGGCAATCCTTGCCATTTGTAGTTGGATTGATGCACATAGAGCTCTTCCTGTAGCACTTCCCACTCCCTTGCGTCTTTCCCAACAAATACGGGCACGACGCGCTGGAGAAAGATTGGGTAGCAAAGCTGCATGGTCATGGGATTGGCAGCAGCGAGGCCTTCTGCGCCATCGGTGGTGCGCACCCGCACGAGATATTGACCTGCTAGCTGGAGGAGCTCAATGGAGTGGATGACGCAAGGGGTCGGAATTAGAGATTTACGCAGAATGGGGGCCTTGATCATGGCTGACCAATCGCTGATCTCGTCCTCGGGGCAAGCACGAAGGCTAGGTCCCCACACTGTTCCCAGCCCCCAAAGGGCACTGTACTTAAAAAAGGCTCTTCGGCTATTTCGGGAGGACTTCATACAGCGCATGGATTAGGTCGTTTCAATACACAGGTTTGGCTCCAGAGCACCACAAATGGGTGACCCTGGAACCAAGACCAATTGAGCAGATGTGACAGAGGACTGGAATAGAAAAGATTTGCAGGAATCCATCAACTATCAGTTTTTTCTTTGCAGAGGCTTGATAGATGTCGCATTGACATACCACGACCAAGCAAAGACCAACGTTGAGGGCTTACCACACCGAAGACCTCACGAAGCGGACAACGCTGCGCTGCTGGGTAGAATCTTCCGTCAATAGAAGCAGGTAGACCCCTGGTGCGAGGTCGGAAACTGGGAGAGTCATACTTTCCCCTTCGAAGGCGGGGAAGGACTTCATGGTTCGGCCAGCTAGATCGACCAAGGTAACCCGTGACCAGCGGCGCAGCATCTTATTTTCGAGGGTAAGCAGGTCTGTGGCTGGATTCGGGTATGCTCTAAGTCCCAGTTTGGCAAGTGCAGCGCGATCGATAGAGGTAGCGAATACTCCCGCGCCTACAGGCCGACCATCAGTTCCTCCCCCGATAGACACAGGGCCATCCTCTGCCGTGTAGAAAAATCGGTGTGGTGCGCCATCCATATCCCAAGGGGCATTTACGTTCGACGCATTGTAGCCTGAGATGGTAAATTCAGTCCAAATGGGGACCAGCGAGCCCAAGCCATTCTTGAAATCAATGATTTCGATGAAATTGGTAGCGGTGAGGGCCGAAGGGTTAAAGGCATTGGTGAGTGAATCAAAAAACATCGGTGCTTCGCGAGTCGGGTCCGCCGCATACTCCGCCTCCATATCAGAACTGACGAAGTAGTTGTTGTTACTAATGCGGATGATCGAAGTATCTGGTGCGTCAAGCTCAGAAAGCTCAAATAAGGCTCTTCCGCCTCCGATACCGCGACCCAGGAAAGCGCCGTTCATGATGATACTATTGGTGAAATCGAGCTGCCTGATATCGCCAAAATGAAAGGCTCGCTGGCCACTGTTGGCAAACGTGGATTGGTTGACCTTCACATAGTTGTAGGTGCCGCCGCCATCACGAAAGTAGCGAGAAGTCACCCCATAAATCACGCACTGCTCTACGACAACGCTGTCGATGTCGGAATTTCGAGGATCTATGAATCGGCCATTATCCATGTCAGCAGGGGTACCCATGAAGGCCACCGTAGTGTTGGTAAAGTAAATTTTTGGATTGGCGCCATCGCAGCGTAGGGTTGTCTGTGCATCCTTTTCTAGAAAACAGTCCCGTACGATGAGTCTCACATTATCGGCAGTGATACGGAGAGTTTGGTCGATCAAAGCACCCAAATCGTCCTCGTTGGTGACGTGAAGACCTTCAATGGTCAGATGGTCATTGATGCGGAAAGCCCGATCCGATGAGCCACCGGAAGGCACAGTAGGTTGGAGGAACGGCTTGACCTGCGAGCCTGCTTCTGCACGAATGTGCAGGGGATAAGGATCCGTGTTTGAGCCTTTGCCGCGGTTTTCGATCGATCGGGTCAGCTTATACACTCCCCCATCCTGAAGTTCATAAATGGTATTGAGATCAACACGCTCGCCTGTGGCTGTGGTGTCTCCATCAATGGCATCGTTGAGCGTCCCTACGCCGGGGGACACCGAGACGATGCGTTGGGCTTGAAGTTCTGGCAGGGCTAGCAAAGCTGCAACCCCTAGGATCAGTAGATACTTTTTCATGAGTAAGTAGATGTGAAATAAAAAATAAAAAAACTAAAAGGACCATCGGATGCCGACATCGGCGGTGAATCCGAAGTACTCTTGGTTAGAAAAGTTGCCGTTGAATAGCACCTGTTCTGGTTGGTTGGTGAGATTATTCCCGTTGAGGTAAATTTTTACTGCGGGATGAACCTTAATCGTAGCAGAGGCATCGATTCGAAAGGTTTCGACAGTATATTGGTCGCCCTCGGGCCGATTGCCTAGGGAGAAGAGCGCATTCCCCTGGTACACCGCAGAGACCCTGCCGGAAAAAGGCCCTTTTTCGTATCCGATGGATGCGTTGTAGAGCAAATTGGGTTGCTGCGGCATGGTCCCGGAACGCTCCAAGAGCTCAAAAATCGGATCAAAGGGTGGCTCAGGATTGTTGCCAAGTCGCTCGAAAAGTGGGTAAAACGTCTCTGATCGCAAGAATGTCACATTGCCGCTGAGCACGATCCCATTCCACGGTTTCGGGAGCAACCCTAGATTGGTCTGAAGGTCTATCTCCACGCCTTGCACCGTCGTGATCCCTTCGGCGCTTGCGGGCTGAGTTAGGGTGTATCCCCTAGTGGGGCCTTGGTCCAGCACGCGCGTCACGGCCAAATAGTTGACATCTTGAATTTGCTTGAAAAATCCACCGATGGTAAACAAGCCCCAATTGTTGTATATAGACCAGATTGCGTCATAGTTCCATGAAGGGGAGTGTGGAAGCTCGGGATTGCCTCGACGCACGGAAAGGTCGTCGGGGTTGATTCGTTCCCAAGGAGCCAAGTCAGCATAGTTTGGCCGAGCGAGGGTTCTGGTCGCTGCCAATCGAATGTCGGACCAAGAGGCTAATTTGTAGCGTAGATGAAACATAGGAAGCAGTTCCAAATAGGCGCGGGTCCGCGTGGTATCACGACGATTAAAAATTACCCAAGCCTGGTATTCCTCTTTGACCAAATCCCCTGCAGTTGCAGCGTAGGTGAGGCTGGTGTTCTCTCCGCGTAGTCCCGCGATGAGCATGAGTTTTGGGCCCACATTCACCTCTGCCATCAAGTAACCTGCGAGAATCTCCTCGCTAGAAGAGTAAGCTTCAATGTCTTGGCGCTGATCTGGGACATAGATCGAGCGATGCCGGTCATAAAGGGCCGTGAGCTTCTTTGTGTCTAGCAAAGGACGGTTGGAGTCGCTGGATCCGATTCCAATGCTGTAATTGCCTTCTAGAAAATCTACTGCCTCGCCCTCTCCAGTGAACTGCGTGATGTTCACGCGGCCGTCCTCTCCCAACTCGTACAATGCTGGGGTTAGTCGCGCGAGGGAGTCCCTGACAAGAAAAGGGGACAAATATCGGCTCTCAATGTCGCGATCCCGGGCACTGAGTCGAGCTTTGGCTCCGGTCTTGAGGTATCCGTTGATATTTTTACCTAAGTTGATGGTGTATTTCAAGTCAACTTGAGCGGTGCTATTCTGCTCCAAAATGGAGAGATTGTCAAAAAAGGAGTCGTGGAGACCCGTCCGGGCCACATTATTTTTGGCGAAAGTAGGGATGATCTCCGGGCCTTGGTCCCGAACAAGGTTATTTTCAAAAGAATTGAATTCTCGAAAGCGCACCCGCAGGTTGTAGGCATCGTCTTGGACCGTCTGAGAGTAGGAGCTTCGCCAGGTCAAATCGAGCTTGCTTCCGAGGCGGTGTTCGCCGCTGAGATTACCAGACCATAGCGTGATGCCGATGATCCTGCGGTTGAGGTCCAAGTCTTGATAGTTGTCGTCTACCCGAAAACTCTTGCGTATCCGCACTTCATCTCGGTTCGTTTGTCCCCAGAGACCATTGAACATGATGCTGCCGCGAGGGAGTCGATAGTCAGCGGTGAGGGATCCGCCATACCTAATTCGGGTCTCCGTGCGGTCACTTAGGCTGATGTTGGTAACCCGGACATTGGCATCGCCAGTGCTGTTGGTCCCAGCGACCTCGTAGTCTGCGCTCAATCTGTCTGAGCTCCGATCGGCAAATTGGTAATTTCCTCCCAGCACGATTCCCAGTCGTTTGTCTTTCATAAATCGATTAGACAAGAGAAAAGAACCCCTCGGAAGGCCTACCCTTGCCTGTTGATCGTTGTAGCCTCCTTGTACATTGACCGACCCTTTAAACCCCTCTCTGGCTTTGGCTGCCACGAAATTGATTGAACCGCCGATGGCGTCAGCATCTCGATCAGGGGTGAGCGCCTTGAATACCTCTATGCCACCTAGCGCTTCTGGAGCGATCATACTCAAGTCCACCGATCGGTCAGTCCCATCGGTGGAGGGAATCCGTTCGCCATTGATGGTGATGGCATTGAATTTTGGGGCCAATCCTCGGACCACTACTTTTTGCCCTTCTCCATTCTCCCGCTGCACCGACACTCCAGAGATGCGCCCGATGGCTTCTGCAGCATTTTGATCGGGTAGGGACAGGATCCTGTCTCGCGAGACTACATTAACGATGGTATTGCTATTTATCTGGTTATTGATCGCCCCCATTTGCCCCGAGATTTGAGAGCTGATCACCACGCTGTCCATTTCATAGCCGCCGGATAGTGTTTGGAGCAAAATCACTTGGCGTGGACTTCTTCCGGTGCCTACCTCGATCGGCACCTCCAAAGGGGAATACCCGAGATATGTAACTTGGATCCGGTGGGATCCTACGGGAAGCCCGTTGATTGAAAACTCACCATTGATATCCGTGACGGCTCCCTTGTTGAGGCCCTCTACTCGGACCGTAGCACCCACCAGCGGTTCATCGCTAGAGCCATCTTGAACTACCCCCAGAAAGCTGCCGTATCCTTGGGCAAGGCTCCAAGCAGGGAGGGCAAAGATCAAGATCAACGCTAACGAACAAGCCCGTCGTTGGGACCTTTGGGGTAGAGTCAGAATGTGGAATGGCGAAATGTGCATCGGTAGTAGTAGGCTAGATAGAATGAAGACGAAAGACCTACCCACAAACCCTTACATCTGCACGTGCTCATAATCAATTCCTTGGAATTTTAGCTTCATTTTTTCACTTCTGCCCTGCATTTTATTTCAATTTCTCATGCAACTTCTTCATCTGGTATTGATCCACTCTTCCCCTAAAATGCAGATTGGGGACGCTTCAAGGCTCCCCGAAAGAATCTGAGACCTTATGGTGGATGGTGTGCGTACACGTCGGACAGGAAACCTGCTGAGTGTGCAGCTCTTCTACTTTTTCGACCCATAGGCCGGGACGCTCGTCAGGCGCTTGGTTGTTGATCTCGATATTATCTAAGATCAGCCCGTTTACATGCCGGAAATAGCCTCCCGAGGCTGGCAGCTTACCAAACATTTTTCCTTCGGGATATTTGTCTTGAAAAGTTGGTACAAGCTGACGGCGATCAAAATTCTTCTGGCCTCCTGGCATGTTCAGCTGAATATTTCGCAAGACGACACGCTCTACTTCCTGGCCAGAAAGGCCAGTCACTGAGCTACACAGGGAGTCGCTGCCGGTAGCAGATACATCTTGAATCACGATGTCACGCATTCTGCCTGGTCCGGGGGCGGGCATTCCTTCTCGAACCGTGCGCCCTCGGTCACCCAGACGCAGGCAGATCGGCACCCGAGGTCCTTCCATGCGGATGTGATGGACTTGCACTTGCTCTAATATACCACCATCGACCATGCACAGTGTAATGCCGCCATCACCTGATCGGTGTCCGTGGCGCACGTCATCGCTGGTGGAGGGTGTGATGAGGCAGTGCGAAAACTCAATGTTGCGGAAGTTGCCGAGGGTTTCGGTCCCGATCTTGAGCGCGTTACAGTGGCTGCTAATCAGACATTGATGCACTAAGACGTTTTCGCAGGTGGCTAAAGAGGTTGTTTTAAGGCAAATGGCGTCATCGCCTGTGTCAATTATGCAGTTAGAGACGATAACGTCACGGCAGCCGTCAATGTCGATACCGTCGTTGTTTTGGTTGGCATGGGCATAGATCGATAAGCCTGAGACCCGCACTTGTTGGCATTCGAATAAGTGGATGGTCCACATGGCAGCCCCTAATATGTGAAAATCCCTGAGCTGGACCTGCTGGCAACGAAGTAACCAGATCCCGAAAGGTCGATCTTGGTAGCGCATGGGTTTTTGGGTAGTCTTAGGCAAAAATGCTGATGATCCTCCTTGTGGATCGATGGTACCTGGCCCGAGGACTTGAATCTCTCGAGCTTCATGGGCATACAGGAGCGCGTGTTGCTGAAAGGCTTGGTTGTAGGAAGGATAGTTGGGTTGGTGGACGGGATAATCTCGCAAATGAGGGGAGCCGAGCAGAACTGCTCCCGACTCAAGAAAAAGGGTGATGTGGGAAAATAGCGTAAGGCCACCCGTGAGAAATCGGCCTGTGGGCACTATGATTGTACCGCCGCCCTCCGCCGCTGCTTGATTGATGGCCTCCTGGATGATCGCGGTATTTAGGGTAGCGCCGTCGCCCACAGCGCCCAGGGCCTGAATGTCCCACTCGCGCGCCGTAGCGAGTGGGTGGCAGATGGTCAACAGAAGTAGCAATGAAACGAATCTGGTCATTGGAGCGGTTTTAGAGGGGAGAAGTGGGGTGAGAAGGGCATCGGGATATATTGACCCTGTAGCACTTGAGCTATTCTTTCGGGCCCCTGTCGCTGGTCCATTGACGGCTTGGTGCCTTTCACACGCATGCTTCTGTTGCTAGAAGGGCATTTCAAGGTAGGAGCAAGTAGGATGAGGAGGCATCATCTTCTTCCACTACTCTTCGTCAATCTGCTCACGCAGTCTTTCCCAAGCCGCATCAATGGTCGTTTGGGGCATTTCATGCCCGTAATCGAACGCTAGGAGCGCTAAAAGGAGCTCCAACTCGTAGCCTAGGTCTGCCAATTGCGCACGAATCTTTTCCTTTCCGGCTGGAGAGGTAGAAGGGGATTCATGTATTGAAACGAGATCCCAGACCTGTGCTGGAGGCATTGTCATTAGCGGGCAACATCGAGTGGAGGGAGTCCCGGCAGACCCATGCGCCGAGAGGAGACAGTCTGTCCAACAGATCAATTGAGCTTGAGTTTGTCCATCTCCCGCTCGTTGACCTCAAGTCCTAGGCCCGGACCTTGAGGAAGAAAAAGGAAGCCATCTTCAAATCGGATCTGGTTGTGAAAGAGTCCCTCGAGGCCCATTTCAGGGCGTGTGCCCGAATACTCCTGGACTTTTGCGTAATTTGAGATTGAGCCTACGAGATTCAAGCTTGCTGAGGTGGCAAGAGTAGGTCGGGTATTGTGGACCATGATTTCCTTTTCAAATGCATCGGCCATCGCTGCGACTTTTCGGCACTCAGTGATTCCAGCGCACTTGATCACATCGAGGTTGATTGCATCAGGATTGCCGATAGTGATGAGGTCGCGAAACTGCCATTTATTGTATTCGTGTTCCCCGGCATTCACTTCACAAGGCAAGGCGTCCACCACCTGTCGCAGACCGTGGTAGTCCATGCTCGATACGGGCTCTTCGATGACTTTCACATTGAAATGTTCGTAGAGCTTAAGTCCAAGGTCGATGGCTTTGCCCGCGGTGTATCCATTGTTGAAATCCACAAAGAGCTCAATCTCGTCACCGATCGCCTTGCGCACCGCTCGAATACAGTCGTAAGTGAAGTGAAAAGGGGGATTTCGGTCCCGATCATAGAGCTGCATACGTGCTTTGATCGTTTTGTAGCCTTTTTCTACAAAGCTCATTCCCTCGGCGGCCATTTCCTCTGGCGTTTTAAAGCCGCCCTTTTTACGCCTTCCATAGCTGCCGTAAACCGCAACTTTTTCCACGCCGTTGCCGCCCAACAATGCAGAAACAGGAAGCGAAAGTAATTTTCCCTTGAGGTCCCACAGCGCATTGTCAACGCCCGCAACTGCTCCGGGCACAAAGCCAGTGCTTCCCCCTTCGAAACCCTCGAAAAACATCTCATTCCACAAATATTCGCTTACGAAAGGGTCCTCACCCACCAGCACTGGCGCCATGAGGTCCTGCACGATCTTGCCGATAATGGCGCTGCTTTCGTGGTCTCCTTCGCCCCAACCACTCACGCCCGCATCTGTCTCGATCTTGACATAAAGCGCCTTTTTGAAAATGTAGGGTTTGACAGCGGTGACCTTTACACCAGATCGGCGATGACCGGCATGAGCCTCAGCTTGCTCTCTGGCTTCGCCAGTTGCACGTAAACTGCTTCCGATAGCGAAGGGAAGGGCTGCCAAGGAGCGTATAAAAAATTTGCGAGAAATAGTCATGGTGTTTCTTTTCAAGACGAAAGCTGTAAGCCGCCACCCTGACAGATCCTCCTGTTGGCAGCTTGCCGTCTCTATTTTGGGCATCAATGAAAGAGGTTTTGGGGAAACCCAGTATTTTTTTATCTTATTGGTTGGTCAAATCGAAGAAAAATCGAACAAGCGATAGATTGACTGTGTACTTCTCCACATCTGGGCATCCGTCTTGGGAATGTCCCTAGTGTGTTCGCTTGCCTTCTCGACTGTCAATTCCGTGTAAAATCCACTTACAACCCTCTTTACAGTGATGAATACCTCCCTCCGCAACTGGGCGTCAAGCCATCCTGTTTCCGCCCGGTGGATCATCATAGGACTTTTTGTGGTCATAGGACTTTTGAGCTTTCTGGTAGGACTCTTCTGGGTAGGCACGGGCTGGTATGAGGCTCAATGGCCTTTGCTGGGCAGCGTCCTGCTATTGGCAGTCATTGAGGGAAAAAAACTGCTGTGGCGTGGCAGAGCCCCCAATCGCAGGGCCTGGGTTGCTTTTCACGTGGGCATGATGGCAATCTTTGTCTCCTTCAACGTACATCTCGGCAGTCGATTTCCGATCAAATATGGGCATACAGGACAAGCATCATCTGCGACCACGACGCAAGCGCTCGCAACGTCCTCTTTTCAGGCTAGCGCCGTGGCGATGTATGCTCTTGAGGTGCCAGTTCCTCACAAGTCTCCGACTTGGCTGAGGAAAGTGCTACCTCAGGCCAGCAAGTCCGTGAAGGAGATGCCTATCTGGCTCAAAATCCTCGCGACCCTCGGTGTTGTAGCAGTGATTTTATTGCTAGGGTACGTGATTGCGGCGCTCGCTTGTGCCCTGCTTTGCTCAGAGATGGCACTCGCAGGTTCGATCCTCCTGATCCTGGGCTGGGGAGGGATTCTGGTGGGGGGATTCTTCTGGATTCGGTACATTTGGCGCAAAAAGAATAGAAGACGGCGAGCTGTGACGAGCGATGCTTAGGTTATTCATCATATACCCATCAGGTCACTCTTCTAGCCAAGGTCAAAATGGCTGTTTCTTACGCGTTCAACGCGGCATCATACCCGACCATTCTCAAGCTTCCATGTAGCTCACCGAGGCGTCCCAGCTGAAATTGGGTGGCAAACTTGCCAATCCACTTTCGGGGAAGCTAATGCTTTGTTAAGAATACAGGCGGACATCGATCAAAGTAGAAGACGGGCAAACGAATGTTTGAATAATACTCATCCGATTGGCAGAAAGAATGTTTGTTTTATCCGTTGTATGTAATTTTTCGAACTGTTTATGAAAGTAAATTTGCCTAATAAATGTCTTTTGTTAATTTAGCCATCGAAACAATTACCTTCATTTAACAAAAGAAAAATTATGAAAAAATTTGCACTGCAAATTCTGTTCGCACTGTCTTTGGTCTTCATGGTCGCAAGCTGCGAGAAGTGTGTGACTTGTACTTCTTCCTACACATTAAGTGGACAAGAAATTACAGCAACTACTGGTGAGATCTGTGGAAGCAGTAGCGAGATTGATGAAAGTGAAGAAGCTGGTGATGAAGCTGTCAAAGCACAAGCAGCTTTGGTTGGCGGAACTGATGCTTCTTACGTTTGTACAGAAGTTGACTAGTGGAAAGCCGCAGGTATGCCAGGCTTTTATCTTTCAAAAGCGCTGATAGATTTTTGTCTTGATAATATACCTTGACTTGCCGAAGAATTGGTATGAAATCTCTTCAATGGACTATGTTGTGAATGTAGTTGGTTAGAAGGCATCAGACTTGCGCTTTTCAGTAAGAATAGAAATTTGGAATGAAAATTTCCCTTTTCGTTTTGCTTCATTTTTCTCTGATTGCTACGGGACAGGGCTATCTTTTTTAAAGGGAAGTTTCCTACCTTAGGATATAGCGAAAAATTTACGGCAAAGAGTTCTATTTATACTGGTTTCTGAATTACACATTGCCTTGTCAAACAAGGAAAGCTGGCCATGGCCAGCTTTTTTGATATCGTCACCATCTTTAAACTCAATTGCTTTGGATCAGGATAGCTTCGGAAAATACTTGTTTTATCTTTCGAAAAAGATGTCTGTATGAAGCGAAGTGCACTTCCGATAGTCTTAGTCACAAGCCTTTTTTTCCTTTGGGGATTGGCGAATAATATGACCGACACGCTTCTCTCCGCATTCAAGCGGATCTTGAGCATGAGCGACTTTCAAACCTCCTTTGTGCAGTTTGCTTTCTATGGCGCCTATTTCGTCTTGGCGCTTCCAGCGGCGATGTTCATCCAGCGTTTTTCCTACAAATCAGGGATTCTATTGGGCTTGGGTCTCTTCGCTGCCGGCGGGCTATTGTTCTACCCAGCCAGCATCACGATGTCTTATGGGCATTTTTTAGCGGCGCTATTCATTCTCGCAGGTGGCTTGTCGATCTTGGAGACGACAGTCAATCCCTACATCATCGCGATGGGCGATCCTGCAAACGGCACGCGTCGGCTGAACCTAGCACAATCTTTTAATCCGATCGGATCCATCACGGGTGTGCTCCTCAGCAAAATTTTCATTCTTTCCCAGCTCTCCTCGGCCACGGCACTGGATCGAGAAAGGCTTACAGAGGCGGAATTAGAGACCATGCAATCGGCTGAACTATCCGCTGTGATGGGTCCATACGTCGGTGTCTCGTTCTTTTTGATTCTGCTGTGGGTCGTGATTGCGCTGACCAAGATGCCTGCTGCATCAGAGAAATCAACCCAATCGGTGGGCTTCTTGGAAGTGTTTAAGGGACTGCTTCGCAATCGCCGATACGTAGGGGGCGTGCTCTCTCAGTTTTTCTATGTCGGCGCACAAATCGGCGTGTGGTCTTATCTGATCCGCTACGTGATGCAGGAATTGAATTTGGACGAGGAAGGTGCTTCGTCCTATTATATCGCCTCGTTGATTGTATTCACCGTATCTCGATTTGGGAGCACTTGGTTGATGCGATACGTGTCACCACAGCAGATGCTCACCTGGCTGGCATTGCTGGGCGTGTTGCTCACGACGCTGGTGATTTTCACGGGGGGAATGTTGAGCGTGATGGCAGCGGTGATGATCTCCTTGTGTCTGTCGATGATGTTTCCTACCAATTTTGGATTGGCGCTGGAGGGTTTAGATCGCAGCCGAAAAGTAGGTGGATCGGGATTGATCATGGCTATTCTGGGTGGGGCACTGATTCCGGTGTTCCAAGGCTGGATTTCGGACAGTTATGGCATTAGCGCTTCTTTTGTGGTGCCTGCGTGCTGTTTCGCTGCGGT
>DAITMB010000063.1:0-28891 GCA_036835375.1 Bacteroidota bacterium
ATTGTATGTGAATGCGTTTGGGAATGATCCCTAGGATCGCTCAAGGGAGCTCGCTGATCCGGAGATAGTCCACGAGCATGGTTGTTTGCTGTCCCACATAGAAGGAGATTTTATTGCCGAGGAAAGGCTCAAATGACAGCACATCGACATACTGCTCGTTGAGGTAGAGGTGGTAAAAGTTTCCCAACTTGCGGATTGTGATAAGATTATAATCATCTGGGTTAATAAGCGGAGAGGCCTGGCCAAAGACCAGTCCCACCGTCCAATTTCCCGCTAAGATTGAGCTGTCTCTGGCAAATCCGAAAAAGTATAGATCGCTCCCGTCGTTTCCTCCCCACTGAATCAGTCCCGGGCGCTCGCCCTCGGAAATCTTGATTCTTGCCTCAATCTCAAAGTTTTTGTCCGTATCGATCAAGACGGTTCTTGTGACAAAAAAGGCACTGGATTCAGATTTTGATTCAAAGATAAAATTCCCACCTTGAATGGCTGTGCGGCTATTGTCACTGTTGCCCAGGGGCCAGAAATTCCGGTTATCGACAAATTCATCTGAAAAAATGGATGCGCCAGAGGTGGTAGCTCCATAATCAGGCTTGTTCGTAGCCCAGTCCGGCGCGGCCGTACTTTCGTCGAAGAGCTCATCCAGATAATAGCTCCGCTTGAACTGGTTGAGCAGCCCGCCATACACCTGCTCTCCCGTGCTGCGCATCATAGAAGAGATATTTCCGTTCGGCAAATTATCGTCTCGGTGAAGCCGATTGAGGATGCAGTGCCCCAGCTCGTGAAAGACGAGAATCTCGCGGTGGTACTCATTGTTTTGCCAGTTGAAAGACGTCGTATCCAGCCGAATGTAGGGTGTAGGGTTGCTGGCGCTGGCGAAGGTACACAGGCCTGCTGCTGTGCCATCGTTGAGGTCGCCTTCAAATTCTACCCGTAAGTTGGTGATGTCGATGTCCACGCCGCGCTTGGATGCTTCCATTTCGAAGGCATCCACATAAGGTTGTATTCGCGAGGGGACTTCATATACTTCAGGAGCGACCGGGTCTGGGCGGCAAGCCATCAACACCAAGGGCAGAGCCAGTAAAATATGACGAGTGAATAGGGTGCGCATAGATTCAGGCAGTAGAGAAAGAAATCAGTATTCTGCTAACGGGAAGGTGGCTCGAGGGTGCACCTTACTCATCTTTTTTAAAGTGAAAAGAGAGTCTTAACGAACATCCTCAACGAAGACGAATTTACGATCCAATCGTTTAATCAAAGGGGTAAATTTCTCTGCATTCATAACGCATGATGCCAGCAAAGCGATGCACTCGGAAAAATCTGAGATCACTTTTCAGACATGGAACTGCTTAAGGCTGACAAATTGTTTAACGAGGGCCTTCTAATTTTGGAAGCCCATCACAGACAAAATGCGAAGCCATTTATTCACGATCAACCTCACGAAGAGAATCACAGCAACAAAAATACGGTGAAGGCTTGCCACGCAGATGATTTCAGCCGCCTAAGCAAAAAAATATTTTGTTGGGCTTGAGACAATATTCAAGAAATTTCGTTTTATAGGCCTTGTGATGCGCTTGCGTTCGGCGATCGCTGGTTTTCTCAAGCGGACTCGAGTTATCCATGACACTGTATCAAAAAGTGCAAGCTGTGAAGCGCCTATATGAGCGCCTCGCCATAGATTCCCGTCAGATCCAGCAAGAAGCTGGGTTGCACTGCCTGTTGGGTTGCGGAAGGTGCTGTACGTACCCTAATATTGAGGCCACGCCGCTGGAATTTTTACCTCTCGCTTATGATCTTTTTGTACAAGGAGAAGCAGAGAAATGGTTATCTCTTTCCTCTAGGGAACAACTCACATGTATCAATTTTCGCCCTTCTGGCCATGACGGGCAGGGAACTTGTGGAAATTATGCGCACCGCGGTCTCATCTGTCGCTTGTTTGGATATTCACTTCGTCGAGACAAATACGGCGCTCTTCAGCTTGCGGCGTGCAAGACCATGAAAGAGCACACGCCCGAGCAGATATCACATGTTGCCAGCTACTTGGCAGCTGGGGGAAAGGCGCCAATTAGCACCGAATACTATCAGCGGCTCGCTTCCATCGACCCGAGCATGAGCAGCGACACAATGCCGATCAACGATGCGATTCGAGAGGCCGTTGAGACAGTGATCGCTTACTATTCCTATCGCCGACGCCCACGAAGACCCAGAAAGGCGGCATAAAGCTGTCTTTGAGCAGCGTAGCTATTGAAGCCTTCGAACGAGATCATCATATTCTGCCATTGGCTCCCCTTCTGTTTCGGCAAGGCTTTTGGCTCGATAGGCTTGGCGAAGGGCCTCCTCTTTTCGACCGAGCTTGGCGAGAAGTTGGGCTTGGACCAAGTGATTGTAACCTGCATTTTCCAAAGCAATGGATTGCTGCACCCAACCTAACGCCTTTTCCAGCATTTCCTCGTGCGACACGTGCAGGTAAAACAGTTTGGCAGCATTGCTGAGCTCCTTGGGCTGGGTGATGATGAATCGATCAAAATATTCTGCCGCACGAGCGGAGTATCCTGTCCAGTCCTTAGCGGCTTCTGTGTAGGTCATCTGTAGGCGAATGGCAGTGCGGCCATCGTCCTTCAATCGTCGATTTGCGATATCGAGTGCCTGCTGATAAGCGACATCGTTACGGGTAAGGGCAGAGGAAATGGCAGCTTTTTTTAGCAAAGAATAAACCTTGTCCAGCACTGGCTGGTAGCCATAGCGACGGATAAATGCCTGCTGCTTATCTAAGAGGTACTGATATTCGCGGCTTTGGAGATCGTAAGTAAGCGCCTGGATGGCTTCCCAGTTGTCCTCTTCCAGCAGTTCTTTGTCCTTGGTGATGGTTTTGAAAAATCGATCGCCTGCTTCGTAAGCCCTTCGATCTTCCACCGACTGCCAGGTCATGGCCAACATGCGAAGGGTGTCTCGGTCGGTCGTGCCTTGCTCAAAAGCCAGACTGAGTAGATCCAGGTTATTTTCTGGACGAAGTGCTGCGCCAGCCTCCTGAAGAAGTTCTTTGGGGCCACGATACCCCAGCACTTTGTGCACGACCTCGCCTTCGTAGTTGATAAATAGCAGCGTGGGATAAGCAATGACCTCATATTGATTACCGAACTGAATCCCTTCGCCCCTTTCCATGTCCAATTTCACATTGATAAATTGTGCGTTGAAGAGCGCGCCCACCTTGTTGTCTGGAAAGGTATTTCGGTTCATCATTTTACAAGGGCCACACCAGGTAGTATAGGCATCCACAAAGATCACCTTGCGCTTTTGGCGAGCCATGGCCAAGGCGTCGTTCCAAGAACCTTCAAAGAACACAATGCCGGGCTGTGCCACGATCGCCGGGGCGGAGATCAGAAGTACCAATACGAAGGAGAGAGAGCGGATCAACATGAGGCGAGGAGTTTGCAAGTCAGGTAAATATAGAAAGATCAGGGTCGGAAAAGTGAGATCTGTTTTTAGCTAAAAAAAGACTTTTGGAACACAGACAAAGGAAGAAGCCAATATGAGTAAGAGAGACTCGTGAAAAAAAAGAACTGAAGAGGACAGAAAAAGGCTTCTCATAGCAGCAGTTTTGTCCGTGTATGGCCTTTATTCAGCAAGTTCGCAATTTGAGAAGGAAGAGAAGAACGGAAAAAGGGAGTTCCACGAACTGAAGAATGCTTCCTTTGCCTAAAATTAAGTCGGGGTCATCTCACATCCTGTCACAAAGATCGGCGGCAAGGTGTCTTCCCCATATTCAAACGAACTTTTTGGCATGTCGGATACTTCTACTTCTCCTAAAACTTCTGTGGCGCAAGCAGTGCGCGAAATCGTGAGCCCGCGTTGGCGGCAAATTGCAGGAGGCATTGTGTTGATTCTCATCAGCAGGGGGGCTGGTTTGGTGGTGCCAGCTGCGCCGCAATGGATTCTCGACCGCGTAGTTCCATCGGGCGACACAGGCATGATCTGGCAAGTGATCGGAATCGTGGGTCTAGCGCTGATGGTTCAGGCGGTGTCTTCATTTTTTCTGGTGAAGCTTGTCGGGGTAGAAGCCCAGCGGATGATTGCCGAATTACGTTCCAAAGTTCAGCGACAGATCTTGCGTCTTCCGGTACGGTTTTTTGATAGCCAAAAAACCGGAAACCTTGTCTCCCGCATCATGACCGACGTCGAGGGCATTCGCAACCTCGTGGGCACCGGCTTGGTGCAACTTTTTGGCGGAGTATTGACATCGATCGGAGCCTTGATCATCATGTTGTCCTACAACACGCCCTTGACCTTGGCCCTATTGGTCCCACTGATCCTGTTTGCGGTGCTGGCCTTACGCGCCTTTGGTAAAATTCGACCTATTTTCCGGGAACGAGGAAAAATCCAGGCAGAAGTCACAGGTCGGCTCACCGAGTCGCTTGGAGGAATACGGGTCGTTAAGGGATTTCACGCCGAAGAGACTGAGAGCCAGGTATTCATGGAAGGGACTATGAGCATTTTCAGAAATGTCGCTAGCTCTATGACTGCCACTGCGCTCGTGACGTCTGCAGCCACCCTCATGATTGGACTTTCTACTCTTGGCGCAGTAGGCTATGCCGCCTTGATGATCATGGAAGGGGTAATGACACCGGGTCAGTTGACTTCCATGCTTCTCTACCTCGGCGTACTGGTGTTTCCCATCGTGCAAATGAGCAACATCGGTAGCCAGATCACAGAGGCCTTCGCAGGGCTGGATCGCACCCAGGAGCTGCTTGCCATGACCCGCGAAGGCGAAGAATCAGACCGCAATATAGTGTTGGATGAGTTGGTCGGAGACATTCGATTTGAAGAAGTCGCCTTCGGTTATGAAGAGGGCAAGGACGTGATTCATGGGGTGAGCTTTGTCGCGCCAGCTGGATCAGTCACAGCCTTGGTCGGCTCATCGGGATCTGGCAAGACAACCATCGCGGGCCTGGCAGCCTCTTTTTTGAAAGCTGATCGCGGTACCATCTTCATTGATGGCCAAGACCTGAGTCAGGTGAAGCTCGACAGCTATCGTCAGCATCTTGGTGTGGTGCTTCAGGATGACTTTCTGTTCGAAGGCAGCATTCGTGATAACATCCTGTTCTCCCGGCCCGACGCTACTGAGGAACAACTTCATCAAGCAATCGACGCAGCTTACGTAAGCGAATTCACCCATCGATTTTCGGAGGGCCTGGATACACTCATCGGCGAGCGGGGCGTGAAGCTTTCGGGAGGACAACGCCAGCGTATCGCCATTGCCCGAGCGATCCTAGCGGACCCCCAAGTGCTGATTCTCGATGAGGCGACTTCTAACCTCGACGCAGAAAGCGAAGCTTATATCCAGCAAAGCCTTGAGCAGTTGCTCGCAGGCCGCACGACCTTTGTCATCGCCCACCGACTCAGCACCATTCGCCGGGCCGATCAGATTCTTGTGATTGAAAACGGTCGGATCGTAGAGCGAGGCACCCACAGTGACTTGATCCTCTCGAGCGGCAGATACGCGGAACTGTACAACACGCAGTCGCGGATGTAGGAAAATCTTGCTCCATGACCATGAATCGCCTCAGCTTTTGACAGCGTTTTAGACAAACCTCAACGCCAACTCTCATAGACTTTGCTGCCTAGCTCTGGATCGTTCACGATTCGCAAGTGCATGTCAATTTCTTGCTGAAGCTCTTCCACGTGCGAGATCACGCCAACGATGCGATTTTCTTGTCGGAGGGACTTGAGTGTTCGAAAAATGGTGTTGAGCGATTGCTTGTCCTGTGAACCAAAGCCCTCGTCGAGGAAGAAAAAATTTTGGTCTGTCTCTGCTTGCCGCTGCACTTGGTCGGAGAGAGCGAGAGCAAGGCACAAAGCAGCTTGGAAGGACTGGCCACCGGAGAGGGTTTTGACAGATCTGGTGCGACCGCCGTTGAGGTAATCTCGCAATAGGAAATTATTCTCAGCATCAATTTCGAGACTCAAAGCGTTGCCAGTGAGTTTGAGAAATCGCTCGTTGGCAGCGCTGCAAAGGTTTTGGAGATACACTGTGGAGACATAATTCACGAAGCCATTTCCGCGGAAAAGGGAATCGAGAATAGCAATGTTTTCTGCCCGCTGTGCTAATGCGCTGAGTTGCGCAGCGAGCTTCACTTTTTCGGCGAAGTCGGTTTCCATTCTCTTTGCCAAGACATGTTTGCCGCCGATTTCTTGGGTGAGCCTGCGTTGGGATTGCGTTAGTTCCTGAATTTCGGCCTGCAATTTTTCAAAAGCTTCCGCTTCGAAGGTCCGGTCTTTGACCATTAGTTCCAAGTCGCGGATGCTTGTTTGCACCTGGGTTTCCTCTCGTTCATAGCGACGGATCTCGTCTTTTTCTGCTTCTATGTCCAGTGCGAGGGCCAGTGTCTGCCGCACCTCCTCCTTGTTGCTGAACGGAGATTGCTCCAGCAGCGAATCCAGCTTTTGTGATCGCCTGGCTAAGTCGGTTGTGTGATCTTTGAGCTGGCTTTGAAGGGTAGCGATTTCACCTCCGAGGCTGTGAAGACGAGAGTTTCGTTCTTCAATTTCTTTGGACAGAGATTTGTGGAGGGCGACGATTCCTTCGTATTCGCCCTTGAGTCGATTGATGATCTGCTGGACCTCTGTCGGCGCTTTAGTTTCATAATCGGCATATCGGATCGAGCTAAATGAGATGGACTGCGTGTGGAAAGCACCTTGGAGCTGGTTGAGTTCCTGGAGCAACTGGTCGAGGACGGGTCGGTAGGCTTGGAGCGTTTCTTGTGTGCGACGAAGGTTGTCCTGCAATGTTTGGCGCTCTTGTTTTCTAAGTGAAATCAGCCTTTCCAACTCTTCGCCTTCCCGGATTTGTCGCTCGATTTTCGACTGTCCGTCCTGGGCATATTCGCTCCAGATAAAGCGAGATTGATGGAGGTCCAAGCTGGCCGAAATTTCCTTTTTCGTTGCTTCGGCCTCACGAAGTTCATGAGCCAGGCTTCGCCCTTCGTCCATGAGGGTACGAAGGCTAGGCAGGTGCTGATGGGTTTCGCGAAGGTGGCGATCCACCGCCTGGATGTCGAGCCGAATTTGGCTGAGCAGTCCATTTGCATCTTCCTGCAATCGCGCTGAAGGATGATCTTTAGAACCACACAGGGGGCAAGGATCGCCAGGCTTCAGGTCGCCAGCGAGTTCATGGAGACGCTGTTGAAGCTCTTCCTGAATGCGCTGCTTATCGAGAAGGGTTTTTCGCGTTTCCAGATCAATCTGCTGTTGGGTAACCTGCTCGATGAGGCGTACCAACGGGAGGTCGTGCTGGCTCAGATCAATACCTATTTTGCGAGCCAACTTGACTTTTTCTTCCTTGCCTCGCTCTATCTTAGTCAGGATTTTTTCGGCGACTTTTTCTTGGGTCGCTGCCTTTTCCGACAAATTCTGCTGTGTTTGAAACCACGTGTTGACCTCCATGAGAAGGCTGTGTTGCGGGCGACGCTGCTCCAGCGTTTGGAGGGTCTTGTCGATCTCTTCGAGCGAATTACTCAAATCGCGAAGTGCGATTTCTTGGTTAGAAACGTCCTTTTTGCCCTTATTTACGCGTTCTTGGCGGTCGGCGATCACCTTGGCAAGCCGTTGTAGTTCGATCACTTTTTCAAGCTCTTCGGCTTGACGTAGCAGTTGATCCCGCGTCTGAAAGACTTGATCAGTCAACTCAAAGGTCCTTCGTTTGGCTTCAAGCTCTTCTTTGATTCGCTCGCTGGAGTCTTTTTTGCTAGCAATGGCTTTGTCAGTCTCCTGAAGAGTTCTTGAGATTTTGTCAAAATCTGAGAGTACGGCGGCAAAATTTGCCTGAGCAAGTTGATAGCGATCAAGTTGTAGCTTACGGGTATCATGCGCGGGACGCAACGCCTCCATTTGGGTCAAGCGGGACCGTTGATTGTGGAGGTTCTCAAAAAGCTCGCGTAGCTGAACGGTAGCTTCAAAGGCTCGTTGCCGCTCCTGGAGGGTGATTTCGAGGGCTCGACGGGAACTTTCCAGCTCGGATATCGCTTCTTGATTGGCCGCCATTGCCTCCTCAGTCACGGCTTGAAACGTCAGGTAGGTTCCTTTTATGTTTTCGACCTGAAGTTGATTTTGCTGGCGCAAGCGAGTGAGGGACTTGCCGAGGTCATACTTTTCGAGACCGAAAAGGTCCTTCAGCATTTCGGTTCGTTTGCTAGTCTTGAGTTGAAGAAACTCTTCGAATTTTCCCTGCGGAATGATGATGCAACGCTTGAAGTTGTCGTAGCTCAGTCCCACGACTTCTTCGCCAGCGCTCTCTTCAATGGGGGTCCACAGGCCATCTTTCCATATTTGGGCACTTCGAGAGAAGCTTCCTGTCTTTTCGTAATGCTTGCTATTTCGCTTGTTTTCTACCCGAAACCGATACCGGGTCGCATTACCAACCCCTGCCCGAAATTCAAAGTCAATCACTAGGTGATTCGACTTCAGATTCATCATATGATAGGCAGTGCCACCCGGTTCTTTTTCGTTGAGTCGCTCGGTCTTCCCATACAGTGCGAAGCCGATTGCCTCGAGAATTGATGACTTTCCACTTCCTGTTGCCCCGAATATGCCAAAGAGTTCTGCGCTGGTCAGGTATTCAAAATTGATGTCTTGCTTTTTTTGATAAGAATAAAGGCCTTCGATGCTGAGTCGGATGGGGATCATGGTTGGAAAAAATTAGAATTCGCTCGGGGGAAGGGGAATCAACCGGGTGGCTCAGCCACTACATATCAAATGACGGATCTCAACCCAAATGATTAGAGATCTTCTGGTGCTTGATGGAGAACTTCTTCGAACAGTCGAACGAGCTCATCATTGGGCAATTGGCCTTTTTTGTGGAGGAAATAGTCTTTAAAAAGCTCCTCGGTGTTTCGGGTGAGATCGACTTGCTTGCCCGAAGTGAATTTGACCATGTCTGGATCAGAAAATATCGGGGTCACCCGCAAGATGCCGGCGTGGGACTGATAGAGCCGCTTGCGTTCTTCGGCCGTGAGGTGGGTATCTACTTTGATTCCCACATCCACTAAGGTATCAGGATGGGCTTCGAGCCACTGAATGGCTTCGTTGATGGAGTCAAATTGTTCTGCTGATGCGACCTTCCCTGCGAGAAGCGGGACAGTTGTCACATGGGTCTTTTGGCCAGGTTCGCAGTTTGCGATGAGAACGAATTTCCCTTTTTGTCTGTCCGACACGCTGTAAACCAAGGGGCTAGAGCTGTAAGCGACAGGGTAGGGATCTTGTTGCAGGAAGTATTGGGAGTGAATGTGACCCAAAGCGGCATAATGTAGTTGAGCAGGAAAGCTGCTCACGTAGATTTCTTGAGCACCGCCAAGGCTAAGCACCGATTTTTCCTGCTCGTCTTCAATAGGCATGTCGCTCTTGTGATTGGTCACAAACAAATGGGTCATCAACACATTCACTCCTTGGTCGTCGCAGAATTGGTCGGCGAGCGATTGCCAATGCTCTTGCAGCACGTGGCGAAGGGCCTCCTCGGGATCTTGAGCTCCGAGATATTCACGCAGACGCAGCTCATTGGCGTAGGGAGTGAGGATCAAACGTAGGGGAGCGGTGTGTCCCGGAATTCGAAGCTCTACAAAGCCGGGGGCAGAACGCGTCACTTCCAACCCCGATTCCAATTGAAACCGAGGAGTTTCCGCCCGTGGATACCCTACAAGAAGAATTCCGCAAGCCCGCGCCAGCGGATCAGGCGCCTGAATGCGATCGGGGGAGTCATGATTGCCAGCAATGCCGATCACGGGACGTGTGCCATCTTTAGACAGGCGGCGCAATGTGTGATAAAAAAGGTCGAGCGCCTCTGTAGGAGGATTGGGATGGTCGAATAAATCGCCTGCGATCAGCACGGCGTCCACGGCCTCTTGGTCTGCGATAAGGCATATTTCGTCTAAGACGGCTCGCTGCTCCTCCAGTCGCGAGAAGTGTTCCAGGCGCTTGCCCAAGTGCCAGTCCGCAGTGTGAAGAATCTTCATGCCGAAAGATACGAGGCAAAGTGAAAAGCCAAAACGCTGTCAGGAAAGTTCTACAAGAAGTTTTCTCAATCGTAGAAAGTCCAGTTGATTCCGAAGAGGTAGCTCCGCTCCATCATGGGGTAAAATGGCGTGCTGTAATATCCATTATACAGGAGATTCTCGTTGAGGTAGAGATATCGGAAAAAAAGATACACGCCGTGAATGTTAAGCTGGAAAAATGCCTCGCCTGCAGCGAAGGGCAGTACTTGGTAATTGGTAGGAAAAAATTCTCCACTGATAGGCTCCAGCGTTTGCCCTGCATAGCCGGTCCACCAATTCATTCCTAGTCCCAAGCGAAATTCCCGGGCGATGCTCAGGCCCCGGTGATCGAAGTAGAGGCTCGCTTTGCCTCGATATTCTGGAATGGATCGCAAATAAAGATCCAGGGTCTCGTCGTCTGACCGAAAGATCCTCGGGGTCCATTCGGCATGATTTTCCAAATGAAAATGTCTAAAAAATCGAAGCCTTGCGTCAACATTCACGACTCCTCGGGTGAGTGTCTGCGATGATTGGATCACCTCAAATTGGGGGGTATAGAGAATGGCATTTTGCTTAGTGCTCCAAGAGGCACCCAGCGTCGCGAAGTGCGGTAGGAGCGTGTCCTGTTCTCGGATCGGCGCGGCAGGCTGCCAATGGAGCTGCGCGCGCAAGAAGACCAATTGCTCATTGCGCAGTTCGCTGTTCGGCAAGAAAGCATTACCGCCGATGCCGGGCACGTGCCCTTGAAACAAGGAAGGATTGAGGTTGCCGAAGATGCCGTTGGCCAAAAATGATATCGGACCTGGCTGGGTAATTTTTCCAGCAGAATCTTTTTGGCTGAATGGCGACAGAAGGAGGGTCGCGTTGAGCTTTTGTTCTGGGGAAAACAGGGTCGATATCCGCTGTCGAATGTCTCCGGTCAGGGATCCGCCGGGAAAGCGGAGAGAGATTTTTCCGAATTGCTCGGTGATGTTTTGAACCAAGGCAAAGTCTTCTCGACGGACCAAAATGCGCTGAAAGTTGAGCCCACCGGAAAGATTGGCCTGCCATCCCGAGGAGAGCATCCAGGAATAGCTGATGGCCCCCAGAGCTTGAAACCGCCTGAGAGCGATCGAGTCCGAAATAGAATTACTGTCAGCAGCCAAAGTCGGCAACACGGGAACCAGGTTGGCTTGTAGGCGATTGGTATCGATGATGGCATCGAAAAAACTCCGGGTTTGCCAGTCGTACTGGATGCTGTTGCGGAGGCTGATCTTGTGCTTTTTCTTGATCGTATTCTCCGCCGAATCGGAATCTCCGATGAGGTGATAGTACTGGTCAAAGTAAATCGCAGTATTTTTCTTTCGCAGGCTCGCATCCAGGTGCGGAGGAAAGTTCTCTTTGAAAAAGGTCAAGTTTGCTGCGGCAGGATTTTCGCGAATAAGCCCATTTACGACGGGATAGAGAGCATCATTGCTGGCCCTCGGTGTGCCGCCGTGGAGCTGATCGTTGTGCCGATTCAATGTCAGGTTGCCGAAAGCATGATATCGTTCACCGGGTGACCGATAGTAGCCAGCTAAGTAAGCAAGCGTGTGATCGGTGACGAAGTTTCGATAGGCACCCACAGATTGAGGGCGGCGAAGGTAGCCCGAAAGGTGTATGCTGGGTCCAAAGCTGCGTGCAAGGGTCGCATCCACCACCTGAAGTTGGCGTTGGCCTTGCCGAAAAGTCAGATCAATGTAGGGAGTCTTCGTGTCGTAGTAGGGCACTTGCCGGCTGGCATCCAGCGAATAGCGATCGTAACGGTTGAAAAGTGGATCTCGCCACAGTGGCTCCTCGTGGTAAGATTCCTCCAGCCCATGCAGGTAAGCTTGGTAAGGCTTTCCGATCTGGCCGAGGCTTCTCACAAATCCAGGCACAGCCTCCAGCGGATCAAAATACAGACTTGCCTCCAGTGATTTTGACACCGCAACAAGGGGTTCGCGGTGACTAAACAGTGCTTCCCGATCCACGTAGCGCGTATCTGGCGGAATATTGAGAGCAGCGATCGCAGCGGAGTCGATGCCAAGGGTATCGGAATCAAAGCCACTTGGATTGCCAAAAATGCCTCCCGCGTCCGTCGGGCGTCCGTCGGGTGAGGTCGTGAGCGGCCTGTTAGAAGGAAACTGAGCCTTTCCCTCGGTACTGAGCAGCAGGAGACAACCCAAGAAAACCGTGCAACAAATCTTTCCTATCATGGCAATACGCGGGATTCTCTATCCTAGTGACCCTGCTGAGCCAATTAGTGCTCATAGATCGACCGATGTTGTGATCATCGGGGGGATTCAACTTAGGAAGGTGTACCGGCGGGCAAAGATCGTTGGTTCAGCTGAGGGAAACGAATTAAAATCCGCTCGTGGAATCATTCCTTCAGGTCATGCCATCCCTTCCAGCGAATGTTTCCCTGTATCGACCTCACACAAATTCCAGTAGCTCCGTGATGAGGCGGGTCATTTGGGGTTCGGAGGCATTGGCTACCCCGATCACATCTTCCAGCGACACGGGGTGCAAGTTATTGGGATCGCCGACATCCGTCACGACCGAAATGGCAAATACCCGCAAGCCCATGTGGCGCGCCACGAGCACCTCCGGGACAGTGGACATGCCCACAATGTCCCCACCGATTCGCTCAAGATAGCGGTACTCTGCGCGGGTCTCCAGGTTGGGACCCGTGACGCCGACATAGACCCCCTTGTGCAGGCGAAATCCCTGCTTAGCAGCAATCTCCATCGCGTGGTCGATCAGTTGCGGATCGTAGGGACGGCTCATGTCCGGAAATCTCGGGCCAAATTCAGAGGCATTGGGTCCGATGAGCGGATTGGTGCCTTGAAGGTTGATGTGGTCATCAATCACGACCAAGTCCCCGTTCTGGTAAGAGAGGTTTAGCGCGCCCGAAGCATTAGAGACAAACAGGGTATGAATGCCCAGCATCTTCAGGACACGCACAGGAAATGTGATTTCCTGCATCGTGTAGCCCTCGTAGTAATGAAATCGGCCCTGCATGGCGACCACCCTTTTGCCATTCAGCGTACCAAAGATGAGCTTCCCAAAGTGGCTTTCCACTGTAGAAATGGGAAAGTGAGGGATGAAATTATAGGGGATGCTTTTTTCGATGGTGATGCTCTCGGCGAGTCGGCCCAGTCCAGTGCCAAGGATGATCCCGATTTCGGGTTTTTCTGGGTAGTGCTTGCGAATGTAGCTCAGAGCATCTTGGACCGCTTGTAGCATGAGGAAAGGGTAAATGAATGAAAAAAAGCCTCCTCCTCGAAAGAGGCGAAGAGGCCGAATCTTCGAAAATAGCGGAAATCTAGGAATCTCATCAACGGTTGTTGCTCGAAATGGTGGGAGAGGGGAACATTTTTCCTTAATTTTCGCGACGATCTACTTCTCTCTCCCTCTCTAGCCTACCACGAACCTCATCATGCGCATCCGAATTCTCGGAATGATTCTGTTTCTGGCCAGTGCCACCTACGGGTGTAAAGAAGCCAAGGCAGAAAAAAAAGCCTTTCAGGACCAATTACGCCAAGACAGCATTCGCAAGGAAGATCAGCTTCGGGCGTGGAGAACCTACGCCGAGGACATGTACTACTATCGCATGGAGAGGAGGAGCACCTTTGCTCCGGTGTCGGCGAATGATCCCCAACCCATGGGACCACCTTATCCATTTTCAGAGGAACCGGCACAAGCTTCCGCGCCGATGCGAGACGAGCCCGCAGATCCGATTGGAGCAATCACCATGAGCGGGGAATCTATACGACTCCTTGTGAGCAAGCCGCTTGTGTTTCCTGCGGGGAAGGACAGTATCCAGCGCAATCACTTGGGAACGATCGGAGAACTAGTGTCCATGATCGGGCGAAATCAGGAAAAATTTCGGGTGTCTGTCGTAGGCTATGCGACGGAAGGAGAAGCCAAGGCAGCGGGGTTAGACGAATGGACGCTGAGCACGCGCCGAGCTACTTCGGTCTTGAAGGCATTGATTTCAGGAGGCGTGTCTCCCTATCACTTGGAGGCCGTAGGCAGAGGATCTTTCAGCATGAGCTCCGACAGCGGTCAGCGAAGTATTGACGTCTTTCTTTATCCTATTCAAGATAGACAATAACCATCTGTGGCATATTTTTCCGTCCTGATCTCTAACCTGCCTTGAAGGTAAATTTCACTAGATTTGTCCCCTATGAATCCCTCTTGGAAAAGAATTGCGACTTTTATCATTCGAAAGCGAGTCACGCTTCTGATTATCCTGGTCGCAGTTACCACCTTCATGTGGACAGTGCGGGGAACCGAGACGGTGCAAAACATGTCTAAGGGCATGATGGCCGAGGACAAAGATCTTGATGCCTATCAAAAGATGCGCAGCATCTTTGGAGACGATGGAAATGTGGTGGTGGTGGCCTTGCAGGGCGACATTTTCGATTACCAATTGTTCTGCGGGATCTATGACCTCAGCCTTGAACTGGACAGCGCCTACGGGGTGTTGGGGGTCTTGTCGCTGCCCCGACTATACGATGTAGAAAGAGATGATACTGCCGGAAGCTTTGTACTCAGGCCGATCACCCTCGAGAGGCCCCGCTCCCAAGCTCAAGTGGACAGCATACGTGACCGGGTGCAAGAACTGCCCTTTTATGAAGGCTTGCTGTATCGCAAAGAGTCCAATACGACCATTCTCGCAGTATCCCTCAACGATACGTTGCTCGACACAGAAGAAAAGTTCAAAGTGGTCGATGGGGTGCAAGACATCGTGTCGAGGTTTGGCGAAAGGTACCAGATAGAGCCACACTTTGCAGGTTTACCTATCATACGGGTCAATGTGCAGACTCTCGTCAAGAAAGAGCTACTGATATTTTTGTTGTTGGCGTTGGCTGTGACGGCCATCACACTGGCACTTTTTTTCAGATCATTTTACACAGTCATCTTCCCGATGATGGTGGTCGGGGCTGTCATCATTTTCTCGCTGGGGCTGATCGGCTTATTTGGCTTTCTTATCACCCTCATCACCGGCATCATTCCGGCGCTGGTCACAGTGATCACGATCCCCAATTGTGTGTACCTCATCACGAAGTACCACATTGAGTTTCGCCGCACAGGCAACAAAATCAAATCTCTGATTTTGGTCGTGGAAAAGATCGGGGTCGTGACTGTCATGACGAATGCGACCACAGCCGTAGGATTGGGCGTATTGGCGTTCACCGATGTGGCTCCCTTAAAAGAATTTGGGATTGTTGCGGGACTGAGCGTGGTCGCAGCATTCTTCATTTCGCTTCTGTTTATCCCCATCGTTTTCAGCTTTCTTCCTCCCCCTACCATCAGTCAGACACGCCACTTGGAGCGAAGGTCGCTGTCCTTTGTGATCAGGGGCTTGGACTACGTGGTGAGTCACTATCGGCCAGCGATCTTTTTAGTCTCCTTTTCGCTAGCGGGCATTTCGATCTATGGGATGTTGCTCATTCAGCCGATTTCTTATGTAGTGGATGATGTGCCGCAGGATAGTAAACTGATGACAGACTTGCGATTTGTAGAATCCCAGTTCAATGGCGCATTGCCATTTGAAATTTTGATCGATACCAAGACTCGAAACGGGGTGCTGAATCGGAAAACCCTCATGAAGATTGAGCAACTCCAGGATAGCCTCAAAAAATACGAAGACATTTCACGGAGCCTTTCGATTGCAGACTTGGCTAAGTTTTTCAATCAGTCTTTCTTCGGAGGCGGCGAAGACTTCTACGAGCTGCCGGGGCGAAACCAGACGCCGATGATCCGCACCTACCTCGCCAAGACAGAAGTGCTCGGGCCCTCAACCATTTCCAAAAACTTGAGTGACTCTACGTTCAGCATCACGCGGGTATCAGCCTCGGTGCGGGATATCGGATCGCTTGAAATGAAAGCGCTCGTGGATTCGGTTCGGAAGGATGTCGCAGCCGTGTTCGAAGAAGATCAGTACGACACAGCGGTCACTGGCACAACACAGGTATTTATTCAAGCCAATGATGCCCTGATCGAAAATCTCCTTTCCAGCTTGGCCATCGCTTTCATTGTGATCGCTTGCCTCATGGGTGTGCTGTTTCGCTCTATTCGAATGGTGGTTATCAGCCTTATTCCCAATGCCCTCCCGCTCTTGATGGTCGCCGGGATCATGGGCTATTTTGGTATTGCGCTCAAGCCTTCCACAGCGCTTGTATTCGGGGTTGCTTTTGGGATTGCTGTCGATGATTCGATTCACTTTTTGGCAAGGTATCGGCTTGCGAGGCGACACGGAGACAGTGTTCGGCAAGCAGTCTCCACGACTTTTGCAGACACCGGGGTGTCCATGATCTACACCTCGATCATTCTCTTTTTTGGGTTTATTTCCTTTCTAGCCTCGGATTTTGGTGGTACCCAATTTTTAGGACTGCTCACCTCTCTTACCTTGGCGATCGCTATGTTTAGCAACCTCCTGTTTCTTCCTGCGTTGGTCGTGCAATTCGATAGGGATTTGCCACTCCCTTCTGTGCTCGATGTGGAAGGAGAAGAGGAGGAAAATGTGTTGGAACTTTGAGGCCGGTTCGTCATGCCCATTGTGCCCAATCCCTTCTGTTCCCAATGCCTAGTTTGCCATGATTGAAGCCACGATTGACCAAAAGATTTTTTCATTCACACGTGACGGGCAAGGGCTGTCGATGAACGGCCAGCTATTGAATACCGATGCACAACCCGTGGGGGCTCATCTGTGGCAGGTGCTTCACCACGATAAATCCTATGATGTGTTTGTGCACAAAGTGGACCTGGAGGCCAAGACGATGACCCTCAGCATCAATGGAAAAGTGGCACAAGTCCATCTTCGAACTCGGATGGAAAAATTGCTCGCAGAGCTGGGAATGTCTCAGAATTCAGAAAAAAAGCTGGACTTGCTGAAGGCACCCATGCCAGGATTGATTCTTCAAGTACTTGTCGAGGTGGGCCAATCAGTAGAAAAAGGGCAGCCCTTGCTGATCCTCGAAGCCATGAAAATGGAAAATATCCTCAAGTCACCCGGGCCGGGTGTGATTCACGAAATCGTAGCCCAAAAAGGAAGCTCCACAGAAAAGAATGCGATCCTCATTCGATTTGTATAGCCCAAGAAATAGTGCATTCGATCCGCCAGGCACAGATTCTCAATCCAAAACCTATGGCGTGCATGGGTTGGAGTTAGAGGTTCAATCTCTGAGATTGAAGCGAGTGTATCTTCCCTTCCGGGTCCCATTTTTTCCGAATATCCAAGAATGCCGGTACCCCCGGATAGGAGGCGCGAAGACTTTCGGGCGAGAGTCGCACATCTTTGGTGAGATAGACCCTCCCTCCCCAAGCGGTGATCATCGCATCCAGCTCATCCAAAAAAGGAAACAGCGCGGGCTTGATTGGAAAATCCAAGGTCAACGTATAGCCTTCCATCGGAAAAGACATAAGGCCGCTGGAGGGTCCCAAAAGCTTCAGAACGGACAAGAAGGAGCCCATTCGATGGCGATGCATGTGCTGAAGCACAGCTTCGATGGCGATAGGACCCTGCGCCTTGGGCACGACAAATTGGTATTGTGTGAATCCCCGCTTACCATAGATTCGATTCCAGTGATGGATCGCATCCAAAGGATAAAAAAAGGAGTCGTAATCCACCAGCCCTCCCTGTTGTTGCTTTCGCTGCTTACGATAGTAGAGCGCATTGAAAGCAGACATGGTGAGTCGATTGAGCGCAAACGCCGGAAAATTGAAGGGGACGGTGAGGGCAAGTTTTTTGGGCAGTTGAAGCGGAGACTTTTCCCAGGCGGAGCCTTGGACCTCTGCGAGCGAAGCGTGTTCGCCTTTCATGAGGATGGACCGTCCGAGGCGAGATCCCCTGGCGAGTGTGTCGATCCAAGCTACGCTGTAGGTTGCGGTTCCAAAGTCTTCGAACAGGGAGAGAATCTCCGATAAGTCCTTTGCTTTGACATTTTCGTAGCGAATAGCGGACGTTTCTATCTTTTTCAGTTGAAGGTGGAGGCGGAGAATAAATCCTGTTAGCCCCATGCCCCCGATAGTCGCCCAGAAGAGACTGGCATGCTGCTCACGGCTACAAGTCAGGACTTCGCCACCAGGAAGCATCAGGTCCAGTGCGAGCACGTGGTCGGAGATACTGCCTTCTTTGTGGTGATTTTTGCCATGAACATCAGAGGCGATGGCGCCCCCCAAGCTCACGAACTTGGTGCCGGGCGTCACGGGCGGAAACCAGCCTTTGGGCACAAAGGTCTTGAGCAAATCCTCATACGTCACACCTGATTCGCAAAAAAGCTGTCCGGTCTTCGCGTCGAAGCCTAACATCCTATCCAGGTGCAACGAAGAGACCATGATCTCCCCCAGCGAACTATCTCCATAGCAGCGGCCCATCCCGCGTGGAATCCAAGTCTTTGCTGTTTGTTCTTCGACTAGGTAAGGGCCGCGGCGCTCGGGTCCATCTACCACCGGATATTTGCCCCAGTTGCTGATTTTCATTCGGTCTTGTGTCTAATTTGGAGAAGCAATAGATGGGGATGTGCAGTACTTCCTCAGGTCAGTGTGTCGAGTGGTTTGTGGAGCTGGATTCGGCCAGAAGGAGAAAGCAGAATGTTGCACTGCATGCGCAATCCATCATGATGGTCAGTCTAGCAACCAAAGTGATAAGTGAAAGTTCGTCCAGCTTTCAGGACGTTTTTTCAAAATATCATCAGACAAATTTAGCACGACCTCCGCAATAAGTCTGCAATAAGTGAGGAAACCTGTGGGTCGAGGGCTAATCAACGACCGTGCCTAAATCCAAGTAGAAATTTACGATACGGAGCCCCACTTTGGATTTTACCTTTTAAACAGGATTCTTGACGGTTAGCCAGAAAAAGTGACGATTCAACGACTGTTCAACGGTTGCTGCCTGATATCTTCTTATTCTTGTATCAAACAAACCCTCCATAACACCCCGTTTCTCTCAACCCCTAGTGCCACCCTTTTGAGGAAAGGGTTATTCTGTAGTTATGATCCAGTATATCGTTCTTGCCTGCTTGGCTATTTGCTCTTGGTCCTTTGTACCAGTTCCCGTGGAGATTTACCTGACGGGAGGAGACGACTCATCTTGCCTCACATTTATTCCTGCTGCGATCTCCCCCAACGGAGACGGTATCAATGACATTTTTGAAATTCGCCATTCCTGTCTCACCGCAGAGATGGAGCTTGAGATTTTTGACCTCACAGGACAGCTTGTTCACACCTCGGTGCATAGCAAGCCGAGTTGGAACGGCAACATCGGCGGAATTCCTGCTGTTCCTGGCAACTACACATGGAAACTAAACTACCGTAATCACTTAGGTGAAGTGGTGAAAAAGCAAGGACAGCTAGTACTGGTCCGTTGATTACTTCTTAAAGCATTCCTACCTGTACCATAAGCGCGTGGCAAAGGCTCCTTTTTGGAGCCTTTCCGCGTTTTTAGCGCCCTGCCGACACAGATAAAAGCTTCATCGGTTGAACCAGCGATTCCACCACGACACCTTTTCCGGGGAAGGAGGAGGCGTCAAGCCATGTGCGCTGTCGTAATGGACCCGAAACTCTGCCATCTCTTTGGGGCCAATGTTTGGCGAAGTGGCGCCCAAAGAAGAAATCCTTTTTAAGACATATTGGAGAAAAAGATAGGCATGGGGATGCGAGTAGATCGCCATGGCTACGGCCATATCTGGATTCCACAAAGGAAATTGGCGAGTGATCTCTTCTTGCATTCGCTTGAGACTCAAGGGAGGGAGCGGGTACACATCCGGCTCGAAGTCTGCCTGCGAAAAAAACTGCTCTAACTCAGTCAGCCTCGATACCAGCGGATGGGCAGTGACAGCGAGAAGCGACAAAGAGGGGATGAGGAAGAATCGGCTGAGCGTAGTGAAAAACGAAGCGCCGTAAGGACCATGTTCTGATCGGTCGATGTGGTCGAAGTGGTGGAGCATAAGGCACAGTCTGCCACCGTGGAGCTGGAGTGCATCCACCCACTCGTCGAAGTCCTGCACGGGTTCCTGCGCTCCAAGTGCCACGCTGATCCCCCGGACAAATGCCTGCGCATCTTGTCGAAATTCTCGCATATCGACCAGCAAGAAGCGCTGGTCCTGGATGCCTATGCCCATGAGGTCTTCCAGCAGGCGGTCCACCCCTTGCTCAGCGCTCCCCACAAGGTTGAGCACAGCGCCTTGACTCAGCTTTTGTGCCAGTCGCCGGGTGAATACAGGGCGGAGAAGGTGGTGGGTGGAATGAGTCATGAAGAATAGGTTTCGAGACCTTGTACGGGCCAGAAAGATCGAAGGACTTGTTCATGGCAGGGAAAAAAGGTGAGAAGCCGAAGAGGGATTTGGAATTTCCCCTCTTCGTCTCGCAGCTCGCCCTTTTCCAGATCAATGCAGGCAGGGAAACATTCCTCATCTGCGTGCGGCTCCATGAGGAATGGATCAGTCGCGGGGGACAAGGGTTCCGCTGAGTTGGAGAAGGGTAAGCTGACTCAGCTTGGCGTCGAATCGGATATCATTGAGTCGATTTTCCGCGTTGAGAAGGTTGATTTGTGACTCTCGAAATTCAATGCCAGTGGCTTGACCTAGTCGAAATCGCTCCTGCGTGCGCTCGTAGTTTTCTCTGGCAGCCCTCACGGAAAGCTCTTGCAGCCGAAGGATGTCGAGGTGATTGCGATAAGTGAAATAGGCATTTCGCAGGTCGCGCATGACTTGCTGCTCTACTTGGTCTTGTTGCAAGCGGCTCTGAGCCAAGGTGATTTCTGCCTTTTGAATGCCATTAGCCACCCTGCTCCCATTATATATCGGCACATTGAGCGAGACGCCGCCCGCCAATCCATAGCTAAAAATCCTCGGCGCAAAGCTAAAGGGACCGTTATTGGCGTAATTTAGCCCATAAGAACCATTGATGCTGAGGCTGGGATATCGCCCTGACTCCGCTATTTGAAGGTTGAGTGCGTTGAGTTGTTGATTTTGCTCTGCACTGACGATGGTCGAGTTGCCATTGAGCACCATGGTTTCCAGCTCTGCCAGTGAAGGTAATTCTTCTATTTGCGCGGTCAGCTCTACCGAAGGAAGGGTCGTCTCCAAGTCCAAACCTATGAGATAAACCAGGTTTCGCTTTGCGTTTTCGAGGTTCAAGGCGGTAGTCAGGAGATTGACCGAGTCGGTGTTCAAGTCCACCTGCGCATTAAGCACTGCAATGGAATTTGCCCCACCAAATTCTTCCTGATTTTTAACTGACACCAGTCGCTGCACGGAGCGTTCCAGGCTTTGGGCGAGAATGCGATAGTTGTTTTCCAGCCGCGCCACTTGGTAGTAGGTCGTGGATACCTGAATCACATTGAGTTCTACCAAATTTCTGGTTTGCTCTTTCGTGAGCGCCGCCGAAGCCGATAGAAGTTCATAACGTCGCGCATTGGCCATGCCATTGAAAATGGTCCAATTGAGATTGAGGCCAAGATTGGCAGAGGAGGTCTCTACACCGGTAGCACTCACGCGCTCCACAATCGCCGCTCCAGTAGCAGGGTCTGTACCTGCCACGACATCAACCTCAGCATTGTTGTTGTTGTAGTTGGCACCTCCTAACATGGAGAGTGTCGGGAGGAGACCAGCATTTCCTCGGGAAACATCGAGCTCGCTACTTCGCACGTCATAGGCCGCCAACCGAATGCCATAGTTATTTTGGAGGGCCGCCCCAATGGCGTCTTCCAATGTAAGGCTTTCCTGCGCAGCCAATGGGCTCGTGAGGCCTGACCATGCAAAGCCAATCAAGAGAATGATTGCATATTTCATAGGGAGGATGTTCAGAGGATTAGCTGAAAAAACTTGGGATAGCTGCCAGAAAAGCTAAGAAACCGACCAGCGCGAGGGTGCCGATCATCCAGAGACCGAGGTAGTCTTTGCGTCCATCCAACGCGGGCTCCACTGAAGTAGGGTCGGGCTTGGTCCCTTCCCAGAGCCACACAATACCTACCTTGTAGGAGTTGATGATCAGGAGAAAGGCTGGGAGGGTCACGAGCACCAGGAGGGTAGATACCGCGAGGCCAAATGCGATGGTTATGGCCATTGGGATAAGAAATTGCGCTTGAAGGCTCTTTTCAAAAATCAAAGGCGCCAGTCCCGCTATCGTGGTGACAGAGGTCAGGAAGATAGGTCGAAACCGAGAGGAGGAGGCCTCATACAAAGCTTCCCGGAATGGCTTTCCTTCCTTGATCAGGATGTTGAATTGGCTGACCAATACCAGTGCGTCATTGACCATGACCCCGACCAGCGCCAGGACCCCCAGCCCGGAAAGGATGAAGCTAAATGGCCTGTCCAAGATCCAGTGTCCAAAAAACACTCCGATCAGTCCGAAAGGAATGATGGCGAGCACAGCAATGGTCTGGTTGAATGATCGGAAAGTAAGGATGATGATCACCGAAAATATGAGCAGAACAATTGGACCAACTTTCGCTACTGAGGCCTGAGTTTTTGCATTGTCGCGGACTTGACCTTCCATGCTGAAGTTCACACTGGGATACTTGGCCAGAACGGCGGGAAGCACGGCATTTTCGATTTCGATCAAGAGGTCGTTGGTCGATACATCAGCGGAGGCAGCATCCGCTTCAATGCGGATTTCTCGCTTGCCATCCAGGTGATTGATTGCAATGACTCCTCGGCTGGGGGCGATGTTAGCGATGTCGAAAAGCGGGAATGATTGGCCCGCAGCGGTCTGGATGCGCATATTTTCCAGATTGCTGATCGACTGACGATCTGATTCGGGATATCTTACCCATACCCGAACTTCATCTTCCCCACGCTGAATTCGCTGCACCTCGGCCCCAAAAAAGCCTTGCCGCACTTGGCTCACGACGGTGCGCAAATCAAGACCGAGCATTATGGCTTTGTCCTTGAGGGTGATGTTGAGCTCCCGAAGTCCGGTCTGGTTGTTGTCAGTGACATTGCGGAGGTCGGAGAACTCGTTCAAAGTGTCTTTCAGGGTTTCGACCGCCCGCTCCAGCTCCGACAGATTGGCGGAAAAAAGTGCAATTGAGACTGCTTTTCCGAATGGACTGGACAGGGTAAAACTCACCTCTTCCGCTCCATAAATGATTCCCACTTCCTTTTTGATAGAATCCGCAATGGAGAGCGAAGAGGCTTGTGGAGCAAATTCTTGCCGGGTCTCACTATCTAGCAGATTGATGAGGAGCGTTCCTTCATAGGTAGTGCCCCCCTGATTGAGGTTCGTGATGTTTACCACATCCAACCCATCGGGTCGCCGGGACTTCAGGCGCTCGTTCACACGCCAGGTAGCCTCTTCGATGTGGTTCATCCAACGAAGGGTGACTTCCTCAGGGGTACCAGCGGGCATCTTGACATTTGCCGTGATAAAGTCACCTTCGATCACAGGAAAGATGGTTGTTTTGAGAAAACCACCTGAGATCAAGGAAAATGCGATCAACAGCAAGGCAATTGGAAAGGCGATTCCTAGCAGGGGGAAGTTGAAAACTACCTTCAGTTGGGGTTCGTATAGCCTCACCCGCATCCACTCCATACCATCGGAGAAGGCTTTTTGGGCCCTATCTACTACATTTCTGTCTTCCTTTTCTTTTCGAAGGAGCGCCTTGGAGTGTGCCACGTGGCCCGGTAAGATCAGCGCCCCTTCGAGGAGTGAGAATCCAAGGGTGAGGATGACGACCAATGCGACGTCTTTGAAGAAGTCACCTGTGATGCCATCGAGGAAGAAAAACATCCCAAAGGCCACCATGGTGGTGAGAATCGCGGATAACACCGCAGGCAAGACTTCCATTGTGCCATCAATGGCGGCATCCACAGGATCCTTTCCACGTTCCCAATGTGAAAAAATGTTCTCGCTGATTACGATGCCGTCATCTACCAAGATCCCGATCACGAGGATCATACCAAAGAGGGAGAGGACATTGATCTGAAGACCGACCAGCGCCCCAAAGAGAAACATCCCCGCAAATGAGATCGGGATCGAAAGGGCTACCCAAAAGGCAAGTCGCAACTGTAAAAACATTGCAAGCAACACGACAACCAGAATGATCCCGATCTGACCGTTGTTGACCAAAAGGTCGATCCGCTGTCGCAGCAACACGGAGCCATCGTTGATGATGGTGGCTTGCACATCTTGGTGTGACTGATTGAACTCTCGGATATAATCGTTGACGGTCTCAGCGATTTCGAGGAGGCTCTCGTCCACGGTATTGTTCACGCTGACTCTCACAGCTGGCTTGCCATTGATGGTAGCACCACTCGGTGACTCCTCAAATTGGTCCCGGATCTCAGCCACTTCATACAATTTCACCTGCCTGCCATCTGGGCTGGTAGCCACGGTCAGGTCGCGAAGGTTGGCGGCATAATACTCCTTGGAGCGTGTTCGAATAAGAATTTCTTCGTCCAGCCCCTTGATCGTTCCGCCCGTCAACTCCAAATTCGCTGAGGCCACAGACCTGCTGACCTGATCGAAGGTGATACCATAGCTCCGAAGAACATCTTCTTTGACCCGGATCTCTATTTCTTCGGCAGGAAATCCACTCAACGAGATCTTGGAGACGCCTTCTTTGGCTAGCAAGTCCGACTCGATCTGCCGCGCATACCGCTTGAGAATGGAGAGATCTACCTCTCCACTCACAGCAAAGTTGAGCGCCAACGTGAGGGCTTCTTGCTTGTAAATTACAGGGGGCTCCAAGTCCAGAGGAAAGGAACTGATCTGGTCCACCGCATTTTTTACATCTTGTAGCAACAAGTCGATCTTGTATCCCCGCTTGATTTCGACAGTGACTCGACCACTGTTTTCTCTTGACACAGAAGACACCCGGTCGATGCCAGTGACTCCCTTCAAATTATCTTCAATCTTGTTGACGACCCCTTCTTCTATCTCCTCAGGAGAGGCTCCGGGATATATCAGCTCAATGGCGATGAGCTTTGTCTCTGTTTCTGGGAAGAAGGTGCTCTTCAAACTCAGGAGACCCATCGCCCCAAAAACCAGCAACACCACCATCAGCACATTGCCTGTGATGGGATATTTGACAAAATAAGTAATGACCTGTCTCATAAAGCCTGACGTTGGGATTCAGAGGGTGAAGGCTACTGATTGGAATATAGCGCTACGCTCATTCCGTCGTATGCATTGGGAATCGACTGATTGATGAGCATCATGCCATTTTCCAATCCCCTCACCAGCACTTTGCCTTCTGAGTATTGGACGGGCTCTACGATCGCTTTTTTGAGAGTGGCAGGCTGGAGAGTAAGGTTCACACTGTCACTGGGTGCTGGTTTCAGCGTAGCCAGAAAGACAGAGTTATCATCCATTAGCAATCGGCGATCAATCGACACGACATCCTTCACCGGCTTTCCACTCACAGTGCCCCGCAAGTACATCCCTTCCTTGAGAGAACTACCACTCACGCTGATGAACACCCTTACGGTCTGTGTAGTGGCATCAATCACGTCGGAGATGCGGAGCACGCGGCCATTCCACGTACCTGGAATGTCCTCGGAGCGCAGCTCAACAGCACTGCCGGGCTGAGTGAAGGGGAGGTCGCGCAAGCTCACGGATGCCTCTAATTCGTAGGAAGATGGATTGAAGAATTCTCCCAGCTTTTGTCCAGACCTTACCAAGGTGCCCGGGGTGATGGCGCTTTGCGATACCCTTCCATTAAAGGGCGCCTGAATCAAATATTTTTTCAACCGGGCTTCTTGTCCTTGTATAGTGTAATAGGTGTTGAGCACATTCCTAGCAGTGAGGTAATATCGCTCTTGATCACTGCTCGCTTCTGGCAGCTGAGGAAGAGGCTTGTCGATGTCGAGACTATCGAGGTAAGCCACCCAGCGAGGAAAGCTTGATCCATAGTCCGTCTTCAAATCGGGGAGCATGAGCGTGATCTGGTTCGCAAAGGCGCTCTTTTGGGCCCGCAGCGCCATCTGGAATTCTGCGTCGGTGAGATTGAGCATGGTCTCTCCTTTGGCGAAATAAACCCCCTCCTTGAAGAGCTTGCCAGTGCTGCGATAGGTCCCGTTGACTTCCGAAAAGAGTTCAATTTTGTCTCTGGCCACCAGTCGCCCGTTGACCTCCACTTGGGCAGCATGGGTCTGATTTTGGACCACATGGTAGGAAGCTTGCGTGACATTGTCCACAGCCGGGAGTTTGGGGGCTGGCTCCTTCTGAGAAGAAATGATGGTCGAAATGCCCAGTCCCCCGGCGAGAATCAGGACAAACAGTCCAAGTGAAATAAGTGCCGATCTCATGTAGTAAGTTGTTGCAAAAGGATAGGTCGGTTACGGATGTAACTGTGCGAAAAGTGCTATAAATAAGGCTTGAGATTCTCCAAAATAAGTTGGAGGACTTCTTGGCAGCCTTCCAGATCTTTTTTGGGGATCCCCATGAAAGCTTCTGTTTGGGTGTCAATGGCGATGGGCATCAGCTCGTGTTCAAGCTCTTTGCCAGCCTTGGTGAGGTAGATGCGTTTGTTTCTTTTATCCTGCTGATCTGGCACGCGAAGAACCAAATTCAGCTCTTCCAAGTTGTCTATCGCTCGTGTAACAGCGGTTTTATGGCGACCAGCTATCTCTCCGAGCTTGGCTTGGTTTTGTCCATCTTCTTGCCACAAATGCACCAATACGATCCAGTGCTCCATGTTGAGATGGTGGCCTGCCTGGTGCATCCGGGCGGTCAGGGACTTGAACATGGCCTTCCCGATCATGGCGATGAGCCTCGGCAAAGGATTTACTACGGAATGATAGGATTCTTGCACCAATTTTTGTTACGAGCGTAACTAACGGAGGCGCAAATAAAAGGTTTTTTTTCGGAATCCACGACAAGGGCAAAGAATATATTCTCTGGTTAACATTGCGGATTGTCTGAGTAGCTTAAGCTGAACTCATGAGGGTGACTTGGAAAAATGATGGGATGAAGTACTCGAATGCTGCGCTGCGCTCCCCCTTCTCAGTTGTGTATGTTGTGCATAGAAATAATTTGCCAGGACGATTCGTGACCATTCCTTGGAAAAAATCACCTCATCCACAACATTGAATAAAAAAACCTCGTGGTGAAAGCCACGAGGTAATATAAGAACCTGCACAAGCACCAGAGGTTAATGAAACCCCAGAAAGACATGGATAGAGGTGCCAGACCAACTCGGTAATCCTCTGTGCCGCACGAAGCGAAGCTCTCCTAAGGAGTGAGGCCCGCCCTTGATGTTCCGAGCAAATCTCCGAAGGTTTATAACTGTTAGGTTCAAAAACAGCTATTGATGCCCATGCAGGATGTCTTGGTCAAATCAATGTGGACGCATTAGGCGAAAAGTGAAACCTTGATTAGGGACACTTTCGTGCGAACAACCCACCATTCGCGTTGAGCTTTTCCTGTAGAAAAGCGAATAACCTATCCCAATCCGATCTTGATACTCAAAGGTAATCATCCTGCCTCGAAAGATCAACGGCGAATTTTTCCTACGTCCTTACAATCTGCGAACGGTCACGAAACGGTCGCGGTAATAACGAAGGCTCAAAATAGCTTCTTTCACCACCCCACGTCGGCAGGCGTGAATCACCTCTACAGAATCCCCTGCACCGCCTGTCACCATCCCCACATGGCCGATGCTTTTGGAAGCTCTGTCAGGACCTTGAAAAAAAATAAGATCTCCCGGCTCTACCTCATCTAAGCTCACCTTGGAGCCCAGGGCCGCTTGGGAACGGCTGTCTCTTGGGATGCTGATTCCGGCTTGCTCGTGGACGTAGCTCGTGAAACCCGAGCAGTCAAATCCTTCCAGACTGCTGCCCCCCGGGCGATACGGCGTACCAATCAATGAATTCGCAACGGAAATAATGTCGTCAGAGAACGCATCACGGTCGTTGGGCATCGCACACCAACCCGCAAGGATCAGCAAGGCGAGGAGCCAATAGGTTCGTTTTTTCATGAAAATTCGCATCGTGTACCGCTATAGACGAACAAACCAACCAAAAGTGACATACCTTCGACTTGGAACTGACTTCGTTCGTTTTTTTTCGGGCAACCCTTCGACTTTCCCAGTCAGACTCGCTAGTTGGCGCACCACCTTTTCTCCTAATCAGTTGTATATTAGAGCGACAGAAGCACAACAAGCTTGAACAATCACCCCTCCCATATTTCTCGGCAAACCGATGAGGAATTGCTGGCCACCTTCCGCGAGAAGGGGGACCCAGACTGCGTGGGAGAGCTATTTCATCGCTACACTGACTTGGTGTATCTGGTGAGCATGAAGTATCTCAAAGATCCCATGGAAGCCGAAGACATGACCATGCGGATTTTTGAAAAGCTGCTCCTGGACCTGCAAAAGTATGAGGTTCGCTCGTTTCGCTTTTGGCTCCACACCGTGGTCAAAAACCAATGTCTGGCGCAAATCGACAAGCAAAAACGAGAGCGCGAGAAGCAGGAAGGATTTTACATGGACCAGCGGGAGTTTGTGGAAAATGGCCAGGAAGCCCATCTTTTTGGGGAGCTAAGCGAAGACGAACTCCAACTCCAACACTTGGAGGAGGCGCTGGGCCAACTCCAAGAGCATCAGCGCCGCTGTATTGCCCTGTTCTACTTAGAGAAAAAAAGTTACCAAGAGGTATCGGATTTGACCGGATTCGACATGAAGCAGGTCAAAAGTTTTATTCAAAATGGCAAACGAAATCTTAAAATACATCTTTCTTCCATTGCCCGCGGAGACACCTCCAGCTAGTCTCTCATCTATCCCTTCAACGAAGCCAAGGCTATGAATCACCCCTTTTTGCCGGACCACGACACGGACGCCATGCCCAGCATGGCGACCCTGGAGCGCTACGTGTCAGGGGGGATGTCCAAGGAGGAGAGCGACCGTATGGAGGCCATAATTGCCA
>DAITMB010000064.1:0-28094 GCA_036835375.1 Bacteroidota bacterium
CTGGGGGTGTCGTATTACAAGCTGGCGTCGGTGTATGAGGCAAAGAAGGAATATGACCCTGCACTGGACTATTACCAACAGGCAGCAGCCGTATTTCGCCAACTGTACGAAGCGACGGGAATCAAGAGCTATGGAGGAAATTATCTGACCGTGGCGCGAGCCATCGAGTCGCTGGAAGAAGCTCGGCTGTCTCCATCGGATAAAGTGAAGCGCTCTCAGGCAAAGATCGATTCCCTCACGCAGGAAGATCCCCGCTCGCTGGCCCTGGCGCAGGCCTACGGCAGCCTTTCCTGGCACCTGCTGTTTGATGCACGACCGATGGAAGCGGAAGCCGCCGCCCGCGAGGGCCTGAAGATCGGCGAAGCCTATCCGGCTGAACAAACCCAGTGGATCTACACCAATCTGGCCTCGGCCCTGCTCTTGCAGGACAAGTACGCGGAGGCGGAGGGGATCTATGCGCGCTTCGCCGGAGAGCGCTATCCCGACAGCGAGCGCACGTGGAATGCGGTCTTCCTCGCCGACCTCGATGAACTGGAGGCGGCGGGCATCACCCACCCGGATGTGGCGCGGGTGCGCGAGCTGCTGAATCCATGAGCCTCGAACCAATCAACTTTTGTGTGGGCGAGGAGGATTGTCGCAATGAATCGTGCGTCAACATATTCTATTCCCGAAGCAGAGCAAGCTCGCATCCGGGCGCTGCTGCCGGGGTGTCAGATTGACTTTTGAAGGCGATGCCGGTTGGGTTTTGGGGTTGATTTACCCGATGCGGCCTCATATCTTTATCTTTACAAAAAGGATAAAAGATGCCACTAGAACTAAGGCCTGCGCTATTTTGGGATGTCAATGTGGAGGAAGTGGACCTACAGGCGCACCGTGCCTCGGTGATTGAGCGCATCAGCACGCGCGGGCGGCTGGAGGAGTTTCGGGCAATGGTCGCCTTCTATGGCCGGGAGACGGTGAAAGAGACCCTGCTCGGCGCCCGGTACCTCGACAAGCGGACGCTGGCCTATTGCAGCTTGATCTTCGATGTTCCCATTACCGAATTCCGATGCTACAAACTCGCACAGTCGAACCAGGAACACTGGCATTACTGAAGCGGCTGATGGCGTTGTCGGGGCTGGATCCCTTTTTTCTGGTTGGTGGTACTGCCTTGGCCTTAGTTGGGCCACCGGAAGTCTATTGACCTGGACCTGTTTACGCCGGAGCCTTTTGATAGCACGCGCTTATCGGAAGTCCTTGAAGCCCACTTTGAGTTGATGATTGATTTGGAAGAGCCTCATATGCTCATTACCAAAATCGAAGGCATCAAAGTGGACTTTGTAAAAATGGGGTATCCAATTTTGTTTCCCACTTTGCATGAAGATGGTGTGCGGATGCTTGATCTACAGGATATTGCCCCTATGAAGCTGAAAGCGATCGCGCAAAGGGGAAGCAAGAAGGATTTTTATGACATATACTTTTTGCTTGATTACATGCCCCTGGAAAGGATGATGGCATTATTTCGGCAGAAATTTAAGATGTACGAGGTATTCCACATCGTAAAAAGCCTCACCTATTTTGAAGATGCCGAGCACTCTGCCAATCCTGTCGTTTTCGACGAATCCATTAGCTGGCAGCAGGTGAAAGCGTCTATCAGCAGGGCCGTAAAGCAAATGGGCTGATCAGGCAGTTGACCACATGAATGTTGAGCTCCATGCAAATAGTGTGCTCGCCTATGTGCAGGGAGGAGCAGAGCAGGTAAAACTGCTGCCGAAAATCCAGACGCTGCCGGGGGAGTGACGCTTCCAACAGGGCCATGGGGCATATTTTTCCCTCCGGTCGCGTATCTAGTGGCTTATGCACATCCCCCTATGGTGTCCATGCCCTGACGGCAACGGTGAATTGCTTATGATAACACCTATCTTTAATCGTGACCTACCAAAGCTATATCACCCTGGATCCCAGCGTGCTGTTTGGACGTCCCTGCATCGAAGGCACGCGCATCTCGGTGTACGACATCCTGTCCTGGCTGGCGCAAGGGATGGTCTTTGCGGACATGTTGGAGGACTTTCCGGAACTGGAGCAGGCGCCTCTCCTGGCAAACCTGTCCTAAGCAGCTGACCGGGAGCGGCTGGTTAAGATTGCGTCCTGATGCTTCGTGCTGTCTTGGATCGTTGACGCCCGAGAAGCCTAGCCTTTATATTCCGCCGCTTCCTCCTGCACCTGATCCACTTCGGGTCCAAAATGGATGCCTTCATACAGGCTGGCGAGGCTGAGCGTGAACGCAAGCTCCGGGATAGACACCTGATCTGTCATTTCCTCATAAAAATACACCTCCCAAGGCATGCTGTCTTCCCGGCGGCGGAAGTGCTGCACTTCACCATGCTGCTGTTCGATGAGCAGGTAATGGCGCAGGGAGGGCAGTTTGAGGTATTCGCGCAGCTTAAAACTCCGGTCAGCCTCGCGGGTGCTGTTGGAAAGCACCTCGATAATCAGCAAGGGACTGCGCACCCCGTTGGCGGTCTGCAAATCGAGGGGGTTGCAGGTGAGCATCACGTCGGGATAGAGGTAGCGCGGGCTTTGGTAGCGGAAGAGTTTGACTTCCATGGCAAACGTTTCGCAACTGCTGCTTCGGACCGCTTGGCGGACCTGCACGTAACAATTACCGCAGATCTTATTGTGCCGATTGGAGGCTCCGGCCATATTGACGATCGTGCCGTCGTGGTACTCGTAGCGTGTATCGGCTTGGGACTCCAGTTCGAGGTAGGATTCCCAGGTGAAGGAAGATGCCGAGGAAAGCGGGTAGTTCATGGCACAGGTGAATGAGCAGGGAATATACGAAAAATCGGCCATCATCTCTATTCCTCGCGGGCCAGCACCTGATCGCCTTCAGCTTTCAAGCTCGGGAGCCGCTGCGTGAATGCCCAGAAATTGCTGACTTTGATCTTGTCGTATTGATGGATCAGGGTATGGAGGAAATCTGGGCATAAATCAACCGTTTCTGCGCTTCCACTTCTGCTTTAAAATAGAGATTGCTCAGCCCGCCATACCAGACAAAGTCCACGGGCCGACCGAGCAGTCGCTATTGTCCGGCAATCATGGCGAGCAGGTGGTCGAGTTCGGCTTCATGCGTGAGGTGGGCCTCATCGAATTCATAGAGAAAGTCAATCTCGAAATCGGCGGAGAAGTCACCGATTAGCACGAACCCCAACACCCATAGACGCTTGACTTGGTGCTGGGCACTAAGCCGTAAGATGCTAGGGAGGTGTCGCTCAATGATGGTTTGTATAGCAACTGAAAGATGAAATATGGCAGGTAAAATCACAAACAAGCCACAAAACCAATTCAAAGGGTCGCCGACACCAGGCCTCCACAAGCCGTTCAAGACTGAGATAACTCTCATGAGGGCAAAACCCTCATGAGAGTTTCGCGCCCTGGTCACTACAGGGATCAAGGAAGCGCAGGCAACTGATAAGGGTCAAATCCCTCATAATGATTTCGTCACTCACGGCTCCGGAAACACAAGGTCCAGATCAACTTCCCAACCGGGAAAGACCGACGAGGGCACCATGTCGCCGCGCAGGTAGGGCCGCTGTCGTCCTTCGAAGACGCCTGCATCATTGCGCAGGTACACCAGCAGGGTCTGTTCAAAGGGGTGGATGATCCAATATTCGCGCACGCCTGCGTGCTGGTACACGTCAAATTTTTCGGTAAAATCCTTGCGCGAGGTCGCTGGCGAAAGGATCTCGATGATCCAATCTGGTGCGCCGAGGCAGCCGCGCGAATCAAGCTTGGCCGGGTCGCAGACCACACAGAGGTCTGGCTGCACCACCGTGTCGATTTTGTCGTCCCTGACCCGGCCCGGCGGCAGGGGCAGTCGCACATCAAAAGGTGCGCTGAATATTTCGCATGGCTGCCCTTCCAAATATCTGAAAATCATGGCGTGCAAACGGCTCGACACCCGCTGGTGTTCCAGGTTGGGTGCTGGAGACATCCGGTGGATCTGACCTTGGATCAATTCTACCATCTCAGAGAATCGCCAGCCGAGATAGTCGGCGTAGGTGTATTTGGCATTCAGGTCGAGTTGGTTCACATCGCTGATCATGGCCTGTTCTTTGAGGAAAGATAGCAAAAAGGCTGCATTAGCGGTAAAAGGAATGCGAGAAAGAGAGCCTTATGATTGTCCCAAACCCCTCATACGTGTTGCGAGAGTCAAGACTCCGAGTCTTCAGATGGCTGTTGCTCACACTTTTTCCCGGCCCTTCCTCCAAATTTTCCGTAAGTTTCCCCTACAAAACAATGCACGCAATGAACCAACCGGTGTACGAAGAAGTCATTGAGTTTATCGCTGCGGGGGCAACACCCCAGCAAGTGGTCGATTTTCGCCCTTCCGAGCTGTTGCAGGAGCGGGTAAAATCGCTCGTGGTGCGTCATCGTGCAGGAGAGTTGAGCGTGGCGGAGCAGGAGGAGCTGAACCAATACCTCATGCTGGAGCACGTGATGCGGCTGGCCAAAGCCCGCGCGAGGAAGCACCTTCGTTCGTGAGACCTTCCATCTCTCGTCGCATTCGCAAATCAGTTGCCGACCGCGCCCAAGGGGTATGTGAATATTGTTTGCTCTCGGAGGAAGACAGTTTTTTTCCGCACGAAGTCGATCACATTATTAGCCTCAAACACGGCGGGGAGCATCTTTCCAGCAACTTTGCGTGGGCCTGCTTGCCATGTAACCGCAGCAAGGGCAGCGACATCGGGAGCATGGTTCCGCCAAGCAATGACTTCGTTCGTTTTTATCACCCTCGAAAGGACGACTGGGCGGCGCATTTTCGCTTGGAAGGCCCGCACATTGTGGCACTTAGCTCAATGGCACAAGCGACGATTCACATTCTCCAACTCAATCATCCTGACCGCTTGCTAGAACGCAAGGCGCTTATCGAAATAGATCGGTATCCGGGTCGGGAAATTTCGTCAGCGAAAGGAAAAAGAGGATAGCGTGCTTATGGAGGCTTAATTTCTGCGGAAGCGACACCGAGGGTCGTGCGGAAGAAGTGTGGTGTTTCGGGATCATGAGCCAGAAGTTTGCCGTGATTTGTTCAGGAGGACGTGTCGCTTCTCAAAAAACTGAATAACTTTCGGTGTCCACCCCTGACCGACCCATCGGAATGTCTTTTTAGGGATCACCTTCTCGGAGAACCTGAAAAAGAGCCGAGGCATGGTCGCCCACACTCAACCCTCATCAAAGGATGACTACCCGTAGAAATTTTCTCAAAAACTCCGCCTTGGCTGCTGCAGGCGTCACGATTGTGCCGCGCCATGTGCTGGGTCGAGGCTACACAGCTCCGAGCGATAAGCTCAACCTCGCTGCCATCGGCGCTGGGGGCAAAGGCTACAGCGACATTGTCAACGCTTGGAACAAGGATGCAGAGAATGTCGTCGCCATCTGCGATATCGACACTTCGCGTGCGAGCGCTGCCTTCACCAAATGGCCCAAAGCGAAACGTTTTAACGATTTTCGCCGCATGCTCGAAGAAATGAAGAGCCAAATTGATGCAGTCACAATCTCTGGACCAGATCACATGCACGCGGTCGCTGCCATGGCGGCAATGCAACTAGGGATTCACGTGTATGTACAAAAGCCCTTGGCCCACAACATTGCCGAGACACGCAGACTCACCGAGGCGGCAAGAGAGTATAAAATTGTATCTCAAATGGGCAATCAGGGCGCTTCTCTTCCAGAGCAAGTGCAGATGATGGAATGGTTTAGCCAAGGATTGATCGGCATGGTCCATACGATCTTTGCTTGGACGGATCGGCCTGTCTGGCCCCAGGGAATTCCAGTGCCTACGAGCAAGCCTCTGCGTCCTGAGCAGATCTCCGAAAAAGACTGGGACTTGTTCATCGGCCCTGCGGAGTATGTGGATTATGATCCGCTCTATCATCCCTTCAAATGGCGGGGTTGGTGGAATTTTGGGACAGGCGCTTTGGGCGACATGGGATGCCATATGTTTGACCCGGCTTTCCGCGTGCTCGGATTGGGCTATCCTACTGAGGTAGAGTGCAGTGTGGGCCAAATATTTTTGCAGGACTGGGTGCCGGAATTCATTCCGGAAGGATGTCCACCTTCCAGCAGTGTGCAGCTAAAGTTCCCCGCTACGGCCAAAAACAATAGTCCCATCACCTTCAACTGGTCCGATGGTGGCATACGCCCCCCTCACCCTGACCTCATTCCTGCTGATCATCACTTGGGATCCGACAACAGCGCCAATGGGGTGATGCTGATTGGCGAAAAGGGGATCATGACTTGCGGGGTGTATGGTCGCGACCCCAAGGTGTATCTCCAAGGCGGCGAAGTGCTCACCTACGAAAAATCCTACGACCCTCAATTCGATGGAGGAAGGAAGCACCGGGAATTGCCAGAACATGGGCACCAAGTATATTGGACCGATGCAGTCAAGGCAGGCTTTGACAGCGCAGAACATAAGGCACTTACGTCGAGCTTTGATTACTCAGGACCACTCACAGAGGCTGTGATCATGGGCAACCTTGCCATTCGCAGCTATCAGAGTCTGGCCAAGCATGAAGGCAATCGGCGGGAGTTCTATGGACGAAAAAAGCTTCTTTGGGACGGTCCTGCAATGAAAATCACCAATCTGGACGAAGCCAACCAGTTTGTGAGTCGGAAATATCGCGATGGCTGGAAGCTTGGGTAAACTCCAGGGCCTGAGCTGTGGGGGATAGGTCGGGGGATGGATGCTGCGGATGTATAAATTTGCAGAAAACTCATCCTTCGATCTCGCTTCCTAGATTTAAAGGCGATCTTTTCGCCCAGCCCTTACGCTTCCTAAAAGCTTGAATTCTGAGTTCTACCAGATTTTCGAATGAATCTCTTCCCCCTACGTTATCGTTAGTCGCATGAACCACGCAAAACTCCTCTACTGGTCGATCACGGTGGCCCTTGGCGGCTTCCTGTTTGGGTTTGACACTGCGGTGATTTCGGGCGCAGAGCAGGACATTCAGCGGATTTGGGCGCTAGACACGGGAAGCCATGGGTTGGCCATCGCCATTGCGCTGTATGGCACGGTGATCGGGGCCCTCTTTGGCGGCATTCCATCCGACAAATATGGCCGCAAAAACACCCTCATTGGCATCGGTCTGCTTTATTTGGTCTCGGCGCTTGGCTCAGCACTGGCCCCGGAGCTGTATAGCTTTATGATTTTTCGCTTCATCGGGGGCTTAGGGGTGGGAGCTTCCTCCGTGGCGGCACCCATGTACATTTCAGAGATTGCCCCTGCCAAGAATCGCGGCAAGCTCGTGGCCTTGTTTCAGTTCAATATTGTGCTGGGCATTGTGGTGGCATATCTGTCAAATTATCTTCTGTCCGACTTGGGAGAAGACGCGTGGCGCTGGATGTTGGGGGTAGAGGCTTTTCCGGCGTTAATCTTTGCAGGAATGGTAGCGTTTGTCCCCAAAAGTCCTCGTTGGCTGTTTCTCCATCAAGGCGACCGGGCAGGTGCACAGGCAGTGCTCAGGCGCATTGATCCGCATTCTGCCGATGCCAGAATGCTGGAAATGGCAGATTACTTTCAGCAACAAAATGGCCGAACCGTGTCGATTCGACTGTTCTTCAGTAAGGTGTTTCGCTGGCCCATCATCTTGGCGCTGCTATTTGCATTTTTCAATCAGCTCTCCGGGATCAATGCCATCATTTACTATGCTCCCCGCATTTTTCAGGTGACGGGGGTAGCGGCGGATAATGCCCTGCTATCAGCTTCCCTCATTGGGCTGGTCAATCTCGTCTTTACCATGCTGGGCCTCACGCTGATCGACCGAGTGGGGCGCAAAACCCTGATGCTCATCGGATCCTGTGGGCTCATTCTCACCCTGGGCCTCACAGCGTTCACGTTCCTCTCCGCTTCGATCGACCTCAGCCGCATCGGCGATGTACAGGCATATTTGGCCTCCCTCACGCCAGCCGAACGAGCGAACATGCAGGCAGAGTTTGGTAACGTGCTTTACTATTTGTGTGGCTTCATCGCCTTCTTTGCCATGTCGCAAGGGGCCGTGATCTGGGTATTCATCTCTGAGATTTTTCCGAACGAAGTCCGTGGCTATGGTCAATCTCTGGGATCATTTACACACTGGATTCTCGCGGCTGTTATCACCAATGTGTTTCCGTATTTCCTTGATCGCTTGGGCGGGGGTCCCATTTTTGCCTTTTTTAGTCTCATGATGGTGCTGCAACTACTTTACACGATCTTCCTTTTGCCCGAAACCAAGGGGAAGACCCTCGAAGAGTTGGGCGTATCCATGACTGAAATTCCAAGAGCATCACCCCCTACCAGCCAACATAAGGTGTGACCAATGGATAATTTTCCTCAAAAAAGCGGCACAGATCAAGTGATCTGTGCCGCTTTTTTGGGGGTGAGATTGCCTATTGATACTTGGCGCCGATGGTTCTCGCCTCAGGAATCCACTTTTGGAGATTGGATTGGCGGGTAGAAGGGGAGGGGTGCGTGCTGAGAAATTCTGGGGGAGAGGCCCCACCTGCGGCGCCCATTCGTTGCCAGAAAGGCACGGCTGCATTCAAATCAAATCCCGCAATGGCCATGAGATAAAGTCCGATTTGATCAGCTTCTGATTCATGCTTTCGAGAAAAAGGAAGCAAAATCCCGACTTGTGCCCCCACACCAGCGGCTGCCATCATGATCTGGCGGGTGCGTGCAGCGTTGGCAGCGGAAGCGCTGTCGGTCGCCGAACTTTGACGCACAGAAAGCAGTGCATCTGCTACCATGAGAGAGCCTTGGGTGCCGAGCTGCTGAGACATGCGTTCATTCCCGTGATGGGCGAGCGCATGGGCAATTTCGTGCCCCATGACCACTGCCAAGCCATCGTCGTTTTGAGCAATGGGGAGAATGCCTGTGTACACCACGACTTTTCCGCCAGGCATACAGAAGGCGTTGATCATGGGATCGTTCACGACATTGAACTCCCATTCAAAGTCTTTGAGGTCTTCGGACATGCCGTTTGCCGCATAGTATTTGTTGACTGCAACGACCAATCGGTCGCCGATCCGGCGGACTCGATCTACTTCTGCACCTGTTTTTTGGGGAGGATTTTGTTGCAAAAACATCGCGTACTGATCAAAGCTCAAGGTGTTGATCTGTGAATTGGGCAGGAGCTTAGCTTGGCGGCGACCAGTGAAGGCGACCTTGGCACATGCGAAGCTAATGAGCGCCACGATGAGCAGGAGACTCATGACTTGCAGGGGGCGGTAGCGCGCCAGTTGAGAGATTCTTTTCATGTCTTTTGTTGTGTGAAGTGGAAGTTAAGTAGATAGCGTGAGGTAATGGAAAAAGAGAAGTGAATGAAGATGAAATCCCGGTAGAGGGAAACCCGAAAAAGACCTTGCCTTATGGCGAGAAGTGAAGTGTATATGCCTACGGTAGAGAATCAAAAAGCTCAAGGAAAGTAAGCAAAGATGAGGAATCATAAGTAGATAAGATAACCTCAGATAAAGGAAGGGTATTGCTGTCTAAGCTACATATTGCTACGTGTGACGATGTGAATGGTGAGCATGTCACCCAACGAAGGCAGTGAAAAATGATTTTTCTCAAAAGTGATCCACTTCTTGAGAAAATCGAGGGAGGAGAGAGGGCAAAAAGATGTTTTTCCGTGTAATGGAGTGTCCATTCTCAGCATGCCTTATTTTGATTGTTTTCGTTGATTTATCGTGACGCATAGATTCGGATATGCTCTGTAACTAAGTCTTTTATTCCCCATTTTACTCACGGTAACTCAGCTACGAAATGATGAACTCTATGATTGCTTTTTTAATGTGGTTGTTTGGCTGGGGTGCACCAATGCCAGTCTCAGTGACCAAAGCCCCGCTTCCAGCTGTAGGTTCACAACAAAATGCACCTACCCTGGAGGATTACTCTCCTGAGAATTACAGCCAGCAGGTGACGATCATCATCTATGACGACACCTTCTTCGGGGTGAAGCGTTGAGCCATGCTTGACATGACGTTTACTAAATTTGGACAAGAGATTTTTCATTTTTTTTAAAGTCCAGTAGTTCAGCTACCATCTTCCGGCCCAGCCATTTGCGTTGAGCCGGAAGATTTTTTTAGCCTTCCATCACGAGTTCAGGGCCTTTTCTCGTAGCCACAGGTCAATGGAAATCAAGTCGGATTCTCCGCCATAACGAGAATCCTTCACCTGATCTAGTTCGGTCATGATTGGCTTGGCCTTGCGAAGTGTCGCTTGGAAATCATAGCCCTCCCTGTACCAGATTAGCAGCAATTTCAGCAAGAGACTCGACCGCGGCCGAGTTTCTTGCTGTATAGTAGTCGTGCGCTTCACAAACTGTCGCAGATTCTGGATCTTGGTCTCGAGCAAATCAAGGTGTCCGAGCTCGTGAAGAATGATGATTTCGAGCCTGCGCACGATCAAGTTCCAGCCTTTTTTGTCTGAGAGCAGAGCAGTGGTGCCTTGGAGCTCCCGATTAGCCTCCTTGTATTGGCCTTGCCTCACCAGGACACATGACTGAAAGTATTGCCAGCGAGCCGCAAGATGCTTTGACCCTTCGAAGTCGTCTTCTTCATGAAAAAGTGGATGGGAGCGGGCTTGGACGATGTAGCTTTCGGCGCTGAGGAGTTGGTGGGAGAAAAAAGCGATTCGAAAGGCGAGCTCCAAGCCGCGGAGATAGTTCATCTGCGCGGGAGGAAATTTGCTCAAAGACTGCTCCGATGCCGCTGCAGCTTCTTCGAATTGGCCGATTCGCAGATAGATTTCACCTAGGTAGCCTTCTGCGACTGCGATGCGCTGTGGCGACGCAAACTCTGTGGTGTTATGGACTAGGTCTCGGTAAGCAAGACCAAAGCGGAGGGCCGCTTGGTCATTGGCAGCTAATTCATTGTAGTAAATTTCTGTCAGGTAGTAATAGCTCTGGATCTGTGGATGAGAGGTTTCTGTGGAGATATTTTTCAGCTCATCAATTTTTTCACGGGCCTCTTGCAGCTCTTCCACGGTGAGGGTTTGGTGCGCGAATAGATTGGAAAGGCGATAGTACAGAATGGTGCCCTGAGAGAGCAAAAACCGCAAACGATTGAGTGCCAGGAGCCGATCGCTGTGTTTGGTGAAATCGAGGACAGAACTTCGGTTGCTGTAGTTGCGGTAAAGCAGCATTTCTGCCTGAAACTCTTCTTCGTAGAAATGAAAACGCTTGGCGGTAGCCAAAACCTGTAGCAACAAACTCTTGGAAGCGGCATAAGCACCGCGTCCCAGTAGGATCTCACCTTGAAGAAATCGCTTGCGGGCCTGGAGTCTGGCATTGACCGCAGGACTGTATTCAGAGAGACTTTTGTCGTGAATGATGGCATTTTCTAGCATTCGCTTAAGGCGGGACTTGGTCACCCGAAACGTGTTGTCGGGTTCTTTGCCATACAATTTTTGGGCGTAAAAAGCCTCTTCCTGCTCCTCGTAGTGTGTCACCAAGTCGAATAGCGTGCCCACTCGCTCGTAATCGAAGGGCGCTTGTTGAATCCGTTGCTTAATGCGCCTCATCTCTGATTTACGCAGTTTTCGGATGATATCGTAGAGGACTTTCATGAGAGGACTAGGATCAAGGAGGGAGTTTGAAGGCAGAAATTCGGAAAAATTGGGGAAAAGTGGAGAGAAACCTCAGAGGTACCCGTGTAATCGATTCCTTTTTTTCTGCATTTGTGTCGGGAGAACCTTTTCTACTTTGACCCTGCCAATTGAGAGCACTGTCAGTTCTTGCTTTAGATCAGGAGAGAATACAGCATTCTTGTTCATCTATTTGGAATTCTTAGGACAAGGTGCCTATTTTATCGCCTATTCTTTCGTCGCAGATCAAATTCCTCAGCCTATTGCACATATGCTACAACGCATTTTTACCTTCACACTATTGGCCTTTGTCTCCGTGTTAGGTGTACACGCACAAGACGGAAAATTGACAGGTCGCGTCTTAGGTTCTAACGGAGATCCTCTTTCTGCAGCTACCGTGGTGGTTTTTGATGGAGAGCTATTCGTAAAAGGAGTCAATACAGACGATGATGGCAGGTACTCCATCAATCCACTTGTACCGGGAAATTACCGAGTAGAAGTGCGCTATCTGGCCAATATCAAAACCTTTGAAGACGTGCCTGTCAATGCAGGTCAAACCAGGATTTTGGATGTGCTCATGGGCGACGATGTGACCATCGAGGAAGTAGTGATTGTGGGTAATCCCGTCTTCGAAAAAGACCCAGCCGTAGTGACAACACTCACCGGAGAGGACTTCAAAAACCTCAGTACCCGTGACGTTAACTCAGTCGCGGCGCTGACCCCAGGGGTCTATCAGTCCGATGAAGGCAGTGGAGAGTTGAACATCCGTGGAGCGCGAAGCACGTCCAATGTGTACTATATCGACGGGATGAAAATCCGTGGGCAGACTACTCTCCCTCAATCCTCCATTTCACAGTACCAGGTATATACCGGTGGCACTCCTGCGGAGTTTGGCGACTTTACCGGCGGGGTCATCTCCATCACGACTGCCTCTCCCGCTTCTGCATTCAGTGGAGGAGTGGAATATGTCACGTCGGAATATCTGGATCCCTTTGGCCACAACCTCGCATCGCTCACTTTGACTGGGCCACTGATCACAAAGAAATCAGACATGGGCAAGCGCTCCATTCTGGGCTTTTTCTTCAGCGGTGAGCTGGATTACAACCGGGATCAAGACCCTGCTTACACTGGCATATATGCGTTGAAAGGGGGCATCTTAGAAGATCTTCAAAATCGACCTGTAGAGATTGCCAATGACAACCTCGGGTTTCGCTCAAGAGCTGCGTTTTTGACGCGGGAGAGTTGGGATACCGTACAGGCAAAGAGTTTCAATACAGGTCTTCGTGCGCGCGGCTTGGCTCGTCTTGACTTCCAGCCAACTCCCACGATATTGATCAAGGTTGGGGCTAACTATGAGTATATTAATACGGACCAATGGTCAACAGACAACATGCTTTTTGCTCCTAATCCTCAAAACGAGTTCGACGGACGTAATTACCGGGCTTGGGTTAGGTTCCAGCAATCTTTTAAAGGCTCAGAAAACAGCAAAATCAGAAACTTTTTCTACTCTATTCAAGCGGATTATTCTCTCTACCAACGGCGCTTTCAAAATACCCTCCATCAAGACAGCCTCTTTAATTATGGCCACGTAGGGAAATTTTCCTTTGACGAAGTGCCAGTTTATGGATATATAGACAACCCGCAAGACCCCAGTTACTCCGGAGCCTATTGGCGCACGGCGGGATATGCTTTTGATAACTTACAGTTTGATCCTACCACTTCTCGCAATCCGTTGCTCGCCAATTACAACACGGCGATTCTGGATCACGTGTCAGAAAATGGAATCACCAACCTGGATTTCAATCGCGTTTTCCTGGATCCTTCCCCCGTCGTCAATCGGCTTTTTAGCCTGAATGATTTGGCCTTCCGCCAAGGGTTACTCAATGGCACCAGTCCTGCACGGATCTACTCGGTGTTCTCTGGAATTGGGGCGAATGCTGGGGGGTATCAAAAATTTGATTTCGAGCAATATCGCATTGTAGGACAGTTAAACGCAGAAATTCAGGGACACAACATTCGTGGCGGATTTGAATTTGAGCAGCGCGTGGAGCGTGCCTATGCACTCGGCGCCCGCCAGCTGTGGAGTTGGATGAGACAATACTCCAATTTTCACCTGCTCAACCTTGAAAACGATCCCAATAATTTCATTCCGGTGGTTCGTGACGGAGAGTTCCAAGACACCGTCATCGTCCCTCGACGATATTCTGCCACAGATCAGTCCACTTTTGACCAAAACCTTCGCACGAAACTTGGACTTCCTATTGACAGCCCCAACTTTATCAACATTGATGAGCTAGATCCAAGCTTCTTTTCGCTTGACATGTTCAGCGCAGATGAATTGCTGGCAAACGGCCTGGGGCCGATTTCCTATTACGGATTTGATTACCTCGGGAACAAGCAAGAGACAGTGCCCTGGCAGAACTTCTTCAACCCTGAAGGAAACCGACCTCAGAACGCCTTCTCACCAACCTATTTTTCTGGTTTCATTCAAGACAAGTTCGAATTTGAGGACATCATCTTCAACATGGGGCTTCGTGTGGACCGATTTGATGGGAACCAGCCGGTGCTGAAAGACAACTATTCTCTTTACGCAACTTACAATGCGGCGGAAATTGCTTCTGGCGAGCTGGGAGTTCCCGGGTACACCCTGCCATCAGGGATTGGTTCCAACTTTGTTCCTTATGTGGACAATGCCAACAATCCTACCTCTATTATAGGATACCGCAATGGCGAGTCTTGGTTCGATGCCAGTGGAGCTCCCGTTTCCTCCAATGAGATCCGCACGCAGTCTGGAGGCACCGTGCAACCAGCCGTTCGTGAAAGTGAAGTGAACGAAAACTCTTTCGAGGATTATTCCCCCCAGACGGTGTTCATGCCGAGGATTTCGTTTTCCTTCCCTATTTCTGACTTAGCCCTGTTCTTTGCTCACTACGATGTGCTCTCCCAGCGTCCTGGACAGGCCTTCGTCACGTCAACTTCTTTGTTGGCAGGTCAGATTTCGAACTACGCGTTTTTGGAAAACACGCCAACTTCGACCGTCATCAATCCTAATCTCCGTCCAGAGATCACCATTGATTATGAAGCTGGCTTCAAGCAAAAGGTAGGTGAGACAATGGCCTTGACCGTGTCGGCTTTCTACCGCGAAATGAGGAACATGGTCCGCTTTCGCCGCTTCAACAATGGATTTCCCTTCAGCTACGATACCTACGATAATCTGGACTTCGGAACTGTCAAAGGGTTTACCTTCAACTACGACATGCGCCGCACGCGTAACGTGCAGCTTCGGGCCTCCTACACCCACCAATATTCAGATGCGACAGGATCAAATTTTAACTCTGCCCGAAATGTGACCAACACCTTGGAAGGAGTCGGTATTCTGCGGGTTCTTCTGCCCAATGACGAAGACATCCGTCACAGAATTGCAGGAAGCTTTGACTACCGCTTCTCAGGTCGCGACAGAGGCCCTGCAGTCACTATCGGAGGCAAAACGTTCTACCCGCTTGAAGAATTTGGAAGTAACCTCTCCTTTCAGTTGACATCCGGGCGGCCATTCACTCAAAGCGGAATCCCAACCCAGTCAATCGCTTTAGGGGTGGCTCAGGGAAGCCAAATCGTAGGTACCCCCAATGGCCGACGTTTACCTTGGACCTATCGGATGGACCTGCGCGCTGACAAGAACTTTATGCTCGGCGGGAAATTGAAAAATGGAGAAATGGGTCGAATCTATGACCTGAACCTCTATGTGCAGGTGCTCAATTTGCTCAACACCCAAAACGTCCTCGGTGTGTATAGCTACACGGGACTTCCCACGGATGATGGGTGGCTTACCAGCGACCCGGGACTACAATTTATCCCCAGTCAAATCTCTCCTGAAGCCTACGTTGATCAGTATTCAGCACGGCTGTTAAGCCCTGAGGACTTTAGCCTACCACGTCGGATTCGCGTTGGTCTTTTGTTTAACTTTTAGTCATAGCTGGAAAGCAGCCGGATTATGAATCGAAGCATACGATATATTCTCTTATGGTTTTCGCTCGGGAGCGTGACCTACTTGGGAGCAGCTGAGCCTACGGGGGTACAGCGCAAAAAAATCGGAGGGTTCCGAACCGCTGAGGCTTGTCTTCCCCCTAGCGCATCTTCGCAGCTGGATGTCAACAATGTGAGGGCGCTTCTCCATAATGGTGGAGACATGTGGTGGGATCTCGTGGGGGATCCTCGCTACGAAGTTCCCAAGGGGAGTAATCGGCACTCAATGTTTGCCAGCTCCTTGTGGATCGGCGGATTCGATGGCGCGAGTCAGCTTCGCGTAGCTGGCCAGACCTACCGCCAATCTGGAATTGACTTTTGGCCAGGACCGCTCACGGGTGGTCCGCTGGGAGGGCTGGCAGCTACCGAAAGGGAGACCTGCACCTTATACGACAAGATGTTCAAAATCAACAAGGCAGAAATTGACGCTTTCCTCGCTGCTTACGCGAACCGCGACGTGGAGCCTTTCAGCCTCGCTGATTTTCCGAATGTGAGAGACTGGCCTGCCATTGGTAATCCTAACTCCTCGCTCGGACTCGATGATGATGGCATTACCCTCGAAGCCTTTCGCGCGGATGGAAGCCTCCTGTATGCAGCGCCATTTGTAAACGTGGACAATGATCCTTTTACCTACGATCCTACCCGTGGAGACTATCCGCTCATTGATGGAGATCAGGCCATTTGGTGGATCATCAACGACAAAGGAGACGTTCACACAGAGACTGGCGGGGAGCCCATCGGAATCGAAATTCACATCCTTGCCTTCGCTTTTACCACAGCGAACGCAGTCAACGACATGACCTTCTACCGCCAAACGGTCGTCAACAGGGCCAGCCAAGTCCTCAATCAGACTTACATGGGACAATGGGTGGATGTGGACGTAGGCTTTGCTTTCAATGACTGGGTCGGCTGTGATACGACGCGTGGGCTCGGCTACGGCTTTAATGCTACGGCGGTCGATCAAGGTGCCAACGGCTATGGAGCCAATCCACCAGCATGTGGCGTTGACTTCTTTCAAGGTCCATTAGCCGATCCGTTCGACGGCGTGGATAATGATAAGGATGGGGTGATTGATGAGCCGGGAGAGACGATCATCATGTCCAAATTCGTCTATTACAACAATGATTTTTCGCTGACTGGTAACCCCGAAGTTGCCCAGCATTTCTATGGCTACCTCACAGGGTTCTGGAAAGACGGAACGCCGATCGTGGACAACTACTCTAATGGAGGCCCCGGTAATGGATATGGTCCGGCTGGTGCAGGAGATCCTACTTCATATATGTTTTCAGGAGATCCCTGCGCGGGCACTGGCTGGACAGAAGCGAATGCCAATAATGCCACCAACCAAGACCGACGATTTTTGCAATCGGCAGGTCCATTTACCCTTCAACCCGGTGCCGTCAATGAGATTGTCACTGGAGTAGTGTGGGCCAGAGGATTTTACAATGGGCAGTTTGGATCTGTGTGTGAATTGTTGGCGGCAGATGACATTGCCCAAGCACTCTTCGACAATAACTTTGTGCTTCTTGACGGTCCTGATGCCCCTGAGTTGGCAGTATCGGAATACAGCCAGGAGCTGCTCCTCAGTTGGGGATACCCAGAGGCTTTCCGAAACGTGCGAAACAACTACAACGAAAGCTACGTCCAAGCGGATCCCGTCTTAAAGGCAGAAGGAGTAGCTGACTCTATATTTAGGTTCCAGGGGTACATCCTTTATCAGATGGCCGATATCACTGTCGGGCCCAACGAGCTGAATGACCCGGACAGGGCGAGGATCCTGGCGCAGTGCGATGTGAAGGATGGCGTAGGCACGATTGTGAATCGGATTGAACAGCAGGTAGAAGGGCTAAGTCTTCCTATCATCATCGACGAAGTCATGGTGCAAGGAGCCGATAACGGGATATTCAACAGCATTCGAGTGGACCGAGACCTGTTCGCTCAGGCTGGCGACTCCCGCCTGAAAAATTACACCACGTACTATTACGCCGTAGTGGCTTACGCCTACAACGATACTTCTTCGGATGGACGGCGCTTTGTACAGGGGAACCGATTTTTCCGGGTAGTGCCAGCTATGCCTCACCCGATTGAATTTGAGCAGCAGGGAACAGTTGTCGCAACAACCTACGGCGATGGAATCCCCTTATCAATGACCGCAGGGGTGGGTAACGGCGGACGTTTTCTATCGCTCGACGAAAACACTGTCGATGCTATATTAGCCAGCGGATCTACCGGAACACTCAATTTTGTGGACGGTGCAGGCCCGATCCAAGTCAAGGTGACGGACCCCAAGCAGGTTCGTGGTGCATACTACCGACTTCGGGTGCCTGGCAATCAGTTTGAAGAGATACGATTGATTTCTCGGGACACCATTTCTGGAATCACAGTTGTTGACTCAATTTTCGCAGAATGGATTCTAGAAGAGTCTGATACAGAATCAGGCCCCTACGCACGGGTGTTTGCTTCGACGTATTCCAAACGAAACGACGGAACGGTAGCACGACCACAACCATTGGTAGGCACTGAGCGTGTCGTTCCGGAACGCGGCTTCTCCATTGTGGTAGAAAACGTGACCCCAGCTGGGGACACCAATGATGTGTCTGGCAACACAGGTGTGATCGGCGGGCGCATCGTGTTTGATGATCCTTCTCAGGCTTGGCTCACAGGCCTCCCCGACTTCAACGAATTCGAGCCTTTCAACTGGATTCGTGGCGGACCCAATGCATCCAGTGGACGTGGGTCGGGAGATGGATATGCCTTCCGAAATCAAGGGATCTACGACAAGAATGGAGACTTTCAGACCATACTTTCGGGTCGCTGGGCGCCTTTTGCACTCGCCAGGGCCTTCAACAATGATCTTCAAGGCGGGGGTCAAATTGCACCTGGACTGCCGATAAGGGCTCCCTCAGGTAACCGCCAAGTGGATCCGGCTGAGTTGATCAACCTTGCCAACCTGCCTGATGTGGATATTGTCTTCACCAGCGACATCACTAAATGGTCCCGCTGCGTGGTGGTAGAAACCAGCCCTAACTCCGGACTAGGGTCAGGTGCGTGGCAGTTGTCGGCCAAGTGGCGCGACAATGTCAATCAGGAAGGACTTTCCGAAGGCATTCGCACCCGTGATGACCACGGCATGGGGTGGTTCCCGGGTTATGCCATCAATGTTTCCACAGGAGAAAGGCTGAACGTCTTTTTCGGAGAAAGTTCTTGGGACAAGCTCAACCGAGGAGATGATATGCTTTTCAATCCTACGGGAGAATTTGGGGCTAATCTCGATCGCGTGGGTGGAAGACATTATGTTTATGTGACAAATCTTCCCTACGATGGGTGCGAGAGCATTCGAGGAGTGCTGCAGAATGCCAATGATCTACCTGAAGGAAACGGATCGTTCAGTGATGCCATTTTCTTCCCTTCGACGGGCAACAATATCAAGGACGCTTACAAACACGTGGCTTGGGTCGGAATTCCCTTGGCAGCTCCGGGTTATGATGTCCCTAGCGGCAGAGACATTCCCACCGATGCGACAGTGTCCCTTCGGACAAGAAAGTCGTTTGGGCCGCGTGAAGGCAGCACAGAATCGCCTATTTTTGAGTTCAATACAGTCGATCTTGCTGCCAGAAACGGCGACTTAGAGGTGGCAAAAGATGCCCTGGAAAAGGTGCTTGTCGTGCCGAATCCATACTACGCTTACTCTTCCTATGAATTGGGCCAGCTCGACAATCGGGTAAAAATCACCAACCTTCCTCAGAAGTGTCGAATTTCAATTTTCACGCTGAACGGAAATCTTGTCCGGCAATTCACAAAAGATTCTGATGAGCCGGATCAGGACTGGGACTTGAAAAATACGGTAGGGGTGCCCGTCGCCTCTGGTGTGTACATCATCCATGTGGATGCGAACATTGATGGCCTCAATCTCGGAGAAAAAGTCATCAAGCTCTTCGCTGTCATGCGCCAAATTGACCTCGATTCTTATTGATCTTCTTGTCTGCGGCCTGGCTTGGCCGGGCTGCAGACTATTCATTTTCTCTCGACTACTTGGGAATTGTCCTTATGAAGAAATATTTTACCCTCCTAGTTCTCCTTGCGGGTGGAAGCCTGCTCCTACAAGCTCAAGATAGTCCAGGATCCTCTCCAGAGCGGGTAGGCCAGGCAGGTGCTGTAGAACTACTGATCAACTCCATGCCCAGAAGTTCGGGTGTCCAAGGATTAGACTTGGGATCTACGAGTGGGATTGAGGCTTCTATGGTCAATCCGGCTGGAATTGCACGGACGACCGGAACCGAATTGCAGTTTTCGCGGACAGCCTGGCTGCGAGGAACAGACATTTTCGTGAATAGCTTTGGATTTTCTCAAAGTCTGGGAGAAGGTTCTGGGACCCTCGGGTTGCTGATCAACTCCCTCGATTTGGGCGAATTTATTCGCACGACCGTTGACCAGCCCGATGGTACCCTCGGGACCTTTAGCCCTACGTTTATCAACATCGGACTTTCCTACGCGAAGAAGTTCACAGATCGTATTCATGTCGGGTTCACCAGCCGGATCATCAGTCAGTCCACTCCGGAAGTATCTGCAAATGGCGTTGCCTTTGATGCAGGGGTACAATATCGAACAGGAGAGCGTGACCGCCTGAAGTTGGGCATTGCCCTTCGAAATGTGGGTTCTACTATGCGCTTTGGCGGAGATGGACTTTCCGGTAGGGTCCCGTTTGAAAGCACCAATCCCTTTCAGACAGGAGTCAACATTCCTACTGCCCGATTTGAATTACCGACTACACTCAGCATGGGAGGCTCCTATGACTTCTTTTTTGGTCCTCAAAACACGGTGAGCCTCATCGGATCTTTCATTTCAAACGCATACTACTTCAACCAGGGAGGCCTCGGATTGACCTACAGCTATCGAGACATTGTGACCTTGCGCGGGGGATTCTTGTATGAGCAGGGAATTTTTGGAGACTTGGGAAGAGAGCGATACAATGCACATACGGGAGGAGCGGTAGGTGCTTCCTTCCAAGTGCCTTTCGGAGACAAGAAATTTGACGCGAGCGGCAACGACACGTATTCAAATTTCTCTCTCGACATGAGCTATCGCTTCACAAATCCCTTTGGAGGGACTTTCACATTTGGTGCAAGGATAGACATTTAGTATATTCGTTGTCTCAAAAAAATATTTGGGTTGGCTTCATGGCCGACCCATCTATTTTTTTATTTACCCAGTACCATAAAAAGCTGCGGTTCTCCTCCCCTGTGTAAGGAAGCCGCTATTTTCCGTTAACGAACATCGATATGAGTGACGTCACGTATCTGACCAGAGAAGGGTATGAGAAGCTTATGGCTAAGCTTCAGGAACTCCGCACGAAAGGAAGGGCCGAAATGGCTGATGCAATCCAGAAAGCACGCGAAATGGGAGATCTCAGCGAAAACGCCGAGTACGACGCAGCCAAGGATGCGCAAGGACTATTGGAGATGGAAATTTCTAAGTTGGAGACGACTATGTCCCACGCAAGAATCTTGGATAGCACTGATACCGATATCGACAAGGCATACATCCTGACCAAGGTGAGGCTGAAAAACCTCAAGGTAGGGAAGGAAATTACTTATACCCTCGTGGCAGAAGAAGAAGCTGACCTCAAGGCGAATAAGCTCTCCGTCAAATCTCCCGTCGGAAAAGCAGTCTTGGGCAAGTCGGTCGGTGATATTGTCATGGTGGAAGTTCCCGCTGGAAACATGGAGTTTGAATTGCTCGAAATCTCCCGATAACTGCTTTTGTTATGGCTTCGATCTTCTCAGAAATTGTCTCAGGTAACATTCCTTGCCACAAAGTCGCAGAGACGGAGGATTTTCTGGCGTTTCTGGACATTCGTCCCCTGACCAAAGGTCACACCCTCGCTATCCCTAAATTAGAGGTAGATTATCTCTTCGATCTCCCCAACGATCTTTACGTGGGTCTCCATGTATTCGCAAGAGAAGTCGCGCTGGCACTTCAGCGCACGGTGCCCTGTACCCGAATTGGTACGGCAGTCGTTGGCCTCGAAGTGCCACACGCCCACATTCACTTGATCCCGATCAATGCTATCCAAGACATGGATTTTTCGCGACCTAAGTTATCTTTTAGCTCAGAGGAAATGGCTGCCCTTGCGGCAGCCATTCACCGAAATCTCTAATCTTGCCTTCTCATTCGCTCTCTCATCGCACTCCTCCTGATTAGTAGCGCATTCGCCTCGGCGAGACTTCCATGAGTGAAGGGAGCGATTACTTTTTGCGATCGGGATTTTGCTTGATAAACTCTCCCCAATCTTGATAGCGCTTGCCTGTACTCTCAAGATTTCGCTGAAAGGCGTGGCACACAGCAACAGCCAATCCATCGCTGGCATCCATCGCTTCAATCTCGAGTTTTTCATTCAGAAGTTTTTCCAGCATGATGAACACTTGTTCTTTACTGGCGGCTCCATTTCCCGTGATGGCCATCTTTACTTTCCGTGGCGCATACTCGTAGATCTGCATCTGATGCATGAGGCCAGCGGCCATGGCTACCCCTTGTGCCCTGCCGAGTTTAAGCATGGATTGCACGTTTTTGCCATAAAATGGAGCCTCTAAAGCCATTTCCCTCGGCGAAAATTCCTCAATGATGCTCGTGACTCTAGTGAAGATTTTGTGCAATCGGGCTGGATGGTCGGGGAATTTTCCCAGCTTGATCACGCCTTGGGTGAGCAGCTTCATCTGTTTGCCTTCAAGGGCGATGATGCCGTATCCAGTAAGGGTTGTTCCGGGGTCTATTCCTAAAATGGTCCGTGCTGCCAAGGGCTTTTGGTCAAATGGTAGATAAAATGGTCTCCGAGGGAAAGATTTCTCCACCGAGATCATCGCTATTTGAAATCTGTGAGGGAAGGTAGCCAGCAGAATTGACAATTGGGTGAATGAGCAGGTGATTTATTTCTTAAGGTTCAAGAGAAGGGGCAAATTTTATTGTCAAATCTCTTAACATGAAAATCCAGTCCCATGGGGACTTTACAAGCCGATGATTTTCGCAGAAGGTACCATCTGGCAAGATGTAGGATTGGTGCTGGGTTCGCATTTTGCGAGGAAAAAGGAAGCGCGTATTTTCGCTGAGCATGAAGCAACTGGCCGTCCGACTTATTTATCAATGGAAATCTTCCCGGGGGAGCTCGCGGTCTTCGATGCGTTGGCTACCCTGGGCGATCAGTGTCTTGGCAGTGGGCTACGTTGCGCATCGCTTGCTGTCCGAAGATCCTGTAGTGTGGGAAGGAATTTGGCCGCCCAGTGCTACTTTGATGGGGTATTCTTTGGTAGCTCTCGCCCTGATGCCGCTGAATTGGGCTTTGGAGGGAGAAAAATGGCGGCTGCTCATCCACCGCTGGTATCCCAACTTGACAAGAAAGGCCGCCTTTCAAGCGGTACTTTGCGGTTTATCCATGGGCATATTTACCCCCAACCGGGTCGGTGAATATCCGGGCAGAATCATGACCTTAGCGCCGGGATATCGCTGGGAAGCAGCTGTCTCCATGCTGGTGGATCGATGGATTCAGATGGTCGTGACTGTCTGGCTGGGAATCGCAGCGATCATGCTTTTGGCAGACTACCTTCCTCTTACCTGGCAACAGCTTGCAGTTCGCTGGCTCCCTTGGCTGGTGCTGGTTGCAGTCACAGCACCCATTGTGGGATTACTACTCATTCCTTACTGGGTGAAGCTCGTGCCAGGCCACGGAATCGGTGCCCGCATTCGCATTGCTTTTTCGGCCATTAGTCCCAAGACTGGCATCCGAATTTTTTTGCTCTCCCTCCTCCGAAATGGGGTGTTTTCGCTCCAATTCCTCATTATGCTCTACGGCGCAGGACTGGATTTGGCATGGACCATAGTCATCCCTCTGATATGGCTCATTTTCTTGATTAAGTCCGTCGTACCCTATTGGACATTTACCGAGCTAGGGATTCGCGAATCAATCGCCATCTCCGTCTTTGGACTTGTTGGCGTAGCGGCGGCCATCGCTTTTTCCGCCACTTTCCTCTTGTATGTCTTCAACCTCATCATTCCTTCTTTGTGGGGGCTTCGATGGATTCACCGAATTTCATGGGCGTCCTGACAATGGGAATTCTGATTGGCTTGGGACTACTCTTGGCAATGTGCCTGGTAGGCTATGCTGTCATGGTCGCCATAGCCACCTACCATTTCAACCAAGCACCTGATCCCGTTGCATTATCCGAGCCTCTTCCCTTTATTTCGGTGGTCATTGCTGCCCGAAATGAAGCCGATCATTTACCCGCTTGCCTCGAATCAGTGGCTTCGCAGACCTATCCGGGCCCATGGGAGCTGATTTTGGTCGATGATCATAGCGAAGACGCATCCACTGAATTGGTTCCCGCCATCTTAGAACGCCATGTCGGTCTTTCTTCGACCTATATCTCTTCCAAAGATCAGGGAAAAAAGGCTGCCATTCAGGCCGGGGTGACGCTGGCAAGCGGCGAATGGATTCTTCAGACCGACGCTGATTGTGTCGTAACTTCAGATTGGTTGAATGCGATGAGTCGGTGGATGTCGTCGGAGGTAGGATTTATTTCAGGACCCATTCGTTTGGAGCCCGGCTTCCGCTGGCTGGATCGTTTACAAGCATTAGAGACCTTGGGGTTGGTGACGCTAGGGGCAGGCTCTTTGCTAGGCGGATTTCCCAATATGGCCAACGGAGCCAATATGGCCTATCGTAGGTCCTTGTTTCAGGACATCGGAGGATTTGCGGGAGCAGTGCACATCGCCTCTGGCGACGACGAATTTCTCCTGCAAAAAATCGAGATGGATGGTCGTTACCGTCTTGCCTTCGCCAAAGACATTCGCGCTGTAGTAGTCACAGATCCTCTTCCTACATGGAGACAGCTCAAACAACAGCGTTTGAGATGGGTTTCCAAAGCCCGTGCCTACCTGCATAAGCGTAGCAATTGGCTCCAAATCATGTCTTGGCTGGGGTTTGTGGCATTTCCTTGGTGGCTCTTGATCTCCACTTGGGTGCCCGGCGCGCTGATCGTATTGGCGTTGCTCTGTCTGGTGAAAGTGTGCGTGGACCATTGGTTAATGCGCTCGGGTGCCGTATTTTTACAAATTACTTCCTGGCTCCGGTGGTTTTGGGCGCTCGAGATGGTGTACATTCCCTATGTGATCTGGATCGGGGTAGTAGGGAATTTGGTAAAAACCTACACATGGAAAGACAGAAGCGTCAAATGAAGGAAGAAATCAATGAGCTCCAATTTCAAATTTTGGACTCTGTGTACTTCATGGAATCACTCGATCACATCGTGGAAGAAGCGGAGGCTCCGAGGGCTATCGTGATCGACGAATTGAGAACCATGATCGATAAGGGTTGGCTACAGGTGATGGCCCTCCAAGATTCGTCCGGTGAATACATCCGAACGGCCATTTTTGACAATGATCATCTGGAGGAGTACCGTTTTCTCGCTACCAAAGCAGGGCTATTAAAGCACACAGGCCATGAATAAACCAGGTTCTCCGTCAGCGAGAAATGTCTATCAGACCAATGATCCACAACGACTTCTCCAGCTCAAGCGCTTGGAGGCGACGGCCTTGCTTGATGTGCTGCGAACCATCAATCACTACGAACACTCGATCCAGCGGCTATGCCGCATCGCCCAAAACGTATTGCTCGCCCAGATCGGCGTCCGGAAGATGACCTTCATCTTTCGGGGAACCACCGATTGGGAAGAAGGCTTTCGCACGGGCATGGGGAAACTAGAGGGTCCGGCTTACGACGAAGTGCTCGGGACCAACAGGCTAGCGCAGGTTGACCAAATTACAATGCCTAGCTTGGCAACCCTCGGCGTGGAATATGTGATGCCAATTACCAATCGGGAAGAGATATTTGGGTTTTTTCTACTGGCAGATTTTGCCGATTCGGAAGTAGAAGCACAGAATGACCTGATCTTCATTGAGACACTAGGCAATATTTTAGCCGTAGCCATTCGCAATAAATACCTCATAGAGGAAATGGTGGCGCAAGAATATCTGAAGAAAGAGCTCGAAGTAGCGGCGACCATTCAGCAGCAACTTCTCATCTCAGATTTTAAGCGGTTCCAGGAAATCGATGTATTTGGAATGAATGTCGCCCACCATGGTGTTGGTGGGGACTTCTTTGATATCATCAAAAAGGGCAAGGGAACGACCTTCGTATGCATTGCCGATGTTTCGGGCAAAGGAATCGGTGCAGCATTACTCATGTCTAATCTTCAGGCCAATTTGCGGGCGCTCTGTGCCCAGTATGATTCGCCTGCGCAGATCGTCAAAGAGCTTAACCGGATTTTGTTTGGCATCACTACGGGCGAAAAGTTCGTGACGCTCTTTCTCGCTCGCATCGATACGCAGCTCAGTAGCTTCACATTTGTAAATGCGGGACACAACTACCCCATCTTCATTCACCACAAAGAGCCCATTCGTCTCGAAGCGGGATGTGTATTGCTTGGCATTATCCCGGACGTTATACCTGTGGAAGGGAATTACAAATTTGCGGTGGGAGACATTCTGCTGATGTTTACCGATGGAGTCGTAGAGCAGACCAATGTGAATGAAGAAATGTATAGCTCTGAGCGGATTGCTGACGAATTGCTGGGGTTACTCTCTCATACATCGGAAGAAATTGTCACTGACCTCAAGCAGCGAGTAAAAGAGTTTGCCGGAGAGCAAGAAGTTCCTGATGATGTGACCATGCTCTGTGTTAAATTTCTGACAAATTCGTAATAAATCACATCGGCTGAATCTTCTACTTTGCTGCCCCTAGACCTTAACAACACCTGCTTCTATGGAACGCTTTCAACGAGCCGCCCTTGATGGGCTACAGTCCCAAGGCCAAGACCTCAAGGATCGAATCGAGCAAAAAACCGCAACCATTGCCATCGTCGGCCTCGGCTACGTCGGAATGCCTTTGGCGCTGGAATTTGCCAAAAAAGGCTTTCACACCATTGGTGTCGATGTCATCCAGCAAAAGGTAGATATGCTCAATCGCGGCGAAAATTTCATAGAAGACCTGAAAGATGAAGAAGTCGCGGATGTTGTTGCCTCAGGAAACTTTGTCGCTTCCACGAACTTTGAAGTGATCGCCGACGCAGATGTGATCTTCATTGCTGTTCCTACTCCATTCAGCGCCCAAAAAGACCCCGATATCTCCTTTATCTTGTCAGCTGGACAAGCCATCTCGGAGCATTTGCAGCCAGGATCCATCGTGATTCTTAAGTCCACCACCTTTCCCGGCACCACAGAGGACTATCTTCTCCCCGAACTCGAAAAAAGTGGGCTGAAAGCAGGAAAGGATTTCTACCTCGCATTTTCTCCCGAAAGAGTGGACCCCGGCAACAAAGTCTTTTCCACTGCCAATACGCCCATCGTCACAGGCGGCATTGATCAGAACAGCACCATCTTGGCCGCTTGGGTCAACCACCAAATCATCGATGATGTTTACATGGTGTCCAATCCCAAGATTGCAGAAATGGAAAAGCTTCTGGAAAACATCTTCCGGAGTGTTAACATTGCGCTAGTAAACGAACTCGCGCTCCTGTGTGAGCGCATGGGAGGAATCAATGTCTGGGAAGTGGTTGAAGCAGCAGGTACCAAGCCATTCGGCTTCCTCAAATTCACCCCAGGTCCAGGCGTGGGAGGCCACTGTATTCCGATTGATCCTTATTACCTCTCTTGGCTGGCTCGAGAGTACGACTTCGAGACCAGATTTATCACCCTCGCCGCCAATGTCAATGAGGGAATGCCCTACCACGTGGCGCACCTCGTTATGAGAGAGCTTGCCCGGCAACCCGTTTGCCTCCAAGATGCGCGGGTGTTGATCCTCGGAGCCTCCTTCAAGAAAAATGTACGAGACCTTCGTCACTCCCCCACGGAAGGAATCATTCATCGACTCCTGGAAGAAGGGATACAGCATATCGACGTGAGTGATCCATGGGCACCTGTTTACGAAGCTGCCGGACATACTTTCTACCATGTCGAACTCAGCCCGGAGCTATTATCCACATATAACTGCGTGATCATGGTCACCGACCATGACGCTTTCAATGTAGAAGAAATCGTTAAATATGCCCGGCACATCGTTGATACCCGCAATATGACGGCTGGCATCAAGCATGGCAGAGAAAAGATCACATTGATCGGGGAGGGAAGGCCCAAGCGAAAACTCGTAAAAGAACACTGAAGACCAAATAGATACGCGATCAGCTCATTTGAGAAAAGAGTTGGTGGAAATTTTCCACCAACTCTTTCCATATAAGACTTGCGCAAGAAGGAGAGAATTAGTAGCTTTAAAGCCCTCTTTAAATGAAAACCGCGCAATCCGTCAAAAGACAGTGTGGAAAACTAAAGAGAGTTAAATTCAAAAAAGATTGCAGGATTCAGATTTTGCTGCCATCTTTGCATCCCCAAACGGAGAGAGCGTGAGTTTACTGGGTTTGGGGTAGTT
>DAITMB010000065.1:0-14067 GCA_036835375.1 Bacteroidota bacterium
AATTTGCTCGACCGAAATATGACTACATCGAAAGTGCCCGAGGGGACATTCTCGCTTCCCATGCAAACCGCAAGGGCGGCAGGGCAGGATTTCCGACACTTCCACGGTGCGAGAGTTGCTGGAAAGCGGACCAAATCCAAACGCAGGAACGGTGGAGCAAAAGACCGCTGTGACGGCAGCATTCATCGCCGAAGCCAGGTGGAGGGGTGCCGAATCGTTCACGTAGTTCATGTGTGCGCCTGACATCAAGGCGGCGGATTGGAGCAAAGTGAGCTCGCCAGTTCGATTTCGAATTCGTGGATGGCGAGCAGCCAAGTGAATGCTGCTGCACAAGGCCATGTCAGCGGGACCTCCGAGCAGGTGAATTTCCATTTCCTTTGGCAATCGATCGATCAACTCGATCCATCGTTCCGACGGATACTGCTTGGTGAACCACACAGAGGCTGGCGCTACGCAGAGGTAATTTATTTTGGAAGGAATGACTTCCGCATCCTTTAGCGAAGGATAGAGCCGAGGTTTCGCGGGAATATCGTCCGTCCACTCAGCGATCAATCGTTGGTTGCGGTCCACCTCATGAAGATGTCCCTCGGGGCTGATCTCATGAGAAATTCGGTGAGTAAATAGCGGAGAAAAGGGATTTTTTCGAAAACCGCTCCTGCGTTTTGCACCGGAGAGCGCGGTCAACATACCACTACTGGCAAATCGGTGGAGATTGATCACCCAGTCATAGTGCTGCTTCCGGACAAAGCGCAGAAGTCGCCGCAACTCTTTGGCTCTGGGAAGCTTTTTGTCGAATGTGATCACTTGATGCAGAAATGGATGTCCGATAAAGAGAGACTCCTGTCCTCTTTGAACTAGAAAAGAGAGCTGGGCAGCAGGAAAGTGGCGATTAAGTTTTTCCAGAATGGCTGTTGCCAAAATCACATCGCCGATGAAAGCTGTTTGGATGACGAGAATCTTCATGAGAGGCGATTCGCAGGGAAAATCGAAGGGACAAGAGGTCCACATTGGTTCGTAAAGAAAACAAAGGCGGAGTATCAAGTGCCAGATGGCCTTCCAGCTTCTGCTTACCTACTTATTTCATTTTTTAGAAAAAATGGAGGGCGACATTCCTGACCATTCCGCCAAAGATAGTGCTTCTCAGGAAAAAGCCTGCTGCTGCATCGGATCCGCCACTGTGTCGTGCTTTGATTCCCTGGACTTAAAAAGAGGGCTTTCACGGTAGTTTTTGCGTTTTCGGGCGATCCTGTGTAGTTTTCGCAGTAGTGGCCATTTTACTCCTTTTCCTTTTTGCATGAATACCCTCCTCATTCCCTCCACACCCACAGGCACTGCATTGAGCTGTAAAGGCTGGCTTCAAGAGGCTGCATACCGGATGTTGCTCAACAACCTGGACCCGGCAGTAGCAGAGCGGCCCGATGAGTTGATCGTGTATGGAGGACTGGGAAAAGCTGCGCGCAACCCTGAGTCGCTCGCTCTCCTGCTGGATGCCCTTCGCGATTTGGAGGACGACGAGACCTTGCTGGTCCAGAGCGGTAAACCCGTTGCCATCGTGCCCACTCACCCAGACGCGCCGCGGGTGCTCATCGCCAACTCTAACCTCGTGCCCCGCTGGGCTACGTGGGAGCATTTTCGCGAACTGGATCGGAAAGGGCTGATGATGTATGGCCAAATGACAGCGGGGTCCTGGATCTATATTGGTACTCAAGGGATCGTGCAAGGCACCTACGAGACCTATGCCTCCCTCGCTCGCCAGCATTTTGGCGGCAGTTTACGGGGCACCCTCAATGTCAGTGCGGGCCTCGGCGGCATGGGCGGCGCGCAACCTTTAGCCATCACCATGAACGAGGGCGTGGCCCTGATCGCCGAGATAGAACCCTGGCGCATTCGGCGGCGGCTCGAAACAGCCTATTTGGATGAAATGATTCTCGATATCGACAAGGCCATCGACCGGGCGCTGGCGGCCAAAGCGGCCCACGAAGCTGTCTCTATCGGGGTGCCCTGCAATGCCGTGACGCTTCTCCAGCGTCTCCTTGATCGCAACATTCCAGTGGACACGCTCAGCGACCAGACTTCCGCTCACGACGAATTGATTGGGTATTTCCCAGAGAATCTGCTTCCAGAGGAAGCCAGAATCATGCGGGAAACTCAGCCTGAAGAGTACATGGCCCGTTCGCTAGACACCATGGCGCACCATGTCCAGCTCATGATCGAGATGCAGGAGCGAGGAACCATTACCTTTGACTATGGCAACAACCTTCGCGGGCAAGCGCTAGACAAGCGAGGGGTGACCAATGCTTTTGCTTATCCGGGATTTGTGCCTGCGTACATTCGACCCTTGTTCTGCGAAGGAAAAGGCCCCTTTCGCTGGGTTGCCTTGTCGGGTGATTCGGAAGATATCTACCGCACTGATCGGAAACTACTAGAACTTTTTCCAGAGGATCAAGCGCTTCACCGCTGGATCAAGCAAGCACAAAGCAAAATCGCTTTTCAAGGTTTGCCAGCCAGAATTTGCTGGTTGGGCCAAGGCGATCGTGCCAAGGCGGGACTCGCCTTCAACGAGATGGTGACCAGTGGCGAACTTTCGGCACCCATCGTGATTGGACGCGACCATTTGGACACTGGTTCGGTCGCTTCCCCTAATCGCGAGACAGAAGCCATGCTTGACGGGTCCGATGCCGTCGCAGATTGGCCCATTCTTAATGCCCTGATGAACACTGCCTCCGGCGCCACCTGGGTGTCTTATCACCACGGCGGTGGGGTAGGCATGGGATATTCACTTCATGCAGGTCAGGTCACGGTCGCAGATGGGACCGAAGCCGCTGCTAGGCGATTGGCGCGGGTACTGACCAACGACCCCGGACTGGGGGTGATTCGCCACGCCGATGCTGGCTACGATATTGCAAAAGATACTGCCAGAGCACACCGTCTCGACCTACGCCAGCGATTGCGGTGACCGTATCGTCATGAGAACATCCGAGCGCCCTTCCATCTCTCTTTTCCTCAACTCGTTTCTGTATTTTAACTTTGCTACATGGAAATCAAGAAGTTCGTCCACGTATGCCTTACCCCGGCGCTGATCGATCAGTTTGACGTCTCGGACGCAATTGTTGTCGTGATCGATATTCTGCGGGCTACTACCTCCATGTGTGTCGCTTTCGACCACGGCGCGGAGCTGATGATCCCGGTAGAGCACATTGATGAGTGCATGGCGTATCGCGAGCATGGATTTTTGGTAGCTGGGGAACGAAGCGGGGAGCAAATCACAGGCTTTGACTTCGGCAATTCGCCTTTTTCGTTTACCCCGCAAAATGTGCGCGGCAAGCAGATCGCCATGACCACCACCAATGGGACCCATGCGATCAAGGCTGCGCAGGAAAGAGGCGCAAAAGCCATCGTGGCCGGGTCTTTCTGTAACATTTCCGTGCTGGTAGATTGGCTCATTGAGCAGAACGAGCATGTGTGCTTGCTATGTGCGGGCTGGCGCGATCATCTCACCTTGGAAGATACCATCTTTGCTGGCGCAGTGTGTCGCAAGCTCAAAGGGCACTTCCAGCGGTTCCAAGACACAGCACTGGTGGCCGAAACACTCTTTTTGTCGGCTAACTTGAGGAAACGATATTTCTTCAGAAATTCCTCCCATTATCACCGCCTTACTCACCTTCACCTGCAAGAAGAGGTGAAGTATGCCATGCGTCGAGATGCTCATCCTGTGCTGCCTGTGATGATCGGGGATGAACTTCATGACATCTCCAAGTTGAAGGGAATCGCTTTGGAAGGCTACCGGACGCAGGTGATGAAGCGGCAATTGGCAGCCAAGGCTGGGTAGCGAAGAATCTGTGTATCAGGTACTCCGAAGAAGCGGATGGCTTCAACAAATACTCACGTTAAGCAATATTTCAAGTATGATGATCGCGCCGAATACTGTCGTTTCACTTACGTATGTGCTTCGGGAAGCCCATGCAGGCGGTACTCTGATTCAGGAAGTAGATCAGGAGGAACCCTTTTCTTTTTTGTTTGGACTAGGTCACACGCTGCCAGAATTCGAAGCGCAGCTCTTGGGAAAAAAACAAGGGGATCAAGTCGCCTTTTCTATCGACAGCGCTAACGCATACGGCGCAGTGGACGAAGATCAAGTGATATCTCTCCCCAAGAGTAGTTTTGAGATCGACGGCGAGGTCGCAGAGATTTTTCTTCAGGTTGGTGCTGTCGTTCCGCTAGAGACCGAAGACGGCCAGCAACTGAGCGGTATTGTGAGCGAGATCGGGGAGGATGACGTCAAGGTCGATCTGAATCACCCTTTGGCTGGAAAAGACCTGCACTTTACCTTGGAGGTAATTTCCGTGCGGAGAGCTACGGACGAGGAAGTGGCTCACGGGCATGTACACGGTCCAGGGGGGCACCAACACTGATTATGCTTTTGTGAGGAGGGTCAGCTAAGATTGGCTATGCCCTTCTTGGTTACTGGTGAGCCTAAGCGTCGGGAGCTGACTTTCTGCGAAAGCGTTGCTCAATGCGTCTGGTCACTGCATCGGAATAAATAATTTTGGTCAGGACGACCAAATCATTCAAAGATGTAGCATACACGAGGACTTCGCAGCTAAGACTTCCATCCCGGTCAGTGCTTCGATACAGGTTTTGTTCCTCCTCCAGCAAAAAGGTGAGCCAGTCGCAGTCCCCCAGTTGGCAGGAAGCATAGGCCGTCATCTTACTTTGACTGGGGTCAAAATAGATCTGTGAGAAAATGCCTTTTCCGCTTGCGCTGGGCAGGAAATACCCTGCCTTGACACTGTGGATATCATGATAATAATGTGATTGTGATGCAACAAAGAACGGAATGAATACTGTGAAGATGAGCAATGTGGTGATAGTTGGTGCGATTTTGCGCATACTTTCGGAGGCTCAGAATGAAAATTGATTGTATGTTCATCCTACCTATTTACAAAAGTATGTGTAGTAACTCTCACCACCAGATGAGTTTGCCCGAAAGACTAACAGTCTTGTACCAACGGTAAAATCTTTCTCTTTGACAGGTCAAGCATATTTCTGTGCATGGAATATTCATATAGATTCATTTTTATCTTTCGAATTACCTTCAACTTACATACATACTCCTTTTGGCGGATCGTCTTCGGAGGAAAGGAATAGCTTTTTCCTGAAGGAGAAATCTAGGTTAGTAAAATTGGTTACCTTTATACACCCTTGCAATCCAGTAATTGGAGACTGCTGATGATCCTGAAAATATCGTTTTTGACCATGTTCTTGTGCTTTACCACGGCACTTCAGGGTCAATCTTTCCCTGTGCTGAAGTTCCAAAAGTTTTTTGACAACTTCGGCGACGACCATCCCAGTAGACTGCTCAAGAGCGAAGATGGAAACCTAATCCTCGGTGGACACACGGTGATACAGGACTCTATGGGCACGTCTTGTGGCGACATTTGGATCATCAAAATCGACACCCTTGGCACACTCCTTTGGGAGCGGGAGCTGATTCTGGAAGGTTGTGAGGAACTCCGTGACCTCGTAGAGACCGACGATGGAGGCATCCTTTTCGTGGGAGTCACCACATCGCTCATTCCCTATCCTGAAAAGGGCGATAAGCAGTTTTGGGCCAATGTGCTCGTCGGCAAAATCGATTCGCTGGGCAGGGTTGAGTGGCTTCAGAGTTATGGTGGAAGCAATCTGGACCAAGCTTTTCGCATCGTAAAAGGACCCTACCACGATTTTTTGATCGCGGGATTCACACACAGCAACAACGGAGACATTTTGGAAAACAAAGGCTTGTCGGATCTATGGAGCCTCAAGATCGACAACCAAGGCCGCATCAAGGACAGTCGCACAGTAGGAGGCAAAGGGAATGACTGGGGAATGTGTGTATCGACCTGTCAAAATGGAGATTTTTTGATCTCGGGATATACCGACTCTCCCGACATGTCGGATCGGTCCATGAGTCCGCATGGAAATGGTCTCTTGGTACGCTTCAGTGCAGTAGGCCAGGTGAGATGGATCAAGACGTACCCCTGCCCAAGCGGAGGCTATTTCACCAAAGTAGAAGAGCTCCCCAACGAACGCATTCTCCTCTCAGGTCAATGCCGCAGCGTAGATCAGGAGCAACGATTCTGGTGGCTTCTCACGAGTCCTGAAGGCCTCGTGATTCACGAAAAACTGATCGACGGGCCGCAACCAGGACGCGTGACCTCGGCCATTTCATGCGAGGGCGGATTCGTGCTGGCAGGCTACAGCGATGGGTCCAAGCAAACCTCCCGATATGATAAGGGCGGAGAGGATTTTTGGCTGGTGAAACTCTCTGAGGAAGGGAAAGTGCAGTGGAGAAGTACCTATGGGGGCCCCGGAGATGAGCGCTGCGTGGATGTAATCGCTTATCGCCCTGGGCAGTATTATGCTTTGGGCCAAAAGAGAAACCAGTTTACCCGGCCCGACGCTCAAGACCTTGATTTTTGGCTCCTCAAGGTCGAAGAAAGGCCCTCTGACTCTATTGAGGCGGGAATCTGGATTCGCAAGGAAGAAAATAAAGTGTTTCACAACACCCCGATTCGCTTTAGTTCGAAGTATCGCTACGGCGATCGATTTTTATGGGACTTTGGAGATGGCACGACTTCTACTGAGGCGCATCCACTGAAGCGCTATGACATTCCAGGCTTGTACGATGTGAGCCTCACCATCTTCGTCAACGACTATGGCAAGCAAACAGTGACCCTGCCCCAACCGCTGGAAGTGTGGTGAAAAGGGTTTCTGACATGGTTGATGTCGCAAGTCGTATTTCCCTAAACGATACCTTTTCTTTTTTTACGTTTCCCAGTTTTGACAAAAAAGCAAAATGTAAGGGTAACTCATAATGCTTCAGCTTTCCACCTTCCATGACATCATAGTTTATGAATCAGTTGATTTGCCATGACACCGGGGAAACCTACGCCTTAGATTTTCCTGTGTGGAGAAGCGAATCGGGCGGGAGGTTAGACCTGAACTTCTTCGGAGCGTTTGATCCTGCCGAAGTTATCCGGCGGCCCGCAAATCTGTGGCGTTATCATGAGGCACTGCCTCTCACCGATCCCGCTTCGCGCGTGTCATTTGGAGAAGGCATGACGCCGCTGGTGGCGATGAGCTGCGAGGGGCGCAAGCTGGAAGTGAAGCTCGATTATCTGTTTCCTTCGGGTTCCTACAAAGACCGTGGTGCCACGGTACTCATCAGCCAAGCCAAAGCCATGGGGATATCGGCGGTGGTGCAGGACAGCAGTGGCAATGCAGGTGCAGCGATCGCAACCTTTGCAGCGGCGGCGGGCATAGCATGCGACATTTTCGTGCCGGATAGCACCTCCCCCGCCAAGCTCGATCAACTGCGGGCTTGTGGTGCGCAGTTGACCCTCGTGCCTGGGAGCCGGGAAGACACAGCTTCCGCGGCTTGGTCTGCAGCACAGACTTGCTACTATGCCAGCCATGTATGGAATCCCTTCTTCTTCCAAGGCACCAAAACCTTCGCATTTGAAGTAGCGGAGCAGCGGGGATGGACCGTCCCGGACACCGTGGTGCTGCCCGCCGGCAACGGCACATTGCTTTTGGGTGCTTACTGGGGATTTCAGGAGCTCAAGCGGATGGGCATCACTGACAGGGTGCCGAAAATGATTGGCGTGCAAGCCGCTCACTGCGCCCCCCTCGTGCAGGCGTGGGAAAATAGAAGCTTTGTCCCAGTGCAAGTCAAGACACAGCCCACGGTCGCTGAAGGTATCGCCATTGCAGCACCGGCAAGGGGCGATCAGATGCTGCAAGTAGTGGAAGAAAGCAGCGGAAAAATGTTGAAGGTGGAGGAACACGACGTGATCGAGTCGCTGAAATGGCTCTGCCAGAGAGGATATTTTGTGGAACCTACCAGCGCAGCAGTCATGGCAGGCGCGTGCCAATATCTTCAGTCAGCTCCGCGAGACGAGCAGGTGCTGACAGTTCTTACGGGCCACGGTCTCAAGGCAGCGTCCAAGGTGGCAAGGCTCTTATCAAAACGAGAATCCTAAGGGAGTCGGGATGGCGGCTGGATTGCTTTGACGGATATTTTTAAGAGATCTTCGGAAAGATGAAAGAATAATAAATTGATTACCAGTATGTTGATGGGTCTTGGTGGGAAAAGTTTAACTTCTCATACAGCCATTTGGCTCGTGTGTTCGTCTAACTCGAAAACTCCCTGCCAACTCTCATGACCGCCAAGGTGATCCCTTTCTCGGAAGTACAGATGGTGGACGGCTGCCGCCGCCAAGATCGTAACTGCCAGCGGCAGTTGTACGAGCGGTATTTTAAGACCATGAGTTGGGTCTGCATTCGGTATCTCAAAGATCATACGCTGGTTGATGATACTGTCCACGAAGGCTTCATGAAGGTCTTTCAGCGAATTGATTCTTATCAAGGCAAAGGCTCTCTGGAAGGCTGGATCAAGCGGATCATGATCAATAGCTGCCTTGATCAGCTTCGGAAGCTCAAGCGAATGCCGATGTCTGTAGAATTGGACTTGGCCCAGGATGAAGATGTACAGGCCTCGGCAGAGTCAGAAATGGGCGCGAGCCAAATCCTTGAAGTCGTCAATGCGCTCAGCCCTCTCCTACGAATGGTGTTCAATCTCAATGTCGTTGAGGGTTACCAACACAAAGAAATTGCAGAGAAACTCGGAATACAGGAAAGTACCTCCAGGGCTTACCTCACGGAAGCCAAGAAAAAAGTGCGGGAGATGCTGAGACATCTCGGATGGGAACATGAAAAGCAGCTTGGACATGTCTAACTGGGAAGAAAAAATCCGCGAACAACTATTGGCATCGAAGCCAATTCAGCCAGATCCCAACTGGGATAAGATGGCCGGAATGCTTGATCGGGCAGCGAATGCTCGGGCGAAAAATTACCGCTATCTCGCCGCCTGTATCTCTGCATTGGTCCTCATTGGCTCTGGATTGGGAGTTGCTTATGTAGGCGCTCAGCGCTTGGACTTGCCGCGACAGTACGCCTTTCAGCTGCTTTCTGCTGATGTGGATGCTCAATCGGAGTCTTCTAGTACATCGGCTGGCGCACTTCCGTCTGTTTTTCCCCAACTCATGGAGATGGATCGGGCAATGTCATCCAGCAGCCAGCGGTCTTTGACTTCACAAACGCTGTTCAGTAAGGTGAAAAGTGACGAGAACAGCAGAGAAGTGGCAGCCGAAGAAATCATAGGTGAGGTGGATTCAAATACCCAAATACAGGAGCCTCCACAACAAATCTTGAACGGCCCAGACACTCGAGCCTCCCTTCAGAAGGTGGCGATCGATATGGGACATAGCGACGATACGCTTTCGACAGAACCGCCAGCTTCTTTGCGCTTTGTCCAAGAACCTACACGCAAGGTTTTAGCTTGGCAAATCGGTCTTCGCGGACATTCGCTTGTCCCCATCATCTCGTTGTCTCCCGTGCAGGCGGGCGACATGATCGTAGAAGTCGGATACGGCGCACAGCCTGGCATATGGGTCGATTTGTCCTGCCTAGCGCCTGGAGGTTGGGAGTGGGGAGCAGGGATAGGGGGAGGCATGGTGTGGTATCCCGTGAGTCCTCGGGACATCGAAAACACCAGCCTGCTTGCAGACGTGTGGGGGAAGGCATTTGGAGGATTTTTGCAAGGGCGAAAATACTTCTTGCCCAAGCAAACTCGGCTTCGCCCCTTTGCCCTGGCACAGCTAGGCATGCTTCGACAGCAGCTCACCGTCACAGAATTCGAATACCAAATCAACACGATCGAAGATCCGCACTCTATTTGGAGATATCGTAAGACATTGCCAGAATCAGCGATCGTCACGACTCAATCGCGAAAAAGATCTGTGCTTGCTGCGTCCGGTGGACTCGGCCTACAAGTGAGGCTCAATCAAAGCTTGGGCGTCTATGTCTCTTCTCAGCTACAGCGCCAGATAGACCTTCAATCGCCTATTTCGCAGGATGTTCACCTTGCTTCGGGTCCCAATCTTTTCTGGGAACATTCGCTGGGACTGAGGCTCAGCCTATGAGTTGATTGGTAAAAAATATTTCTCCCACTACATCGGGGAACATGACTTGCAGAGAAACGAACACAGACTTGGGGAATCTCATCGATTCCCCATATCTTTTTTAAGAGAGTTTCGTTTCGTTGGGGGTGAATAGGTGTTTAAACACGCAAATTTGATCCAAGAGATTTTTCCTATGGCGAGTCTGGCATTTGATGTTCATGGGCGAAGCGTTTTGATCACGAGCACATCTGCCTATTCCCGGTGAAATAAACGTTGTGCTTTGAGAAAGTAAACGAGCGCTAGATGAATTCTGGGGATCAAGCTCATCCAGACATTCGCTTTCTTCATTTGACATCCCCTAACTTCACTACGCGGTTTCTACGGTTTCACCAACGATTTTGTCTATGTACACTTATTCTGTGACCTTTTCTATTTTGGCAGATGCTGAGGCAGAATGGCTTGACTATATGCACGAAACGTACCTGCCTGCCATCAAGGAGACAGGACATTTTGTGCGGATTATTTTATCGAAAATCGAATCCCCAGCCCCCGAGGACGATTCTGTGACCTACCATCTGGAAATGAAAGCGCTTTTGGTAGAGCACATAGGATTTTACCTCTCCAGACACACCAGACAAATTTGCGAACCTCACGACGAGCGATTTCGCCAACGATTCCATGCCGTGGACGCTTGCTTAAAATACGTGGCTTGAGCTTTCATCATCGTCAACAAATATGAAATTTACCCTTGAACACCTTCACCATGTCACGGCCACCGTGAGCCGGGCGGAGGAAGATCTCGCATTTTATCGCGACCTGCTCGGGCTGCGCTTGGTGAAGCAGACTGTCAACTTTGATCAGCCTCGTGTTTACCATTTTTATTATGGTACCGAAATGGGTGCTCCCGGCACCATCATGACGACTTTCCCTTACCAAAAAGAGGGTGTCCGAATAGGGACAAAAGGGAGCGGGCAAGTGTCTCAGACAGCCTTTTCAGTTCCTCCAGGATCCCTTGAAGCCTGGCAACATCGTCTCGCCGCGGGTGGAATCACACGTGTGGAGCCTTTTGAGCGCTGGGGAGAACCAGGAATACACTTTGAAGATCCCTCAGGATTAGAGATTGAGTTGATCGAATCTCCAGACCTACGCCCGCCTTGGGCCGATGGCAATCTACCCGAAGCAATGGCGATTCGGGGCCTGCACAGTGTGACGCTCGTCTTGCGCGAGACTCAGTCCACAGCCAGGCTGCTTCAGGAGCTGCTTGGTTTCGAGGCAGTGGGTGAAGCAGGAAATAGGCTCCGCTTGGCAGCGACGACTTCCGCAGCGGGACATTGGGTGGATTTGCTTCAAGCGCCCGACCTCGCCCCCGGCAAAAATGGCATCGGCACAGTTCATCACGTAGCGCTCGCCATCAGTGACGATGCATCACAAGTTGCCCTAAGGGAAGAATTGATCCGCCGCGGCTTGTCTGTTACAGAGCAAAAAGACCGAAAATATTTCCGCTCCATCTATTTCCGCGAGCCGGGAGGCGTACTCATTGAGGTAGCCACCCTCGCACCTGGGTTTGCAGTGGACGAGCCAGCGGATTCCCTTGGTACTACCCTCATGCTGCCACCCTGGGAGGAACCGCGACGCGCTGAAATTGAGGCTTATCTTCAGGAATAGCTCGTGGCCCTCCATTCACTGTTGACAACCATTTGATTACCCAAACACACTGAACATGATTTCTCCCCACGGCTCTATGCCAGTAAGCAGGACAGGTCCCGCTTTGAAGGACGCGAAAGCCGCGCTCATTTTGATTCATGGTCGCGGGGCCGATCCCAGCGACATTTTAAGCTTAGTTCCCTTTCTAGGTGCGGAATCCCTGCACGTGATGGCGCCCGCAGCAGCACAGCATACTTGGTATCCGAATAGCTTTCTGGCATCGATTCCCAGCAATGAGCCGGGCATACAATCTGGTATCGCTAAAATCAACGAACTGGTAGAAGAAGCCCTTGCTGCGGGAATTCCTGAAAGAAGAATCGTCATCGGTGGGTTTTCACAAGGAGCCTGTCTCGGTTCGGAATTTGTTGCGCGACATCCGCGATCGTATGGCGGCTTGCTCGCCTTCAGCGGCGGCCTGATCGGACCCAAAGACACGCCCCGGACTTATCCAGGCTCACTGGAAGGGCTGCGGGTCTTTTTGGGTTGTAGCGACGTGGACTTCCACATACCATCTTGGCGAGTAGAAGAAACAGCCAGCGTACTCAGCAGGATGGGGGCTGAGGTGGACATGCGCCTCTATCCCGGTATGGGACACACCATCAATGGCGAGGAATTGAAAGCTGGGAAAGACATCATTGAAGGGTTGTTTTGAGGGGGCTGGAAGAAATTCTATGAATTTTTCTTGGTCCGTAGAACCTTTCAAGCCGTCGGGCGTTATGATAGATGTTTAAACATCTATATCGTCAAATCTCACATTTTAGAACACATTCAAGTCATGGAGAAAACACTGGAAAAAATCCGCTGGAACATCGATCCGATGCACTCCGAAGTCCAATTCAAGGTGAAGCACCTTGTCATTTCTACTGTCACTGGCAACTTTAACAAGTTCAGCGCTACACTGGACACTGTTGGAGACGGATTTGAAGGAGCCGATGTACACTTTGACGCAGACATTGCCAGCATCAGCACCAATAACGAACAGCGTGACAGCCATTTGCAATCCGCAGATTTTTTTGATGCTGCGAGCTTTCCGCAACTTACTTTCGCGTCCACAGCATTTCGCAAAATCAGCGAAGAAGCCTACGAAGTAACAGGCGATCTCACGATTCGGGGCACTACCCGCAGCATCACCCTTCAAGCAGAATACGGCGGCACGACAGTAGATCCTTATGGCCAGACCAAAGCAGGATTTGAGGCTGTTGGTAAAATTTCCAGAAAAGAATTCGGGCTCACATGGAATGCTACGACAGAGGCTGGTGGCGTCGTGGTGAGCGATGAAGTGAAGTTGATCCTTAACGTCCAATTCATCAAGGGATAAATTCCAGTGTTTTTTTGTCCAGCCCCAACAGAGGACCTACTGAAGTTTTCAGTAGGTCCTCTTCTTTTTGTAGGTAAAAATCCTCAATTTTTACCCATGCCCAGATCAATATGCTTGCTGTTCCTGATGCTGGTGGTGGGAGCCGCCTCTGCACAGAGCTGGCGCTACGCCTCCGTTCGAAAAGGGAAAGCCCCTATGACGATTGAGCGCATCAAGCTGGTTCCCTTCCGGGGGGAACGGCCGCTTTATTTATTAGCGCGGGATGTTCAAGAAGGAGAGTTGAGCGCATGGAATTGGCTCAGCGACGATGGCGGCATCCTTCGGTTGTATGGAGCCGATGGTGCAAGGGTGGATTCGGCAGTGCTCACTACAGGTCAGGAGAGATTGGTTGCCATTCGCAACGCTGATGAGCATCCGAGCTGGAGATTGGGAAAAGAAAAGGAAGGGTTACAACTACGGCCTACCGCGTCAGAGACTTGGGTGCTTGAGCGAATATTAGCCCCCGTGCCAGGAACAGTGATCAAACCCGATCCTGTGACGATTCTCCGTGTGACCATAGGGGCGAAGCGCCGGCCACAGTATGACCTTCAGGTCACAGGAAATCTTCAAAGCATGTCTGCTACGTTGCTCGACTTGGCCTTCGTTCTGTCCATATGGGAGCTGGAAACGTCGAAATGAGCCTGCGAAACTGTATGTGCTCAAAAAATGACCATTATATAAATCTCTCTTTTCCTTGTAACTTTCTCCATACATCGGGCGACCAAGTTTACAGTCGGGGTTGACTGTCGAAGCCAGCCCTTCATGGAAGTTTGTCATGGAAAATGTCCTCTCCCTCCTCACCGCCCCATCTGTGTGGCCCTATTCGATCCTGTTGGGAATCGTCTTGTTATACTGGCTCACGGTGTTCATCGGAGCCTTGGACATAGAGCTGTTCGACTTAGAATTGGACACAGAGGCCAATGGCGAGCTTGGATTTTGGGGAGAAACCCTCACCTTCCTCAACTTGGGCCAAGTTCCCTTCATGATTTTTGTGAGCTTGCT
>DAITMB010000065.1:14167-27134 GCA_036835375.1 Bacteroidota bacterium
CACGACACCGCCTTGTCACGAGGCCAGCAAGCCATCATTCTCGAATACGACCCTGTGCAAGATCAATATGTCGTGACTGCATTTGAAGTGTAATTCAAGTTGTAAGAGGCTTCGAAAAGGAACGACTGATTTCACCGAATACAAATTTTACTGTACCCTCTTTTCAGCAAAGCCATGTCTTCCCCAATCAATTGTTAGGCACGAGGTGGCCGCTGACTTTTTGTGACTTCCCCCAACCCTTTTTCATTCATTCATCCTTCATTTCCACCACCATGGACATCATTTCCACCATCGGCATCATCGTCGGAATCGTGCTGGCGAGCGTCGTCATCGGGTATGTGCTGCTGATTCGTCTTTTCTACCGAAAAATCAATCAGGGACAGGCGCTCGTGCGCACAGGCTATGGCGAGACCAATGTCGCATTTAATGGGATGTGGGTCATTCCGCTGCTTCACAATGCCGAAATCATGGATATTTCGCTGAAGCAGGTCATCATCAACCGCGACGGCAAGGACGGTTTGATTTGCAGAGACAATCTCCGCGCAGATATCAAAGTGGCGTTTTATGTGCGGGTCAATCCCACGGTCGAAGATGTGAAAATGGTCGCTAACACCATCGGATGCGCCCGCGCTTCGGACCCCGAGCTGCTCAATGTTCTCTTCGAATCCAAATTTTCCGAGGCTCTCAAGACCGTCGGCAAGCGCTTTGACTTTGTGGAGTTGTACGACGCGCGTGAAAAATTTCGCGACGAAATCATCAACCTCATTGGCCGCCAGCTCAATGGCTATTTTCTCGACGATGCTGCGATCGATTACTTGGAGCAAACTCCAGTAGAATTCCTCGACGAGGACAACATCCTTGACGCGGAAGGGATCAAAAAAATCCGGGACCTTACCGCCAAGCAGATCACCCTCGCCAACAAGATTCAGCGAGAAAAGGAGAAGGAGATCAAGAAGCAAGACGTAGAGGCACGAGAAGCCATCCTAGAGCTGGAGAAGCAACAGGCCGAAAAAGAAGAAGTGCAGCGTCGGGAGGTCTCCTCCGTCAAAGCCCGTGAAGTGGCGGAAACCCAGCGGGTACAAGAAGAAGAGCGCACCAAGTCGGACCGCGCCCGCATTTCCCGCGAACGAGATATCGAAGTGGAGGAGCAAAACAAGCTACGCGATGTGATTGCTGCCCGCAAGAACAAAGAGCGAACTGAGGCAATCGAGACCGAGAAGGTCGAGCGAGACAGGGCCTTGGAAGCCACTGAGCGGGAGAGGATTGTGGAGCTGGCCCGGATCGAAAAAGAAAAAGCCCTCGAAGAAGAGCGCAAAAACATCCAAGACGTGATTCGCGACCGCGTGGCCGTGGAGCGGGAAGTCGTCGAAGAGCAGGAAAAAATCAAAGATACTGAGGCATTTAAAGGAGCTGAGCGCTTGAAGCGCGTCGCCATCCTGGCTGCAGAGCAGCGGGCAGAGGAAGCCTTGGTGGAGCGAATTAAGCGAGCCGAAGCGGAGAAGGATGCCGCAGTCTTGGACGCACAGCGCCGCATCACCGAAGCCAACGCAGGTCGTGAAGCCGCGGACAAGGAAGCTCAATCCAAAAAAATCATGGCGGATGCCACTGCCGAAGAGCACGCATCCATCGGCCTGGCAGAAGCTCGCGTCTTGGAAGCCAAGGCCCAGGCACGGGAAAAAGAGGGACAAGCCACCGCCAATGCGCTTGAGTTCCAGAACATCGCCGAGGCCAAAGGCATTGAGCTGAAAGGAGAAGCCCAAGCAGAGGCAGACCGCAAAAAAGGCCAGATGGAAGCCAAGATTTATCTGGAAAAAGGCATGGCAGAGGCCCAGATTCTTGAAGCACGCGCGCTCGCCACCGAGAAAATGGGGACTTCTGAGGCCAAGGTGATTGAGCTCAAAGCTCAAGCGGATGCCAAAGGCGTACAAGCCAAGGCAGAGGCCATGAAGAAGCTCGATGGCGTGGGCAAAGACCACGAGGAGTTCAAGCTCCGCCTCGAAAAGGACAAAGAGGTGGAATTGGCAGGCCTGAACATACAGAAGGACATTGCCGCTGCGCAAGCTCAGGTACTTGCTGAGGCCCTGCGATCTGCCAAGATTGACATTGTCGGCGGTGAACAACAATTCTTCGATCGCATCAGCGGAGCGATTCTCCAAGGCAAGTCCGTGGATCGCTTTCTCAACAACAGCGAGCACCTCATTGATGTGAAAGAAGCTCTGCTCAACGGAGAAAACGGTCATTTGGGTCCTACTCTTCGCAGCTTCATGCAGCAATTTCGCTTCAGCAGCGAAGACCTCCGCAACCTCAGCGTCTCCGCCCTCATCGCCAAACTTCTCACTCAAGCTCAGGACGAGAAGCAGCGGTCGGTGCTAGACAGCCTTCAAGCCATGGCCCAATCCCTTGGATTGGCTGACCAAAAGGCGCACAAGTTCTTGCAATAGCAGGCCAGCTCGTTTCCCCGTTTTTTTTCTATCCACATCCCCTCCACCATGGAAGCCAGTACCTATGAGCTGATCCGGACCCGACTGGAAGCGCAGGCCCAAGACCTGCGCAGTCGGCTGGATCGGCTCCACCAGATCCGAAAGGATACCTTCGGGACCATCGAGATGCAGCTGATCGCCACCGATCGCATCACTACCCAAAACCACTGCATCCCACGCGACATGGTCGCCATCGGACACCGGTTTTTGTTTGGGTACAATGTCATGATGGGACTTCGTAGTGAAGTGTCGGTCAGCGATGTCTTCGCTGGGTATCGTTTTGAAGTCAGTGACCACAGCTTCCACGGGGAATCGCTGGATTTTATGGCAGATTCGCGCTTCCAGGAGGACTTTCAGAATCTCTACAAATACTACAAAGACACTGTATTCGCCCGCTTTGCCATTCGTGGCCCTCATCTTTTCTTGGTGTTTCAGGTGGGAAAATCCTCCCACGAGATCAAGACCTTCAAATGGGCAATTCAGGACGACCAGTTACTTTACCTCGGCAATCGATTCGATCACGAGTATCGATTTCCTGATCAGCATGAGTTTTCCTGGCAAAAGGCAGGTAGAGACCAGTATCGGCGCGGGATGCACCCACACGTCTCCATCCTTGATCGAGTCTTTGTCGAAACCGTGGGGGGGGATCTCACCATCAAGGTCGAGGACAACACCTCCACCGGGCTGGGCATTTTCAGCGAACCTGTCGAGGATCCTGACCAAACCCTCGACGATGCTGAATATTTCTTTGCAGACTTGGGAAATATTCTCCTGCTGAAAATCAGACCTTACCAAGAAAAAACATTCCGCCACTTCATCTTCAACGAAAAGCTTCAGGAGATCCTTCGTGTGGATTCCCTTGCGACGAGCGCGATCCGTCTGCCCGACGAGCAGGGATTGATTTTTTCGAATGGATATTATCTCCACACGGGCGAAAAGAAAATCTTCGATCAGGCTCATGAAGGGCTGCGGTTTGAGCGTCGTGTCGTTTCCCCCAACGGTGAAGACATCCTGTATGTGTTTTACCAGGCAGCGAGTGGCCAGTATGTGCTCTTGCCTTACAACTTGGTGAAAATGGACGTGGACAGCCCGATTCATTGTGGGGGATTCACCATTTTCCCCAACGGCGAATTGTGCTATTTCCGGGCGGAAGAACAACCAGGACGGCACCATGTGATTCAAATTTGGCGGACGCCTTATGGTACCGGAGTATCCGAGGTGGCCCAGAATTCAGGATCCTGGATCGCCAAAGTCGGCAACAAAGACCTCGTACGCGGCATGGCCGAGTGTCAAGGCTTGCTCGTCTTACTAGGAAAAGAAGAGCCTTACGCAGACTTCTATGTCGATCTGGTAAAAAAAACTGGAGACATCATTGACAGCTACTTTTGGATTGCAAAAGAAGAGGCTGCCAATCTCGCCTTTGCGCTGCGCAACATCCGTGAAACGGCTGTCTCGGCCATCGACGAATACGAAAAAGTACAGGTCCTCCGCGCCAATACCCGCATGCGCACCGAGGAAGTGACGGTGGCAAGCCAGCAACTAGCTGAAAAAATTCGCCGCCGAAAGCCGCAACAAATCGTCGATTATGTGGAATATCTGGGCGAACTGCGGAGACTGCGGGGCGACATCATCGGCCTGCGAGATCTGAGATTTGCTGACGAATCCAGCATTGAGGCGCTTGAGGCCCAAGTCATTGCCCAGACCGAATCCCTCGGCGAAGCCACGGTCACATTCTTGCTCAGCGAGCAATCCCTCCAGCCCTACCAAGTGCGTGTTGATTCCATCAGCGAGGCCATCGGCACGATCTCCCGTGTGACAGAAGCTAATGAAGTGGCGCAAGACATAGAGGACAGCGCCAAGCAACTGGAACTGCTCATCGACATTGTGAGCAACCTCAAGATAGAAGATGCGACCCAAACTACGCGGATCATTGAGCACATCTCTGTGGTGTTTTCCCGGCTCAATGGTTTACGTGCATCGCTTCGCACGCGGCGGCAGGCGTTGTCCGGGATGGAAGCTAAGGCTTCTTTTTTTGCCCAGATCAAACTCTTAGATCAAGCTCAGATCAATTATCTCGACCTCTGTGACACCCCGCAAAAGACGGAGGACTACCTCTCCCGCCTCATGGTACAGGTCGAAGAACTGGAAGGGAAGTTTGCCGAATTCGAAGAGTTTCTGCGCTTGCTTTCCGACAGACGCGAAGATCTCTACGCCGCCTTCGAGACCCGCCGCCTTCAATTGGTGGAACAAAGAAACAAACGTAGCAGCGCTCTGCTAGCCACTGGTACGCGCATTCTCAAGGGCATTCAGCATCGTGCGGCGCAGATGGAAGAGCTTCAGGAGATTCATGCCTACTTCGCAGCTGACCTCCTCGTGGAAAAGGTGAGGGGCATCATCGCCGAACTCACGCAGATGGAGGACAGTGGCAAGGCAGGCGATCTTCAGGCGCAGCTAAAATCGGCGCGCGAAGAGGCCATTCGCCAGTCAAAAGACCGAAGGGATCTCTATGTCGATGGCGATCACACCATTCGGATGGGCAGACACAGTTTTGCGGTCAATCGCCAGGCTCTAGACCTCACCGTTGTGCCCCGTGAGGGAAGCATGTATCTCCACATCACGGGGACTCATTTTTATGAAAAAATCACCGACGAAGTCTTCCTCCGCACCCAGGCTGTGTGGGGCATGTCGCTGCCATCAGAGAGTGCTGACGTGTATCGAGCTGAGTTTCTGGCGTGGCAAATGATGCAGGATTTGTCTTTGTCCGCGGCAATCCGACCTCTGCTTCCTGAAGTACAGTCCTTTATGGCGACGCGCTATGAGGAAGGCTATCTCAAGGGCATTCACGATCATGATGCCAGCGTGCTGTTGGGACATTTGCTAGAACTTCGGGAAGGGCTTGGCTTCCTACAATATAGCCCCGAGGCGCGTGCCTGTGCGATCGTTGCATGGTGGAGCGGTTGGGAAGAGGAGGCCAAAAATGCTTTGTCTCTGCGAATCCAGAGTGCAAAACTGGTCTTGCGGGCCTTCCCCGGGACTTCTCGATTTGAAGCGCTGACTCAATCGTTACATTCCCACCTTGCACAATTCTGTCAAGCATCCGGTGCATTTGATCAGGGCGTGGCCGCTGAAGCAGCAGCGTTTTTGTTTGCCACCTTACAAGACGAAGGATCCCTGACGGTCTCTGGAGAGGCGGTTGATTTACAAGAAGCTTTTGGGCAATATCTCCGTCAAAACGAGCTCAGCGAAGATTATGAAAAATCTCTGGCAGAATGGCAATCATTGCCACTGGCCCGATTCGACTTGATTCGCACATGGCTGGCAGCATTTGTCGAGGCAGCAGAAAAGGATACTCCAGCATCCCTCGTGCTGGAAGCAGCTGCTTTGATGCTTCTCGGTACACACGTTCCCACCCAGCGGCTGGATCTATCTGCACGGCGCACCGTGACAGATCTGCGAGGGGAGCACGGGGTAATCGAAGAGGGAGGACGCTACGAATTGAGTTATCATCGCTTTCAGGCGAAGCTCGGGCAGTTTGTCCAAGACATTCGTCCGCAGTATTTTCAGATGGCGCAGCTCAAGCACGACCTGATTGCGCGGGAGCGGGAAAGCCTTCGCTTGGAGAGTTTTCAGCCGAAAATCATGTCCTCTTTTGTTCGGAACAAACTCATCGACCAGTACTACCTGCCCCTTGTGGGTGACAACCTCGCGAAGCAGATCGGGACTGTCGGAGAAAACATGCGCACCGACCGCCAGGGCTTGTTACTGCTGATTTCACCGCCGGGCTACGGCAAGACCACGCTCATGGAGTATGTCGCCAACCGGATGGGGTTGATTTTCATGAAAATCAACGGACCCGCCATTGGCCATGAAGTCACTTCACTTGATCCTGCGAGCGCGCCCCATGCAAGTGCTCGCGAAGAACTTCACAAGCTCGCCCTTTCCCTGGAAATGGGCGACAACGTGATGCTCTACCTCGACGACATTCAGCACCTTCACCCAGAATTTCTCCAAAAATTCATCTCCCTCACCGATGCCCAGCGCAAAATCGAAGGGGTGTATAAAGGTCGGTCTCGCACCTATGACCTTCGTGGAAGGCGGGTGGCCGTGGTCATGGCAGGCAATCCCTACACCGAGTCGGGGGATAAATTTCGAATCCCGGACATGCTTGCCAACCGAGCGGACATTTACAATTTGGGGGACATCATCGGTGCGCAGGAGGGGCTGTTTCGGCTCAGCTATTTGGAAAATGCCCTCACTTCCCATCCATTGCTCACCCGGCTTGTGACCGCATCCAGTTCCGATCAGCACATCATTTTCCGCGCCGCGGAAAAGGGCGAAGAGCAGGGCCTTGCGCTGGAAGGGAACTTGTCTCCGGAAGAAGTGCAGGATATGCTCGCGGTGTTGCGCAAGATGATCGCTGTGCGTGAGGTGGTGCTGAAGGTGAATCATGCCTACATCGCTTCCGCTGGGCAGCAGGAGGCATATCGGGTAGAGCCTCCGTTTTTGCTCCAAGGGTCATATCGCAATATGGCGCGGTTGACTGAAAAGCTGTCTCCATTGATGAACGACCAGGAGTTGCAAGCGCTTCTCCTCGCACACTACACGAGCGAAGCACAGACCTTAAGCGCGGGTACAGAGGCCAATCTCCTCCGTTTTCGGCGGATGATCGGGGTGGCTACCCCAGAAGAAAATCAGCGCTGGGAAGACATTCTTCGGATGTTTGGAGAGCAGAAGCAGCTCAGCATGGATCGATTAGGACAATTGGTGCAGGAAATGAAGTCCTTCACGCAGGGGCTTGCAGCAATCAGCGATGCGTTGAAAAAGTAGGTGAAGGCAGCAAGATCCAAATCCCATGTTCAAGGAGCGAAAAAGGGGCTGGGAAACTATGAGCGTTGATATTTAGAATAATCCCAGAAGATTGCTTTCTCGAAAGGAGGGAAGTAGCTATAAAATTCGGAGCTTTGAGGTGAATAATAGGAACTATTCTATATTTTCCGCCCCGAATTCACACTCGCTGACTTTAACACATGGCTCTTTACTCTGTGATCATCGGCTCAGGCAGCTACTTGCCTACTCGCATCGTCACCAACGAAGATTTTCTGGCTACTTCATTTTTAGACCAAGATGGACAAGGATTTCCTAAGACGGCGGAGGAAATCATCCAACGGTTCGAGGAGATCACTACCATCAAGGCGCGGAGATACGTGGACGACGACCAACTTTGTTCAGATATCGCGACGCTGGCTGCTCAACAAGCCATCGCCGATGCTGGCATTGACATGGAGACCATCGGTCACATCATTGTGGCCCATAATTGGGGCGACATCAAGGTTGACAACAAGCGATCGGATCAGGTGCCATCCATTGCTTCCCGGGTGAAATATAATCTCGGGATGGTGAATCCAGATTGTGTCCCCTACGACCTGCCGTTCGGCTGTCCGGGATGGGTGCAGGGGATGATTCACGCCAATTACTTTCTCAAGTCAGGAGACGGCACGCGCGCGCTGGTGATTGGGGCAGAGACCCTTTCTCGCGTGATAGATCCACATGATCGCGACCAAATGATCTATGCTGATGGGGCTGGGGCGGTGATCCTCGAAGCGCGCGAATCAGATAAGCCGATCGGGATTGTGGCACACAAGACGCGCTCCGATACCAAGGACCACGCATATTTGTTGTGGCAGGCGAGGTCATTTCAGCCAGACCGCCCCGCAGATGAGTTGTTCCTGAAGATGAATGGCCATTCTCTCTATAAGTACGCCCTCGCGCACGTGCCTGAGGTGGTCAAGACAACCATCGATATGGCAGGGCTTCAACTGAAAGACATCAGCAAGGTGCTCATCCATCAAGCCAATGCGAAGATGGACGAGGCCATTCTTACCCGCCTGTTTCGGCTATATGGGGAGACTTCGGTGCCAAAAGCTCTGATGCCGCTCACGGTGGGGTGGCTGGGAAATAGTTCTGTAGCGACGGTCCCTACTTTGTATGACCTCATCATGAAGGGTCAGCTCCAGGATCAGCACATTCAGGCGGGAGATTGGATCATCTTTGCGTCGGTAGGTGCCGGGATGAACATCAATTCGATTGTGTACCGGATGCCCTAGGGCTCCATGCCCTTTCGCTGTTCGCGATACCAGACATTGTATGCTTCGATGATGCGCGGCAGATCCGTCGGCTGAAAGAGGTCGTTGCGGATGGCTTGCGCCAGCTCTGTGTATTCGTCGAGGGCATCGGCAATGCGCTTCCACTTGAAGTTGTAGCTCACTTCGAAGAGCTTGCCATCGGGTTTTTCCAGCAAATCAAAAAAAGCAGGCCCTTTCTGTAAAGTGAACTCGGATCTGCGGGTATAAAACCGAAAGAGCTTCACAGGTCCATCAATCTTTCGCTGTAAAAACATCACCGTATCCGACAACAATCCCGCATAGAGAAAAGGCCGGGGTTTGCTCTCGTAATGGCGATCCTGATAGCCAAAGGCGGAGATTCTCTCGGGGGTGTAGCGACTTTTTACGGCATATTCGTCATAAAAAACGATGTGTCGCTGATCCTTGAAGTCATTGCCGCTGCGCACATATCCCCAGGTCGTGTCATTATATTGGGAGACGATGTAGCCACGAGGGTACTTGGAAGCTTGGCCAGAAGACGACTGCGGAGTGAAGACGCAGAAGCTCAGGAGCAGGAAAATGGGCAGATATCGGTCCGAATTCATAAGATGAATAATACAGCTGCTACAAACATCGGGAATGATTCTCATCCATTTGCGGGCCTTTTCTGTGTTTTTGTGGAGGAAACTTTCATTTAGCTATTAGGGCTTTGACTTCGAATGTCGGATCTCTTTTTGTCCCATGCGGGGAGCTGTTCTTCCTATTGCAGGTGGAGGGGTACCTTCGTAAATTTGAACCATAGATTCCGAAGATTTTCTCTTTCATTTTTCCTCCTCCCAATTGCCTTAACAGTCTCACATGGCCAGACGTCCGCTCAAAAAGCTCGAAAAGATTGTTCTCATAGGATTTGGTTTTTTTGCCTTGATGATGTTTGGTCTTTGGGTCCTAGACAAGCAGCCCAACCGAGCGTATTTTCTGCCCGAAGGCTTCGATGGCTGGGTGACCATTCGCTACGCTGTACCAGGTGCTGATCCGATTCCCAGGGTCAATGGCGTGCTGCAGTATGTGATTTCCGAGAGTGGCTACATGGAAACGAGCGACCCCCTTGTAGTAGGCTGGCGCAGAGATGAGTTTTTCTGGAAAAGAAATGATGGCTCCATCGAAAAAATAGCCCCCTATGTCAAGCTCGACGATGAATATTATCTCCACGTTCATCAGCACGCTTACTTTGCCAAAGACTGGACTTCAATCTTACACAGCATGACCGTGGGCAAAGATACCGTCATGCCAGATCAGACGAAGATTTCTAAAACATCTGAGTCGGATGTGAAGTATGTGACTGGGAAGAAAACGCTGGAATATTTTTACTTCAGTGATGTGCCTCAGTCCATCATGTTCACTCCTCCCAAAAATCCACAAATGGAAGGGCTGGAGTCCACAGAAGATCGCTCCATTGCGCAGGATTGATCCGGTCTCATTGCTGATATTCGTCCTCTTGTTGTCCAGATTCTTGTTTTCAGGTCGTTTTGTTCGGCTCACCTTCATCGTGTCTCCCTATGCAGCATGTGGCTCCTCGCATTGACTTCAGCAATACAGAATTGGCGTTTCAGGCGCAGTCACCTGCAAAACTCAGGCGTACGTACTGGCTGTTTCGCATGATCGACTCCCCCATCTTGACCAAGATCGGGCCCAAATTGCTTACATTAGGGTTTCGGATGGGATTGCCTGTCGAAGGACTGGTGAAAAGCACGCTATTTGACTTGTTTGCGGGTGGTGAATCTTTGCCCGAGACGGTACCACGTTCGGAGCATCTGATGAGCTATGGGGTGCACACCATCCTAGATTACTCCGTCGAAGGAGAGAAATCCGAGGCCGGATTTGAAGCGACCAAGCGCGAAATCTTAGCTACGCTCGACCATGGCGCTGCACAGGAGGCCGTGGCCTTCAGTGCGTGCAAGCTCACCGGGCTGGGGTCTTTTGACATTATGGCGAAAGTTCAGGCAGGGGAAAACCTGAGTCAGGCGGAGCAGGCATCTTTTGAGCGGCTCAAAGGGCGCATTCGCGAGATTGCCCAAGCAGCCTATGACCGCCAAGTGCCGATTTTTTTGGATGCCGAGGAAACCTGGATTCAGGATGTGATCGACGCTCAGGCGGAAGAGCTCATGGCAACCTATAACCGGGAAAAACCCATCATTTGGACCACCATCCAGCACTATCGGCACGACCGATTAACCTATTTGAAATCGCTGATTGATCGGAGCAAATCGCAGGGCTACATCTTAGCAGTGAAGCTGGTGCGTGGCGCTTACCTCGAAAAAGAGAATCGCCGGGCGGAGGAAAAGGGATATCCTACCCCAATGCAAGCGACCAAAGCCGCGACGGATCGCGACTACGATGCGGGGCTGGCGCTTTGTGTCGATCACATGGATCACGTCGCTGTGTGTGCAGGCACTCACAACGAGCGCTCCAGTGCCTTTTTGGCCGAACTTCTCCAGCAAAAAGGTATTCCGGCAAATCACCCCCATGTATGGTTCGCTCAATTGCTGGGCATGTCGGACCACATTTCCTTCAACCTCGGCCACGAGGGCTACAATGCCGCGAAATATTTGCCCTATGGTCCAGTTAAGTCAGTGATGCCGTACCTGATTCGTCGGGCGGAAGAAAACACATCGGTAGCGGGTCAGGCCAGCCGTGAGGTAGAATTATTGCGTCAGGAAGTGAAGCGGCGCAGTGCGCAGCGGTAGGAAGAGCTGCAGTCAATGTAAAGATTGACTAGTAAAGGAATAACACATTGGATATTCGTAAAAAGCTCCTACCTTTGTAGCCCAATTTAACCAGTACTATGGACATTCAGCCAAAGAAGTTCAAACAGGAGTACGAAACTACGTTCATCCTCCTTCCCGATATGCCTGAGGGTGAGCATCAACAGGCAGTTGACAAATTTGTCAAAATGATTCAAGACGCCGGTGGCACGATGCGCAACATCGAGCACTGGGGCATTCGCCAGTTGGCCTACCCGATTCAGCGGAAGACCAGCGGATATTATGCTTTCTTAGAATTCGAAGCTGACCCTGAGTTCATCTCCAAGCTAGACCAGGCATATCGCTACGACGAGCAGGTGATCCGTTTTTTGACGGTGAAGCTGGAAAAGCACGCATTTGAGTTCAATCAAAAGCGTCGCGAGCAAGGCTTTGGTCTCCGCAAGGAAGCCAGGGTACAAAACATCAAATAGTGAGAGGAGGGAAACAGGCACTGGTGATCGCCGGGCTATAAGTTCCCTTCACACCCATTCTCCAATTTTTTTCAAAGATCCACACATGGCCAAGTCTCCCGTAATTGGACCTACCGCGGTCAATAAGATCCGCACCCAGCACCAAGACAAGAAGTACTGCCGCTTTAAAAAAGCTGGCATTAAGTACATTGACTACAAAGATGGTGACTTCCTTCTCAAGTTCGTGAACGAGCAGGGCAAGGTACTTCCTCGCCGCATCACTGGCACCAGCCTGAAATTTCAGCGTAGGCTTGCCGTAGCGATCAAGCGTGCACGCCACCTCGCATTGTTGCCATTCGTTACCGATGGCTTACGTTAATCTGGGCTGATACATCACTTTGCGGCGCGAGCCGCTCCACGTTCAACTGAGAGAACAATGGAAATCATTCTGAAACAACCGATTCGCAATCTCGGCGACAAAGACGACGTGGTGAAGGTAAAGCCCGGATTTGCGCGCAACTACCTGATCCCTCAAGGTCTGGCCGTCATGGCTACTGCCTCTGCTAAGAAGGCTTTGGCAGATACCAAGCGCCAAGCATCTCACAAAGTAGAATTTGTGAAACAGCAGGCCACAGAAGAAGCTGCCAAGCTCACCGCCGCCAAAATCATCATCGAGACCCTCGCTGGAAATGATGGAAAGCTTTTTGGCTCTGTCACTACGTTGATGATCGCCACCAAGCTCAAAGAGCAAGGCTTTGACATCGACCGTAAGTCTATCACCATTGAAGATATTCGCTCAACTGGCGAATACACTGCGGTGATTCACCTCCACAAAGAGGTCAAAGCAGAAGTGCCCGTAGAAGTGGTGAGCCGCGAGAACTAATCTCCGGCTGGTCAACACAACATCATAGCAGGGAGTTTGCCGAAGGCAGACTCCCTGCTTGTGGTTAAAAAACGCCTTGCACGGTTTCTGTCGATATACGAAATTTTGATACCCAGACACGAAAAAGGCTGCCCCAAAGGGGACAGCCTTAACAGCCATGAAAACGCCCTAAAACAGAATGGGCTATCAACTCTTGCGTAGCTGAGATTGAATGCCCGTTCAGTTTTGTTAAGATAATGTTAGTGAAAAGTTGTGGGAATACCAGCGAAAAGTGAAAGTAAAATCAAAAAAA
>DAITMB010000066.1:0-13434 GCA_036835375.1 Bacteroidota bacterium
TCTCTGCATAGCAGCTTTTCTTTATCCTACACTTCCTTCCAGCGAAATACTCAGCAGCTTTTGTGCCTCTACGGCGAACTCCATCGGCAGTTGGTTCAGCACTTCGCGGGCGTAGCCATTCACGATCATGGACACAGCTTTTTCCTCGTCGAGGCCGCGTTGCTGGCAGTAGAAGATCTGGTCTTCGCCGATTTTGGAGGTCGTGGCTTCGTGTTCCACGGTGCCGGTAGGATTGCTAATCTCGATGTATGGGAAGGTGTGCGCCCCGCTTTTGTCACCAATCAAGAGAGAATCACACTGCGAGAAATTGCGGGCGTGTGTGGCGCCTTGTTGGATGCGCACCAGACCTCGGTAGGCATTCTGGCTTTTTCCGGCAGAGATTCCCTTCGAGATAATGAGCGACTTGGTGTGCCGACCCATGTGGATCATTTTGGTGCCCGTATCGGCTTGCTGGCGGCCATTGGTCACTGCCACAGAGTAAAATTCTCCCTCCGAATAATCGCCTTTGAGCACCACGCTGGGGTATTTCCAGGTGATGGCAGAACCCGTCTCGACCTGTGTCCAGGAGATTTTAGACTTATAGCCAGCACATAAGCCGCGCTTGGTCACAAAATTGTAAATCCCGCCTTTGCCTGTTTCCGGATCGCCAGGATACCAGTTCTGGACTGTCGAGTACTTGATCTCGGCATTGTCGAAGGCGATCAGTTCCACCACTGCTGCATGAAGCTGGTTTTCGTCGCGCATCGGCGCGGTGCAACCCTCCAGATAGCTCACATAAGAACCCTCTTCGGCGATGATCAGCGTCCGCTCAAACTGGCCTGTGTCTCGCTCGTTGATGCGAAAGTAAGTGGACAGCTCCATCGGGCAGCGCACCCCCTTGGGTATATACACAAAAGATCCGTCGGTGAACACTGCTGCGTTGAGTGCAGCGTAGTAATTATCGGTGTGCGGTATGACCGTGCCCATGTATTTCCGCACTAACTCGGGGTGGTCCTTGACGGCATCGGAGAAGGAGCAAAAAATAATGCCCAGTTCACCCAACTTCTCTTTGTAGGTCGTCTTCACAGACACAGAATCGATCACTGCATCCACGGCTACGCCCGAGAGGATTTTTTGCTCTGTGAGGGGGATACCGAGTTTTTCAAAAGTCTTAATCAACTCAGGATCCACCTCATCAAGGCTATTGAGCTGCTTTTTGGGCTTGGGCGCGGAATAGTAATATATGTTCTGGAAGTCGATTTCTGGGTAATGTACGTGTGCCCAATTCGGAGTCTTCATTTTGAGCCAATGGTGGTAGGCTTTCATGCGATAAGCCAGCATCCACTCTGGTTCATTTTTTTTGGCGGAGATGAATCGAATAATGTCCTCGTTCAAGCCCTTGGGAGCTTTATCAGACTCAATGTCGGTCACCCAGCCGTGTTCGTATTTCTTTTCAGTAAATTCTTGAATGATTTTTTCATCCTCACTCAATTCTTGAAGCAATTTTTCTTCAGCCATCATGGTGTAGGTTTTCTCTCCTCTGTTTATTTAGACTTAATCTAATGTGACAACTCAAAAAAAGACGGAAAGTTTCCGTTTAAACAAGGTGTCATTCCAAGAAGTCACACAAGAATTATTACCTAAAGTTAGGTAGAATTGTTTTCGCAAATCTAACAATTTTTTTGATTCATTTGGAGACATTTTCGGAAATCCTTCGCAGGGACGATCCCCTCAATCGTGGCCTCAAAGCCAGTCTTCTCCGTTCATGATGTGGCCGTCAAGCTGTGCCAGAGCGATTCTGTGAGTTCGGTGAGAGAATTCAGCTTGGCATCGGCAATCACAAAACGAGGGTCATCGGCAGCGATCTTTTCAGGAACTGCCAGGCAGCGCATCTGTGCAGATTTAGCAGCGAGAAGCCCATTGAAGCTGTCTTCAATTGCCAGACAAAGCCTGGGAGTCACTGACAGGGCCTCAGCCGTTCGGAGATAAATGGCAGGATGGGGTTTACCATAGGCTTCATTTTCAGCAGATTTGGCCACTTCAAACACCCCATCGAGACCCAAGGCGTGGACCACTGCGGTGATGAGCCTGCTGGGAGAAGATGTTGCCAGCGCAATCCGAAGTCGATCACGGCGCGCCTTGTCGATGACTTCTGTGACCCCAGGAAGCAGGACCCCGTGCTGACCCACTTCCTCGATCACCAAGTCGAGAATGGCTTCTTGAACTTCGGCGACGGATTTTCCCGTCCAACCGTGGGTTTTCATCCGGTATTCGAGCACCTGATCAATGCGAATGCCGGTGGTCTCAGTCGCTTCTTCCTCACTAAGGTTCACGCCCAGCGATGCCAGCACATCTCGCAGTGCTTTGCGCCAAAAAGGCTCGGAATCCAGGAGGACCCCATCCATGTCGAATATCAAGGCTTGGATCATGGGACAAAGATACGGGAGGGAGAATACATTCGCAGAAAAATAGGAGAAAGCCATTGTTGTCTCTTTCCCATGCGATTTCAAGGGGAAAAGATCACGTGCTTTTCCACCATTTCAAGTTGTCTTTCATTTTTTGCCAGGTAACTCGCTCCATGGCGGTCTTTTTTCGAAGGCGCTTGAATTGACTCTCTTCCAATTCTTCCCAAGCCTGGCCATCCATTTCCACATGAAACAGCGGCTTGAATTCTTCTCCGGAATGCGGTGTAGAGAATCGATTCCATGGACACACCTCCTGGCAAATGTCGCAGCCATAGGCCCACCCTCCGAGCTTTTCTTGGAATTCGGTGGGGATCTCGTCTCTTAGTTCGATGGTCAAATAGGAGATGCACTTGTTCGCGTCGATCTGGTAGGGGCTGAGCGCATCGGTGGGGCAGGCGTCAATGCAGCGGGTGCAGGTGCCGCAAAAGTCTTTGATGGGCCCGTCGTAATCGAGTGCCAAGTCGAGAATGATTTCTCCGATAAAAAAATAAGAGCCTCTGCGGGGTGAAATCAAGTTGGTGTGTTTGCCAATCCATCCCAGGCCGGAACGTCTGGCCCAAGCCTTATCCATGACCGGAGCCGAATCCACGAACACGCGGCCTTGAACCTCATGATCCGTGAGGCCTTGGATGTATTGAAAGAGTTGGTATAGCTTTTTTTTCAGCACCTTATGATAATCTGCTCCCCAGGCATAGGTTGAAATGCGCGGAGCTCCTTTGGGCTGCTGCTGTGCTGGTTGTGGGGCATAATTGTGAATCACACTGATCACCGATTTGGCACCATCGACGAGTTTGCGTGGATCCAATCGCTTGTCGAAATGCTCCTCCATGTAGCTCATGCTCCCGTGATGGCCAGCTTGTAGCCATTGGGTGAGATCCCGCGCTTCTTCTTCCAAAAAGCCCGCCTTCGAGATCCCCACAAGATCAAAACCAAGCCTTGCACCTTCTTCCTTGATGGAAGTCGAAAGTTGACGTTGCATCTGTCTATTCATCGATGGAAAGATACCAACTGAAAGGCTACGATCTGAAAGATTACAAGCCAGAGCATTATAAAAAATGCCCCAAGCGCTGCTAAGGTTGATGAATAGGGGGCAGTGAATGCGGCTTAACTCACAAATGAAAAGACCAAGTTTCACAACGCACAGAAGAATTTTTCGATGTATTTTTCAGCTCATTGGTTGGTAAGTATTCGGTTAACCAACTCACTTCTTTGTCGATCAAATGATCATTGACAATTTGACTTGGGAGAAATCACGGAAGTTCACAAAGAATTAAAAAAACTGTCGCTGGATGTCAGATTTGGGAGCAGGTGGGTATAGAAATGTTTCCCACAGAAGAGAACTTTGTTTCGAAATATTGAAAAATGAGATATTCCATACTGCTTATACTTTTTGCGATACTGCAATGGGGGATGACAGGGATCCCTCGCAGTTCGGTCTCCTCCGCTGACTTTGGCGAAGGGCGAGAAGGCTTAGAGACCATGCTTCACCATCTTCAAGGGATCTCGATTGAGGAGCGTGCCTATTTTTCCAAGGGATTGATTCCCTCGGAAGCTGACTGCGCAGCAATTTTTGAAAAGCAGCTTTCTCGGAAAGTGTACCGTTTGGAAAAAAAGCTGTATCGACTCTATTGTCCCATCGTCACGCCATACGATCCTTCACAGACGGAGTTGGTGTGCTGGCAAAGCGAGCGCAGAGAACTACTGGCCTATGAAGGAGAGGCGCGATTTTTCCCGGGGGGATACCGGGAGTTGGCCCGTCACCTACTGCCGAATGTGCCTGTATATCGAGTGAAATTCCTGGAGCCTGGTCGAAGAGTCGGTGCAGCCTACGATTTATTCGTGTACGTCAACGGTCACTGGGTGCTGCTATGGCAACCGTGGAGATTGACGTTGACGCATGGCGGATGGAATATTTGATCCATATCATGGGCGAGTGATGAGCTTTGACTCATCCAATAAGAATTAGGCCGGGGCAATTCCCTTCTCCAATTCGATTTTCCAATCGCCCGAAGCCACACGATCTTGGCTGTTCACCTCATGAGGATAATGATAGACCCAGCATGTACATCGTTCATTTTCGGATGAATTTACCAGCTTTGCTTCTGCCTTGATTCGAATAAACAAAGCATCTTGAGGCGCTGCTGGATCAAAACCTTCGTAGTCATCGAGCCATTCGAGCGAGCGAGCATCGTAGAGTTGCAGCACATATCCCTGCACCACGCGCCCGCTTTCCTCCTTGTACTGCAATCCGGGATACCAACCTAGGTGATAGAGATCACCCGAGATCGTCGCGGCTCCGACGACTTGCGCTTCTCTTGCAAGGAGATCCGAGATGTCATTGCCGATGTCTGGCCGGAGAGAACCATACACGAAAAGGTATTCGGGCGCTTCTTTTGTCATGAAAAATGAAGTGAAAGGAATAGGGAACTGAAAAAAACATCGCCGACTATTTCAAGCTTTTGTAATTTATGCGGGAAACAGGGAGTGAGAAGGGCAATGGAAGGTGTTAACTAGTTGTACCCCAATGTGGTGGACTCTTCTGCAAAAGCGGGGCAGCAAACTCACTTGATCAAAGGAAATCCAAAACGACCAAGCAAAATTGGACGAGAGGGGATCCAATTGATTCGAAGCTACAAAAGTCCTCAGGAAGATGCGTGTTCCCAAAAGATTTTCAATTTCTATCCTTTCCAATCTGAAATTCAATCGGAAATTGTTTTGGCACGGGGTTGCCTTAGGACTAGGGGCTGTGCTGTTGTGGGCCATGGCAGTGCCTAGCAAGCCAATTCCTTGGGTCAATCTTCCATTACAGGCAGAGATGGAAGAAGACAGCGTCGGTCCTGAACTCGTAGGACTTCAAGGCGAAAGCACCCTTGACCCAGAACGGTTTTTTAAGCCTTTCGCCGAAGACCGGCCTTGGGTGCGATGGGTGTGGCCCGGTACTGATGTCTCAATCAAAGATCTCATGGGAGAGCTACATTGGATCGCCGCCCAAGGCTTTGGCGGCGTAGAAATCACCCTTTCTGGCAAAGGACTGGAACCCTCCTATCACCGTGGTCAGTTTCGGGATCCGGTCTGGATCGCGACCCTGCGGCAAGTGAGTCTTCGGGCAAGACAGCTGAAATTACAAGTGGATTGGTGCATCGGACCCGGTATTCCAGCAGAATACAGCGCAGGACTACACACCCTTGCTTGGGGCGAAACCCACGTGCGGGGCGACCAGACCCTCTCCATTTTGCTTCCAAGACCTGCCGTTCCCATTGGTCATCGGCTGGCCTCAGTGCTGGCGCAAGACGTGGCCCAAGAGGAGGCTTGGCTAAGCTGGATGCCAGATTCCGCGCGTTTGATCGGCGTTTGGGCTGGCAGGGCACTGGAAGATGGGAGATCCGTGTTTTATTGGAATTTGGAGGATGCCATTCGGCTTGATCCAGACTCTACCTTTTGGCTCCAATCACACGTTCGCCGAGACAGCCTGATCAACTGGGAGGGCCCCAAGGGTTATTGGAAAGTGATTGCCTGCTACGACATGCCACTTTTTCAAGAACCCCTTGGTTCAGTAGCAGCTTTCCGTGAAGTACTTCCCGATCCTTACTCCTCAGCCGATTGGGCCAATGGCATCTCCGTTCACCCCATGTTTGCTGCGCTACCGGGTGACAGTCTAGCCGGACGTGCCATCTCTATCGGATTGCAAGCCCCGGCAGCGGACCGTCTGCTCCCCCGGCATTGGAAGGATTCCGCGGCGGTGGTAGCGCTTGGTTTCGATCCCACCCGTTTGGCTCCCTTGCTGGCAGAGCCAGCTCAGGATCATGCGTGGGCACGTCGCATCAACCTTGCTACGGCACCGGCCTACATTTGGTCTGACGCCGATGAAGACATTCGCAACGAATATGAGCACTGGTTGATGGAAAACTGTCTGCCGCATTCTATTCCGCAAGTGACTGAAGTTGTCCGATCCAAGGGCTCTCATGGCAAGCTGGTCGTGGACGAGTGGCACAAGGGTTGGTATCAGTTGGCTTCTTTGGTAGCGCTTCCGGGCTTTCGTTCAGAAATTGGCGGTGCCAATCGACTGGCCGCACATTGGGCGGTGTCAGGTGCGCGGGCTGGAGGGCAATCTGGCAGAATTGTCGGGCACGCCTTTCGCCATCAGGGAGATAGTTATTCCCTTTCGCCACAGGAAGCGAGGACAGAGGTAGATCGTTTGATTCTTTCGGGGGCGAATGAGATCACCGCCCACGCCTTCACCAGCATGTATCAGCCCGACGCCAACAAAGCCCGTTGGCAGCCTGATGCCATCCCTCAACTGTCAGGAAGTCATTACGGCAGTCAATTTGGACCTGATGATCCGCTTGCCGCATGCTGGCCTACCTTGTGGAATTACCTCGCCCGCGTACAGTACGTCATGCGTCTGGGGCAACCCAGCACCGACCTTTTGGTGTACTATCCTTTCAGCACGTTTCCCTCCTTGGCTGCTGGAGAAGGCTGGAGCCTGCGACTGGAGCCCAGCGATGTGGATCTTCCTCGTGACCAGCTCTCAGCGCTCAGCCGACAGCTACTTCGTAGCGAAAAAGATTCTGTGTGGCAGTGGGTGCAGGAGGTCTCTCCGTTTTTGCGGCAACTAGAAGAGTGGGGATTCACCTGGAATTGGGTCAGTGAGGCAGATCTGGCGAATAGCACATGGACGGAGGATCGACTTTCGGCGGGCGGATTGCGGGCCAAGGCCCTCGTTCTTCCTTCGGGTGGCTTGATGCGAGTTGCCACAGCAAGACACCTCTCCGCGCAGGCAGACCTTGGGGCGAAGGTCTTCTTGCTTGGGGAAACTGTGCCCAAAGCACTCGGAGGAAACCAGCCGAAAGCTGCCAGCCTCGAATTGGTGCGCTTACTCCATCGGTTTCGTCTTCCTTTTCCGGTACAGTCCCCAGAAGAACTCCTCTCCTGGATCAAAGGGGAAGACATCGAGGCGCAAGTCCCATTTCCACAGCGGCAACCCGCCATTCGGCAACAAGTGAGGGTATTGCCGGATGGAAGTCAAATCGCGTGGATGGTCAATCTCTCGGCTTCTCAGCAGACCGCCAGTTTTTTCCTTCCGGCTGATCAGGAAGTGCTGCGCCTCAATCCGGAGACCGGTCTTGCTTATCAACTGGAGATTTCAGAAAATCGCGCTGCCAGCTTTTTACTAGCACCCTTGGAAAGCCAACTCATCTGGTTGGGACCATCGACAGACTTTTGGCCTGACTCCTTGCTGGCAAAGGATCCGGAGTGGACTCGCTTGAGATTTGCCGATCGGTTGGGCGTTGAACTCCGGAAAATCACTCATTGGGACTGGAGTTTTTTTTCAGAAGATTATGGCGCTGTTGTGACGCGCGCTGACACTGGGTTGTGGGATTGGCGGCGCGACAAATTTTTAGAAAGGAGCAGCACGGAGGTGCTATACACGACGGATCTGCTAGTAGAGACCCTGCGGCCAGATCAGCGCTTTCTACTGGATTTGGGAGAAGTCCATGACAGGGCCGAAGTCAGTATCAACACTGAGACACTGCCGGCTGCGATGTGGAAACCTTTTCGATATGACCTCACTCCCTATCTTCGGGAGGGCGTGAATACGTTGGAAATCTGGGTGACCAATGTGCCCCGCAACGGTATCGTCGGCCAAGCCATGAGAGGCATTTCTTCCGCTATGTATCTCAAAGGCAGCGAGGAAGAGCTGCTGCCCGCTGGCTTGCTGGGACCCGTGTATCTATGGGTGAAGTAAAAGCTCGGACTGTGAATTTTGGACTGGAAACAGTTCTCGCCTTGCATATCCTTTGTCTCAAAGGACCATTTCGGGAATTTCTCCTTGCACTATAAGATGGCCAGCAGTAGCTCGGCGAATGTCTTCGACACTCACACCAGGGGCTCGCTCCATGAGTTGGAATCCCTCGGGTGTGACATCCATCACCGCCAGGTCCGTGACAATCCGTTTCACACAAGCCACGCCAGTGAGCGGGAGGGTGCATCGATGGAGGAGTTTGGACTCTCCGTGGCGGTTGGTGTGCTGCATAGCCACGATGATTCGATCGGCTGAAGCGACCAAATCCATGGCGCCCCCCATGCCTTTGACCATTTTTCCGGGAATTTTCCAATTGGCGATGTCGCCATTCTCAGCGACTTCCATAGCACCGAGCACTGTGAGCTGGATGTGGCGCCCGCGGATCATGGCGAAGCTTGTCACCGAGTCGAATATGGCTGCACCCGGCAGCAAGGTCACAGTTTGTTTTCCCGCGTTGATGAGGTCTGCGTCTTCTTCTCCGTCGTAGGGAAAAGGCCCCATACCGAGGATCCCATTTTCAGATTGAAATTCCACACTGATACCTGGAGGTACATAATTGGCTACCAAAGTGGGAATGCCGATTCCCAGATTGACATACCATCCATCTTGAAGTTCCTGTGCGATGCGCTTGGCAATACCAATTTTATCGAGCATAGTAGGAAGGTGATTCTAGGTAGGAGATGAGGAGAGAAAAACAGTTAGGTCAACAGTGACTTTCTTTTGTGCCTTGGGGTGAATCAGTCATCTCTGGCGCACAGTGCGCTGTTCTATGCGCTTTTCGTAATGCTGCCCTTGGAAAATCCGCTGAACAAACACCCCCGGCGTATGAACAAAATTGGGATCCAATTCGCCCGGTTCTACGAGGTGTTCCACTTCTGCGATGGTAATGTTTCCCGCCATGGCCATGGCAGGATTGAAATTTCGGGCGGTGCCTTTATAAATCAAATTGCCGAAAGTATCGCCTTTCCACGCCTTCACAATGGCAAAATCTGCCCGTAGCGCAGTCTCTAAAATATGTGGTTTCCCATCAAATATTCGCACCTCCTTGCCTTCTGCGATTTCGGTGCCGTAGCCAGCCGGGGTAAAAAAAGCCGGAATTCCAGCGCCACCGGCTTGACACCTGGCGGCAAGAGATCCTTGCGGGATGAGGTCCACTTCGAGCTCTCCGCTGAGCATTTGACGCTCAAATTCTTCATTTTCTCCTACGTAGGAAGAAATCATTTTCTTGATTTGACGCTGACGCAGGAGCAATCCTAGGCCGAAATCGTCCACCCCGGCGTTATTGGAAATGCAGGTAAGCTGAGTAATTCCTTTGTTCACCAGGGCTGCAATGCTGTTCTCGGGAATGCCACACAGACCAAATCCTCCGAGCATGAGGGTCATCCCAGATTCGATGTCGTGAATGGCTGCTTCAGCATGAGAAAAGACTTTGTTCATGGGAGTAGGGTAGGAGTGTTGATTCGCCAAATTACAACGGAATCGACCATGATCCCTATTATTTTGGCACATTCTCGATTCAGCTCACTCATCGCTATGGCACTTTCTGGTGAACGGAGCACTCGGCGAGAAAAGAAAAGAGAATGTGTGGGGTTCATTACGTGATGTAAGGAAAAAGAAAGAGTTGTTCAAATGCGAAAGCTACTGGTGGCATAACCTTTGTTCAAATCAATCTGACATTTTTGCTATGTGAATTTTCCCAACACCTGGCTCATGATTCCCTCCATCTCATCATTTCCTACCATTTCTCTTGCGGGTGCTGTCTTGATCTCCAGCGTCGCGTGGACCATACTTGATCAGCGCGATCGCAAAATCGCCTCCGAGACGAAAGCCATTGATTCTACTGTATATCAAGAACAAGAGGTGGATCAGGCACCCGTTTGGGTCAATGAAAGCGTCCTGCGTACGCACTTGGCTTACCCAGAAATGGCACGAAACGCCGGGATAGAAGGCCGTGTGACTTTGTCATTGCTTATCGGTCCCAGGGGAGAAGTGGAGTCGTTACAAGTTGCTCAAGCTTGCCATCCTTTGCTAGAAGTAGCTTGCATGGAATTGATGGTCAATTCACATTTTCGTGCGGCGAAACATCGGGGCCAAGCAGTATCATGCTGGAAAGCGTTAGATTTTCTTTTTTTTGATACGGCTATGAGTGTCGTCAGAGGAAGATAACAACCAGTGGGGATGTCAGGGGAAGCATCCAGGATTTCAAGATGTTTTGAGCATAACATACGAATGGGTGATTTGTCTTAAAATGGGCAAATCACTTCGGGGTGGTAGTAGAAAAATCCCTCGTAAAGCGAATTCTTTTATCTGGAATTCACTCTGCGAGGGATCATTACTTAGCTGCCTATTGACCGTTTGTGAGCTACTCGACAATCACCCGGATCAGTTTAGCATACTGCGTGTGGGACCCTTCGATTTTTACCACATACATTCCTGACTGCGCCACACGGAGCTCTTCCTGGCTTGACAGCCGCTTATCAGCGACCAAAGTGCCCATGAGGTTGTACACAGTCACTTTCTCATCGGTCACTGGACGACGAAGGTCCACGTGGATGAATGATCCATTGGTGTACAGATTCGGAGTCAGTGTGAGAGACTGGTCTTTCAGGTTGCTGGTCGTCTCTCCAGTGAAAATGTCAGCGATTTCTTCATCGGTGAGGGGTTCGTCATACACCCGTAAATCGCTCATGGCGCCGACCCAAAGCAAATCTGGCCAGAAGCTTTTGCCCAGTGCATTGGAAGTATCTACCAGGGTAGCAATGTCTCTGGCTATGCCGCCAGCAGCACGCACGCGCTCTCCGTCGTGGTAGATGAGGACCGAATCTGATTTGAATACCACGGCGTGGTGGTGCCAAACGCCCGTTTGAAGATTGACAACAGCGGTATCGACGTTGAAGTCATACCAAGGCAATCCAGGATTGCTGAGGGTAAACAGGTACCAATTTTCTTCTGGAGCACAGCAACCATTGATAGGAACGAAGTGCATGATATCTTTGGGTTCTACCTGGTCGCCGTTACCGAACGTATATACCCGTGCCCACACAATTGGCACATCCATGCGATACCAAATCGCAAGGGATAGTTCGCTTTTGCCATTGATAAATGAAGGGAGGTTGAGGTAGCCAGATCCGTTGAACACGGCGACAGATCCGCGGACAGGGTCCAGTTCAAATGTCACCCCATGATTGGTGCCATCGAGCGTGCCGATGGTGTCGGCTAGGTTGGTAGTTAGGGGCCAACGGTGAGCTTGTGCAAAGGTAGCGCTGAGTGCTGTTGCGAGGAGAAGAATGGAGAATAAAAAATGTTTGATCATCGTGAGTAGTTACTTGAAGATGAAAAATGAGAAATAGGTGGAAGGATCGCTCTCGGTTGTTGCAAGGATGGTGAAAAGCGCATTGGTGAAACATCCTAGAACTAAAATTAGGTTCTGAGCCTTCCATGCGGGTGGACAAGGCGGGAAATGAGGTGGACAAAGGGATTTTTGGGATAAAAGAGCGCAGAATAGATCAACTCTCTCGCCGAATTAGGTTTCGACCGATGTTCACATCTTCGTGTGAAAAGTAGCATCACAGGTAGTGGCCGAGAAGTAGTTTGAGGAAGTCTTGTGATAACTTTTGAGAAATCTTGAGATAAAATGATTTTCTTTCGTTGGTGGTAGGGAATCCCCAAAGCAGATTTTTCTATTTTTAGGGGGTAAACTTCCAGCCTGATTACCAGAACCTTTCCAAACTGTTACGTGATGATGAGAACGAGACAATTACATCTTCCATTGGTATGGATTTTCCTTTGTTCATTTTTTGGTCTGCAAGGGCAAATCAATACTTTTCCTTACGTTGAGGATTTCGAAGCCGGTCCAGGTGGTTGGACCTCCGCCGGAATTGCTCCGTCAGGAATTCAGAAAAACTCTTGGGTAAGGGCCGCACCTATCAATCCATTGATCAATACCGCAGCTTCTGGCAGCTTTTGCTGGATCACTGGCAATAGTAGTTTGACTGCTTTCAAATATCAATCCAGCGAATTCTCAGCTGTGTTCAGTCCCTATTTCGACTTTTCTTCCCTGAACAATCCCTACATCAGCCTGAATATTTTTTGGGAGACGGAATTCAGCCTGGATGGAGCTGTGCTACAAGCTACCACTGATTCCGGGGCTACCTGGATCCGCGTTGGGAAAGCAGGTGACCCTGTAAATTGGTACAATGACAACAGCGTCAACGGCGTCTTTGGTGGTCCGGGAGGACAGCTGCATGGCTGGTCTGGCAATTTTACCGCCATCCCCGGACAATTCCCTTCCAATGGGAGTCAAGGCTGGGTCAATGCACAGCACTCGCTGAGTTTTCTCGCCGGTCAGCCGAGCGTTAGGTTTCGGATGGCGTTTGCATCCGATGGGAGTGCCGAAGATGATGGGGTCGCCTTCGATGACATTCTCATCGTAGATTTGCCCGTCTTGGATTTAGGTCCAGATACGACCTTGTGCTTTTTAGATACCTTGGTATTGAGTGCTTGTATTCCTACAGCTTTCGACTATCAATGGAGTACTTCTTCCATCGACACTTTTTGTACCAAAATCGCGGTAAAAACGGATGAATACATTGTGAGGGTAGAAGATACGCTGGGCTTTGTGTTGCGCGATACGATCATCGTATTTGTATCTCCCACCAACGCTGCGCTGGGTCCTGACCAATTGATCTGCCCCGGCGATACCATCACCCTGAATCCCGTTGTCCCTGGCCCTTTCCGAACCTGGCTTCCCGACAGCTCCACGGGCACTTCGCTCAAAGTTTGGGAGACAGGCACCTACAAATTTATAACCTCCGACACGTATGGGTGTCTAGAAACGGATTCTGTGAAAGTTCAGGTTGACTTCGTTCCGATCGTAGATCTCGGCAACGATACGCTCATCTGTGCTGGATCGACCGTGATTCTCGATGCAGGGGCTGGGAATCCTGGAACCCAGTACCAATGGAACATACCCGGAGCATCGACCCAGACCTTTTTTATCTCCGCGCCGGGACAGTACTATGTAGATGTAGTCACCGCTGCGGGTTGCTTGGAATCGGATACGATCAACGTCGATCTTTCGCTGGCCCCTGTGGTCAATCTCGGCCCGGATTTTACCGCGTGCCAGCCTTTCAAACTCGACGCCAATAATCCCGGATCGACCTATTTGTGGTCCAACGGCGAAACAAC
>DAITMB010000066.1:13534-26975 GCA_036835375.1 Bacteroidota bacterium
GTATCTCTGGTCCACGGGCGCCACGACTTCGCAAATTTGGGTGACCACTGGTGGGAAATACGTCGTGGAGGTTAGCGACCAGACAGGGACTTGCTCTGCCAAGGACAGCCTCGTCATTGGTACAAAATCGCCTTTTGTTGCATCGATCACCGTGCCAGATAGCTCCATCATTTTTCAGCCTGTGACCTTTACAGACAATACCATTGGCGCCTTTACCTCATGGCAGTGGACATTTGGAGATGGAGGAACTTCTAAGCTGGAGAATCCAACTCACACGTATAATGCAGTTGGACCCTTCCTTGTGTGTCTCACGCTCAGTGATGGCGTCTGTAGCAACAAGGTTTGTGATAGCATCTTCGTCGAGATCTTCGCAAATATTGAAGAGGAACTGCTTCGGGCATTCACCTTGTCACCGAATCCTTCGACAGACCAAGTCAACATCGCTTTTGAAGGGGAATCTGCCTTGCCTACTCATCTATCGGTTTTAGATGTGTCAGGAAGATTGGTGTATGTTCAAGACCTTGGTAGAGTCAGCGCAGCAGAAGTCCAGATTGGTGTGTCCACATGGGCCAAAGGCTTGTATTTTGTGAAGCTAGATTTGGGCGAAAGGTCGGTCTATCGGAAGCTGTTCGTCCAGTAAGCAAAAAGTTCACTACTTTCACGCCGCTAGACTTTGTGCTGGCGGCTTTTTTTTGCTGTCTTCCCTCAAAATGATGGGTTGATCCATTGCCAAGGACAGCTTTCCAAAGCCTTAGCATTTCCTTCCCTGTCTTAACAATTGAGTAGTCATGTCCACCATGCGAAATGAGGTCCACGTATTTGCGCCTGCCAGCGTAGCAAATGTGGCTTGCGGCTTTGATACGTTGGGATTTGCCATTCACCGTCCCGGCGACGATGTGATCGTGCGATTTGGTACCCAGCCCGGGCTACACATCACCCTGATCACAGGCGACAGCGGCAAGCTGGTCAAGACTCCCGAGAAAAATACGGCAGGGGTAGCAGCGCTCTCTTTGATGAAGCACCTGGGCGTGGTGCAAGGAATCGAGATGGAAATTCATAAGGGAATTCCCATAGGCTCCGGCTTGGGATCAAGCGCTTGTAGCGCAGTAGCCGGGGCTTTCGCTGTGAACGAACTAATGGGCAGGCCGCTCACACGACATCAATTGTTGCCTTTTGCGCTAGAAGGGGAAGCGATTGCTTCCGGTGGCGATATTCACGCCGACAATGTAGGCCCCTGCCTTCTCGGGGGCATGGTGCTGGTGCGAAGCAATCAAGACCTTGACACCGTGAATATTCCAGTGCCAGACGAGTTGTATTGTGCCGTGGTATTGCCAGATTTGGAGATTCTCACAGCAGATGCCAGAAGCATTTTGCGAAAGGAGATCCCCATGAAAGAGGCCATTACCCAGTGGGGGAATCTCGGCGGAATGGTCGCAGGGCTCATGAAATCAGACTACGAACTGGTGGGCCGTTCCCTCCAAGATGTGATCGCTGAGCCCTATCGGTCGTCCCTGATTCCTCATTTTTATTCGGTGAAGCAGGCCGCACTCCATGCCGGAGCCCTTGGGTGCTCGATTTCGGGCGCAGGCCCAGCCGTATTTGCTTTGTGCAAAGGCGACGACGTCGCTTTCAAAGTCGGCATCGCCATGCAGTACGCATTCATTGATGCTGGTCTCGACTGCGAGCGCTACATCTCACCCGTAAACACCCTCGGAGCCCAGCGCATCAAATAGAACAGACTTCTTTCTGATCAGATTCCCATTCAGCTATTGTTGCCGTTCATGAGATTTCATTCAACCAAGGATTATGGCCACCATGTGGGGTTAGCAGAGGCCGTTCTCCGAGGCCTTCCTCCAGACAATGGTTTGTACATGCCAGAGAAGATCAAGCCGTTGCCCTTGGACTTCTGGGCCGCGGTGCCTGGGATGGATTTTGCAGAAATTGCCTTTTCCATGACAGAGGCATTGGTCGGGGATCAAGTACCGAGGGAAGCGCTGCGCGGCATCGTGGAGCGAGCTTGTCAATTCGACGCACCGCTGGTGAAGGTTGGAGATCGATATGTGCTGGAACTTTTTCACGGACCTACCTTGGCATTCAAGGACTTCGGAGCTCGTTTCATGGCTCAGCTCATGGCTTGGCTCACCCGCAACGATGAGGAGGAACTACACATTCTGGTAGCGACATCAGGCGATACAGGAGGCGCTGTGGCGGCAGGTTTTCATCAAGTGCCGGGCATTCGGGTGACGATTTTGTACCCAGAAGGCAAAGTCAGCCCCTTGCAGAAGCTTCAGCTCACCACCTGGGGAGACAACATCGAAGCGATATCGGTGCGTGGTGTCTTCGACGATTGCCAAGCGATGGTCAAGCAAGCTTTTCTGGATCAGGACCTTCAGGGGAAACTGCGGCTCAGCTCGGCCAATTCCATCAACATTGCTCGCCTCATTCCGCAAAGTTGGTACTATGTGCGGGCTTGGCAGCAATTGCCCACTCGGGAGCATGCCCCTGTGTTCTGTGTGCCAAGCGGCAATTTTGGGAATCTCACGGGTGGTGTATTCGCGCAGCGCCTGGGCCTACCGGTCCATCGATTCATTGCTGCCACCAATGCCAATGATGTCGTGCCCACCTTTTTGGCTACAGGAAAATACCTCCCACGCGCCTCTGTTGCAACCATGTCCAATGCGATGGACGTGGGAAATCCCAGTAACGTGGCACGGCTTCAGGCGCTATGGGGCATGCACGCCGAGGCCTGGCGAAGTGTGATGGAAGGCAATGCTGTGTCAGACGAAGACACTCTCCAAACGATCCGCGAGACGTGGCGGAAGCATCGCTATCATTTGGACCCGCATGGCGCGGTAGGTTGGGCTACCTTGAATACGCATCGGCAAACATGGAGACAGCATCCTGCTGTGTTGCTTGAGACAGCTCACCCTGCAAAATTTCCGGAGGTGATGGCCCAGGCACTCTCTGAAGCTGCCCCCGAATCCGCAGCGCTCAATCGGCTCAAGGAGCTTCAGCAATACCATATTTCGATGGATGCCTCTTTTACCGACTTCAAATCTTATCTACTGGATCGCACCTGACTTCAAGTTCAATCTTCGATGCAGCAAAGTCCGGCTACTTCCGCTTGGCAAGCCACAATTCGGTTGCGGCTCACGTGGATTTCAGCCAACAATGACTCCTTTCCCAAGAGATCTTTGGCCAGGACAATGCCTTGGCTCAGGAGTTGGCGCTTTTCGGCCAAGGTGATAGAAGCCAATGCGGTGATCGGAAATAGACCACTGTGCTCAATGAGGTCTTTGAGATTGCCTTTTTGTGGGTATCGCCACGAGACGAGCCGCATACCAGTACAGGCCCCGTATCGGATGGCGTCGTCGGTAAAACTGGAGTTGGTGACAATCCAACATTCGAAGCTGCCAGCCGCCCATGAATCTTCTTTTTTCCATGCCTTCACCAAGTCTTGAAATCGCGCCTGAATGTAAAGGGCTACTTTGACATCAATTCTCTTGGTAGTTGCGTTTCCGAATTTACACTCTATCGAAATTCGCTTGGTGTCTCTTTCTGCCAATACATCCACCTCGTGGGTGACGCACTTGCCGTCCATGCGGATTCCCACGCGGATATCGTAATCAAGGTGACGGAATATTTCCCCGATGTAGGCTTCGAATGGGTAGCCCGTAGGTCCGAGTTCCATGATGGCCTTGCGCAGCTTGTATCTGGCGGCAGCTGGCCGGGAACGCTTTCGGAGTTCTTGGTAAACCAGTCGATAGATATCACTGCTTCTCATTTCGGGTTGGAATTGCTCCTCCACTTGAGTGATGATGCGGTGAATTAAACCTTGATTTGCTCCGACTCGTTCCAGCGAGTCGATGAGGCGATCAGGTAGAAAAGGCGTTTTTTGGCCATCTGGTTTTGTGACCAGGGGAGTGGATTCTTTCATCAAAAGGGTGTGAATTAGCGGAGGGCCTGCAAATTTTACCATGGCTTCTAAACATAGGAATAATTAGGAAAACATAGGAAGTGGGTGCTATAAATAAGTCCAAACCTGTTTGGAATTATGCCGCTATCGGCTTGATATTGATCTCTGAAGGAGGAAAATGTGATCAATTCATATTTCCTCATTTGCTTTTCCACGCAGAAAATTGCCTGCTCACACTTCATCACATTTATCCTCATGATGCTGAATCGTCACAGTAAGGTCGTGACACAGGACGAGACTCAACCGGCCGCACAGGCCATGCTCCACGGCATCGGGTTATCGGAAGAAGATCTCACCAAAGCATTGGTGGGCATTGCCTCTACTGGCTATGAAGGCAACACCTGCAACATGCACCTCAACGAACTCGCCAGGGAGGTCAAGAAAGGGGTACAAGCGGCAGATTTGATTGGACTAATATTTCACACCATCGGGGTGAGCGATGGGATTTCAATGGGAACGCCCGGCATGAGGTATTCTTTGCCTTCGCGGGAGATCATTGCCGATTCCATCGAGTCGGTGGTAGGTGCTCATGCCTACGACGGTGTGGTTACGGTGGTGGGCTGCGACAAAAACATGCCTGGGGCGATGTTGGCGATTTCAAGGCTGGACCGTCCGGCAATATTGGTATATGGTGGCTCGATCGCGTCTGGGAAATATCAGGAGCGTAAACTTGACATCGTGTCGGCTTTTGAAGCGCTGGGAGAAAAGACTTCGGGGAGCATTTCGCCAGAAGAATTCCGCGAAATTGTGAAGCACGCCTGCCCCAGTGCGGGGGCATGCGGCGGTATGTACACAGCCAACACCATGGCTTCGGCGATCGAAGCGCTCGGTATGAGTCTTCCGGGAAGCTCTTCGAGCCCGGCACTCAGCCGGGACAAGGTGGAGGAGTGTCTTCGTATCGGAAGTGCCATGCGCACCTTGCTAGAAAGAAATCTCTTGCCTTCGCACATCATGACGCGCAAGGCATTTGAAAATGCCATTACCCTTGTCATGGCGCTGGGAGGCTCCACCAATGCAGTGCTCCATTTGCTGGCAATGGCTCAGGCAGCGGGCGTATCTTTGGGGTTAAATGATTTTCAAGAGATCAGCGATCGCACACCCCTATTGGCAGATCTAAAGCCCAGCGGCAAATACCTCATGGAAGATGTATTTGCCATTGGGGGCATTCCTGCCGTGATGCGAATGCTGCTGGAAGCCGGGTATCTTCATGGCGATTGCCTCACAGTGACGGGAAAAACGCTGGCGGAAAATGTGGCAGAAGCGCCCTTGCCTGCCGAAAGTCAGCAGGTGATTCGGTCTTTGTCTGCACCGCTCAAGCCTTCGGCGCACATTCAGATTTTGTATGGTAATCTTGCCCCTGAAGGTTCTGTAGCAAAAATCACCGGAAAGGAAGGCGAAACTTTTGAAGGTCCTGCACGGGTGTTCGATTCTGAGCAAGCGGCTAACGATGCCATCATAGCAGGAAAAATTCAGGCTGGGGAAGTGATCGTGATTCGATATGTCGGTCCCAAAGGAGGTCCTGGCATGCCCGAAATGCTCAAGCCTACCGCTGCGATCATGGGTGCGGGGCTAGGACAGTCTGTAGCCCTGATCACTGATGGACGATTTTCTGGAGGAACACACGGATTTGTCGTGGGACATATCACCCCTGAAGCATTCGTTGGTGGACCGATTGCGCTGGTAGAGGAGGGAGATATCGTGACCATTGATTCGGTTGAGCGGCAGCTGTTTGTCCATCTTGATGCTTCCGAATGGGCTGTTAGGCGCAGCAAATGGGTCGCGCCAGATTTGCCAGTGCGGCGGGGAGCCCTGGCCAAATATGCCTGGCTTGTGAACTCCGCATCGCAGGGATGCACGACTGATCATCCTCATCCCAGCTCCGTGCCAGCACATCAGTCATAAGACTCTTTGACTTGCACCCCGACACTCGAAATTCTGACTTTTCCCTACGTGTCGCATTCCCATTCTGCATGCAACGATTTCGACAGGCCATCTTCCAGAACCCCCTCCAAATTAACGCTAGATTCTTACTTTGTCCCTTCGGCTAACTTGCTTGAAAATGCTCTGGACAAGCTTTTACACGGATCCTGCGTCAGGCCCGGCTGTGGATCCCCTCTTCCTGCAGTCTCGCGACATAGGCCGTATGCTCGGTTTTCTATTCGAGTCTGGGTCACTTTCATCCCAGCTTCTTATGGTCTCCCGACGAGCCAGGATCTTCGATTTGCACAAAATCTCGGTGCAATCTCAAATGATTTGTTTTGTCGGCGTTCCTAAAGACATGTGACAGATGTTTTTTCGTGGCCTCTTCCTTCGATCCATTAGACTTTACTCGCGTTTTAAAAGACATTATTTATGCAAACAAGATCTCAAATCATCATACAGGAACCCAAGCCCGAATCGGCCCAAATTTCAGGGGCAGAAGCAGTGATTTTGTCTCTTCTCGCCGAAGGAGTAGATACCATGTTTGGCTATCCGGGGGGAGCAATCATGCCTGTGTACGACGCGCTCTACGGCTACCAAGACCAAATACGGCACATTTTAATGCGTCACGAGCAAGGCGCTACGCACGCTGCGCAAGGATACGCCCGGGTCACGCGCAAGGTCGGGGTGTGCCTCGTCACCTCGGGGCCCGGTGCCACCAATGTCGTCACAGGAGTGGCAGATGCCATGATGGATTCCACGCCGATGGTGGTGATCTCAGGCCAGGTAGCAAGTCATTTGCTCGGCACAGACGCGTTTCAAGAGACCGATGTGATCAGCATGACCATGGCAATCACCAAGTGGAATTATCAGGTGACAAAAGCCGAGGAAATTCCTCACATTTTGGCCAAAGCCTTTTTCATTGCGAACTCCGGCAGGCCCGGCCCCGTGGTTGTAGATATTTGTAAAGATGCCTTATTCGGCAAACTGGATTTCGACTACAAATCTGTCCACAAAGTAGGTTCCTATGATCCCCGCCCTGTGCCTGTGATGGCGCAAGTCCAGGCTGCCGCTGAGCTGTTGAACAATGCCCAGCGACCCTATTGCTTATTGGGGCACGGCGTGATGGTGTCCGGTGCGCAAGAGCTGTTTCGAGAATTCATTGAAAAAACAGGGATTCCTCTCGGGTCCACAATGCAGGGCCTTTCCGCCTTGCGCTCCGACCATCCCTTGCACACCGGCATGTTGGGCATGCATGGCAACTACGGCCCAAACATTCTTACCAATCAGGCAGATGTGGTCATCGCCATCGGAATGCGATTCGACGATCGCGTGACGGGCGACGTGAAGCGATATTTGACCAATGCCAAGGTGATTCACATCGAAATAGATCCTTCTGAAATCGACAAGAACATCATGGCAGATGTGCCCTTGCTCGGCGATGCTGGCGACGTTCTGCGGCTCCTCATTCCGCTGGTGCAACCACGTGAGCATCGGGCTTGGCGGGAGCGATTCTATGAAGCGGATCGGATTGAGTATGAGAAGGTCATCGGAGCTGACATTCACGGCAAAAGCGAGCACATTCGCATGGCTGAAGTGGTGTATCAACTTTCCGAAAAAACGCAAGGCCTACACACGGTGGTGACTGACGTGGGACAGCATCAAATGGCCGCCGCGCGGTATTACAAGTTTCACGACACAGATGCCTGGGTCTCCTCGGGCGGCCTCGGCACGATGGGATTTGCTGTGCCTGCGGCTTTTGGTGCCGCAGTAGCTCGCCCCGATCGACCTGTGCTCTGCTTCGTCGGGGATGGGGCTTTTCAGATGACTTTGCAGGAACTCACCGTGCTGGCCCACGAAAAAGTGCCCGTCAAGATCGTTCTGCTCAATAATGGGTTTTTGGGAATGGTGCGGCAGTGGCAGGAGCTGTTTTTTGAAAGGCGATATTCCTTTGTCGAAATCCACAACCCAGACTTCGTCGCAGTAGGGAAGGCCTTTGGCTTAGATGCCGAACGGGTAGATCGCCGCGAAGATCTCTCAGCCGCGCTCGATCGGATGCTGGCCTGCGAAGGGCCCTTCTTGCTGGAAGTGCGCGTGGAGCAGGAGGCAAACGTATTTCCGATGATTCCCTCAGGTTGTTGTGTGGACGAAGTGATCCTGGAACCATGAGTAGAAACAACCTCGGCTCGACCATCGCTACCCAAGGCGCAGTCAACGGCCATTCTCACCCCCTCCAGCCTACTCCAGTACCCAGCGCAGTGCAGAAAAGCAATATGGATGTCGAATCATTTACCCTTTCGATTTTTACAGAAAATCGAATCGGGGTGCTCCATCGGATCATCACCATTTTCACCCGGCGGCATCTGAGCATCAATAGCTTCACTACCTCCGAGACAGAAGTGCCTGGCATTTTCCGATTTATCGTGGTGCTGGATACCACGCCAGTCATGGCGGAAAAAGTCCGGAAGCAACTCGAGAAAATCATCGGTGTGATCCGCGCCTTTGCGCTGCGCGAGGAAGATGTCGTCCATCAAGAGCTCGCTCTTTACAAGATCAGCACCGACAATCTGGAAAATGGTAAGCTCGAAAAAGTGATTCGCGACAATCATGCCCGTGTGCTCGGCATTGAGAAGGAGTACATCATGATCGAGAAGACGGGTCACCCCGGCGAGACCATCGATTTGTTTCACAAACTGGCACCTTTTGGCGTGCTAGGATTCTCGCGCTCTGGCACGATTGCCATCTCCAAAAAGCCCTTGCTTCGAGGGTAACCCTCCTATCTCCCCTTTTTTATCTTGAATTATTTCAAAAAAATTATGGCAAAAATTAATTTTGGCGGTGTAGTCGAAGAGGTCGTCACCCGTGAAGAATTTCCCCTGAGCAAAGCCCGCGAAGTGTTGTCGCAAGAAGTCCTCGCCATCCTTGGCTATGGCGTGCAAGGTCCTGCTCAGGCACTCAATATGCGCGACAACGGTCTCAACGTCATCATCGGTCAGCGCAAAGGCTCCGCAACCTGGGACAAAGCCCTAGAGGATGGTTGGGTAGAAGGAGAGACTTTGTTTGAGCTGGATGAGGCATGTGCGCAGGGCACCATTTTGATGAATTTGCTCTCTGATGCGGGACAAATCGCTACTTGGCCCATGATCAAAAGTCACCTAAGCCCCGGCAAGTCACTGTATTTTTCGCATGGATTTGGCCTCACCTACCACGACCAGACAGGCATTATTCCGCCCGAAGGAATCGATGTGTTTTTGGCTGCTCCTAAAGGATCCGGAACCAGTGTACGCCGGAATTTTCTGGAAGGCGCTGGTATCAATTCCAGTTTTGCGGTGTATCAGGATGCTTCGGGCCGCGCTCGCGAAAAAGCCCTTGCAGTAGGGATTGGCGTCGGATCAGGATTTTTGTTTGAAACGACCTTCCAAAAGGAAGTTTATAGCGACCTCACAGGCGAGCGCGGGGTGCTCATGGGCGCCTTGGCTGGCATCATGGAGGCACAGTACGAGTTGCTTCGCAGCAAAGGCCATTCGCCTTCGGAGTCTTTCAACGAGACTGTCGAAGAGCTCACCCAAAGCTTGATCCGTCTGGTGGCAGAGAACGGCATGGACTGGATGTATGCCAATTGTTCCACCACAGCGCAGCGTGGGGCCCTCGACTGGAAAGACCGTTTTCGCGACGCGACCAAACCCGTGTTTGCTGAGTTGTATGAGAGTGTAGCTTCCGGCAACGAAGCCAGGATCACCATCGAAGCCAATGCTCGCCCAGACTATCGTCAAGGATTGGGAAAAGAGCTTTCATTGATTCGCGAATCAGAAATGTGGCAAGCAGGCGCAGCCGTGCGTGCCCTTCGTCCTGAAAATCAGCAAAAGGAAGCGGTAAAATAGCGAGGAATTGGATCGCTCCGCAAGGCGATCATCCCAAACAAAAAGACGGACCAGAAACACTTCTGGTCCGTCTTTGTTGCATCAAACCTATCGCTTGATCCATTTAAAGTTGCGTTGGCCCAAGCTTGTGTCCACGACGACAAGATACACGCCGTCGGGGTAGCTCGTGCAATCGAGGGTGAGCCGGGATTCCCGTTGAACGACAGCGTCCATCAGTCGTCCCAAGGCAGAATATACTTTGATGCTCGCGCCGACCATCGACTCTGGCAGCACGATGTTCATGTTGTCTTCCGATGGATTGGGGAACAATTCAATGCGAGGCAACAGGCCCTGGTCCTTCAGAGAAGTCGTGGTATCGCCTTCCTGATACACGCGGACATAGTCGATCACCATGGGGCTTTGGGTGAAGGCCGGATCGACAGGAGGCTGAATCGCCACATTGAGGAGGATGTACTGATCAGCATCAAAAGGCCAGGTATCAGCGTTTTGAGGACTCGGTTGATAGACGTAAAACACGTTGCCATCAACACTAAAACTCATTTTTTCGGGTGTCCACTCCACGGCATACACATGGAAGGTGTTTGACACATCTGGGAGGGTGATTCCAGATACGTTAAAGGTGTTGCCAAATGACGATGGGGTGTGCAAGGCGCTCGAAACATAGTTTTGATTGTTGCCCCAATGCTCCATGATGTCAATTTCGCCACAAGCAGGCCAGCCAACGTTTCCAAACTGTGGTTGCCAAAAACCTCCTGGCTCATTGATGTTTTTGCCGAGCGTCCAGATCGCGGGCCAGGTGCCTACACCGAAGGGAAGTTTGGCCTTCACTTCGATCCTTCCGTAGGTGAAGGCGAATTTGGAGTTGAGGCGTGCCGAAGTGTATTGTTTGGTCTGGCCTTGATTGGTATAATTTTCCCGCTTGGCCATGATGTGGAGGTAGCCGCTGTCCTGGAATGCGTTTTCTACGCGATCGGTATAGTGCTGCTGTTCGTTGTTGTACCAGCTGGTGCCGTTGGGAATCTGGGTCTGATGATGCCATTTGCTGCCGTCTATGGGGCCGTTTCCGTCGAATTCGTCGGCCCACACCAATTTGGTGTAGAGTGGGACATCTACGATGGTCGTGCCATCAAAAAGGAAATTGTCCACGAATGCAAGGACATGGTCCTGGTTATTTTCGCCATTCACTTGAAGCAATACCCGGTTGAAATCTGTCCTCGTCACTGGATCGGGAGAGGTCGGGTCGAGGTTGACGTAGGGGTCCGTGCCGAAGTTGAAAGTAAGGACTTGCCATTCGTCCAGCGTGATGCTCTTGATGATCTCAGATTGGGTAGTCCAAGGCTGCGCGAGATTGTTGTTTTGGAGCTTGAGAGAAATCTGATTTGGCTGATTGCCTGTGAGGCCACTGGCCGGGACGTAGATGGCCAATGAAAACGTGCCGTCTTGCGACAAGTCCAGATTGCCCGGAGCATCGAACCTGACGTTCGCATAGGTGCCGCCGGTATCATGGTATCTCAGTACCTTGGCAGATGGGTTATCGGCATTTTGGAAAGGGTTGTCAAAACTGGTGTTGATGTCACAATCATCGCCAAACCAAGTTGTAATCGTCCCATTTCCCTCAAAATCATCTTGTATGACTTGGGCCTGGCCGACAAAGGGCAGCAGTGAAAAGCAAGAGAAAAAAAAGAGTAGCAGTCGCATAAGAGAGTAGTTGGTAGTAAGGGTTGTTCAAAATGAAGAAGGGTCGGTCTGCGTCGAAATGGGTGTAGATCTAGTCAGGTCCACGTTCAAAAACATGAGAAGCTTCATGCAAGATAAGAAATGCCATCTACAATAGAGGCCTTGAATTTAGCAGTTTCGGATATGCGTATCATATCGAGACTTCATACGATGAGGAGTTGAGTTGCAAATATTCCAGTCGCTTAGTCATGACGGAGTGGGTGAACATACCAAAGTCTTTACAGTGAGCGATCTGCCGAAGGGTATCTATCTCATCCAACTCCGGCTTCATGAGCATGTGGAGTGGCAAAAGTGGGTTAAGAATTAACCAAGATGGAGTTGCCACTGGCACTACCTCGTGGAGCTTCGCCACGATCAACGCCGCCAAATGCGCAAAGAGGTACTGGAGTAGGGGAACGTGGGAAAGGATTTTTTTTGACAAAAGCAGAGGCGCAGCGTTTTGCGTCTCTGCGCTGCTTTCTGGTTCCACGGAGCTTCACACAGTCACCAATGTAGGTATGCTGCTTGTTCGTGGACAGGCTGCTAGGAAGGTGAGTCCAAAATCTGCTTGGGAAATACAGCAAAAATTCACATCTATATGACACAAAAAAGTGCATAAAATACTTTGCAGTCTGCTAGATTTTCTGGAAGTTTAATTTGTATTATTATCCGAATTCATTCTTTCTTATCCATCGGAGTTTTTATTCATCCCCGACTATGCGTTGGTAAGTGAAATGCTAGAACGTACGTGAGGGGAAGACAGGGCAGGGTATTAGAGGCTACTCGCTATATAGCGGATATGGAGATGTTAGGCCACATGGAAATAATAAACCAGTAGGGCCGAAAAAATGGAAGATTAGCATTTCAACTCAATAACGGTTTATCATCATGAAAAACAACTCCCTTTTTTTGACCATCTGCCTGCTGTTGATGTCTTATGCAAGCATCGGCCAACTCTATGAAGTACCTTTGAATCAGCGCATTGATAAAAGTGCGTACATCTTTGAGTGAAAAGTCATGGAAAGCAATAGCTTTTTCAGCCCTGATCGCCGCAACATTTACACCTCACATCTGGTGCAGGTATATTCGGTATTCAAGGGGCATTTTCCTGGCGATCAAATAGAAATCATCACCGAAGGAGGGCGGGTCGGCGATCAGGCAGTCTTGATTTCGCACAATCTGGAGCTATCTCCGCATCAGCACGGCATTTTTTTCGCCAACCCCAGCTCTCGCCCCAGCAACCGTCAGCCCAACAGTGGCCTGCACTTGCGGGTCTATGCAGGCTTACAGGGCTTTGTCCGATTTCATTTCGACGGCATCAATCCCAAAGCAAGTGCTCCGTTTCAGGTCTATCAAAACCCCGAGACAGAATTATTTCCCTTGATTGAGACACGCACGGGGCAAGGCCGTTACAATTGGACTTCTGCGCTGCGTGAGATCAACGATTTTTACGTCAAGTATTACTTCAGCTACCCGCAACTGAGCAGCAGTGGGGGAAATGTCTATCTGGACTTCGAGATACAAGCTGAGGTCAGCGGAGGGAGCTACGAATACGGGGATGCCGGGATTTATATCGAATATGATACGGCGCTGTTGGGCAGCAGTTTGGCAGGATCAGGCTTAGTAAGCATTCCCGCTGGGGATATTACTTCCAGCACCGATTACAGCTTCGCGCTTACTGATTACGGGACCAATGTCCTGGAAATTGACATTGATGCCGCCGACCCGCCCCTCAACTTAGGCGAGGTGGATGCCCGGGCTGAGGATGTGGTCAAAGTGCGGGTGGACGTTACGAACCTCAATCCTGCCATTGAAGCCCTGTTTGAGCAGTCGCTGATGGATGGGGAGTCGTATTATTATGATGCTGCCAGTGGAACGTATGTGCAGTTTCCCTTTGTGTGGGCGGTGGATACGGTGGTGTATGAGGCTAATTCAGTTATAGCCATAG
>DAITMB010000067.1:0-26834 GCA_036835375.1 Bacteroidota bacterium
GCGAAGTCCCGCTTGCGGGATCGCTTCTCGCCTCTCGCAGCTGGTCACTGAGCTTGTCGAAGTGGCAGCGGTCTCACTTCTCACAGGATCCCCTGGCACCGAAGTATCCGTGGAACTCACCCTATGCGTTTTCTGAGAATCGGGTGATTGATGGGGTGGAATTGGAGGGACTGGAGCACTTAGACTCAGATGAATCCAGGGTAAATCTTCAGAATGGAACTTTGTCCATAAAATTGGTGAATGTCGGGCAAACCATGAGAAATGAGTTAGGGACATTTTATGGTGGCTACACTGATCCTTATGGAAGGAAGGTAATTGCCAGCCATAGAACATTATTGATCGACTATTCACATTCCAGTTCCGGATTACTCACGGAAGGGGCTATGGTATCTGGCGATCCTAATAACATTCGATTAGCGACACGAGGGCCGGGAAACCCGCTATTTGTGAAGCTTCGAGTAGAAGGAGGGGTTTACGGTTCTCAAAATCCTATAGATCCCAACTATCCTATTGGGGCTCCTCTAAAACAAGATGGTACTCCTGATTTAAGGTATGCGGTGAATACAAAGTGGAGGTCCAACATGAAGTTATTCCATTATAACCAAAGTGTCCAATCTGAAAACCTGCATTCAAGGTTGGCAATAAATCATGGCCTCAGCCGAGTATCTCTAAGTAGGGTTGGGGTGGTTAGAGGGGCAGGAATGGCAAACATTGTTTCTTCTTTGTTGGCTGAGTCTATGAGTATTCGATTTAATTTAGACTTGTGGAGAATTCAAGATCATGCAGCCCTTGCTGAACAATCGCTTTTTGACGTGGCCGACTTTCTCAACGCTCGTGGGGAGACAATTCCAGGAGAATATCACACGATGGAGGGCATGATTAATTTGGCTAATTTTGTGTTGCAGGGAGTCAATAATACCGATGACCCAATGATCGAAGAATATGGGACACAGATCATTGAGGAGTTTTCAACCGCCGAACTTAGAGAATAGGAAAATGAAAACGTCCAGATTCTTTTTGGTGTTGACTGTAGGTCTTCTATTGAGCACATTGGCTTCGGGTTGTAGGTTGCTTACAGATCTTTCCGGTCATTGGCTGATTTACAAAATCATTGAGAACGATGTTGTAATTATGGATAACGACAACTTTATCCTAAGTCCATATGATGGCTTTTATGGCAGGATAATCTTCAGATCGAACTGCTATCTTTCTTTTGCTGGCTACGGAAGGAAATGCGAATGTCATCAGGATTTCAGCCTATTTGAACCGAGAGTCAAAATAACCACAGACTGTAAGCTTATTGAGGGGGAATTTACATATTCGTCATCCTTTGATAGTTTCGGGAACAAGCAGCTATTGTTGACTGATTCGACTAGGAAAATATATCTGCATAAGATGTTTTCGAGATAGCAACCGTACCTCCCCAATCCACCCCATTTAAGCTAGCGTTATCGAGGTGTTGAAGTTCATGGGAGATATTATTGAAAGATTCATCCTCGGCGGGCATTTGCAGATGTGATAATTTTCCCCCTTGCCTCCCCGCCCCCATTCCCTATCTTCACAGCACGCTCTTTAACACAGCCACCCCTCCGACCGCAAGCTGCAAGTCCCCCCCCGACCGACGGAATACCTGGACGCCGCGAGCCCAGGCAAAGTCGGTTGCTTATCCACTTAGAGCTCGCATGAATAGCCAGATACGATCATCCCAAGATTGAGCTAGTAGAGCCATTTTTTGCCCTCATTGAGAAACCCACGACCCAACTCACATCCATTTCGTACCTTGTGATATGCGTATCCTTTCCCTTACCGTTCCTGACTCGCTCGACTGGCCGGACCGCGACCTGAAGCTGTTTCTTGCCGCGAAGTTGTACGAGGCTGGCGCCCTGAGTATGAGTCAAGCTGCTGCGACCGTTCAGCTCAGTCGCCGTGCTTTTACGGAGATTATTGGGCAGTATGGGGTCTCGGTGATAAATTACGCGGCGGTAGAGCTCGAAACCGATTTGCGCAATGCCGAAGCCTATCTTAGCTGACGCCAGTTGCCTGATATTTCTGGAAAAGACATGGCCGGGGAATGACTTTTTCTTTGGCGGTTTGGCCGAAAACAGGCACGTTGAGCAGGTCGGCCTCATAGACGAGCCACTGACCACCCAGCATGGCTTCGAGCGTGGCCGCAAGTGCGAAGTTTATCCTGCGCTTGTCGAAGGGAGCTAGCCAATCATAGTTCGGCTATGCTTGTCTTCTTCCCCTAACCCGCACCGACTAAAAAAGTAGCGTTTGTGGTTTTGTTGCTCAAACTCATCAGGGGTCTGGTAGTTAATAGAACTGTGTGGGCCGAATCTGATTGTAGGTTTTCCACCATTGCTGTAGGCCTTGGTTGAGATGGTCGATGGAGTCAAACCACTCCAAGTTGAGGCACTCGGTCCTGATGGTGCCGTTTAATCAGGGCCATCCAGCGCCAAACCCTCAACCTCACCGTCGTCCAAAAGCAGATCATCGCCATCTTCGAAACCACCAACGAAAATATTTACCTTTTGGCTAATTCACCCCAGGAAGGTGAGACCAAAAGTGAACAAACCCATCGACTTGTGGCATGATCCTGAAAAAGGCAAAGCTCCCGGGGCTTAGGAGGCGCTCAATTGCTCCCATAAACCCTTGCCTGCTTCGTGATCCAGCAGTACCCACGCATGAGGATGTTGCTGCAAAAAGCTCGCTGGAGAGGTTGGGCTGATTTCTCCGACCAGTGCCCGCTGGATGGCAGCCTGCTTGCCGGGCCCTTGCGCAATCACCAGCAAGGTCCGCGCGGCCAGCACATGACCGAGGCCCAGGGTAATTCCTTGTGAAAGGACTGTGTGCGTTGAAAAGTATTTTTGACCAGTCTGGATGGTCTCCGGGCTGAGCTGGCTCACGTGAGAGAGCAAATGCGGTGGCGTGCCGGGTTCGTTCAGCCCAAGGTGGCCATTGGGACCGACGCCCAAGACCATGAAATCAATACCACCAGCAGCAGCAATCACGTTGTCCATGTGCGCACAAGCAGCTTCGAGCTGATCGGGTGCAGCATCAAAAAAGTGAATCTTTGATTCTTCTATGCCCAAGGGCCCCAGCAACTGCTCCCGCAGGGCGTGCTGACAACTGCCGGGATCTGTGGCCGCGATTCCTACCCATTCATCCAAACCGATCCAAGTCACATGACTCACATCGACGCCCTCGGAAATGACTTGCTCCACAAAGAGTTGGTAGGTCCGTGCGGGACTATGGCCAGAGGCGACACAGATGGTGGCACTCGGCTTCTGCCGAATGGCGTGTAGCATCAATTCGACAGCGAAAGAAGCCAGGTCGTCCTCGGCTTCGAACATGTGTAGATGGACCACGGCGAATTAGTTGTAGCCTTTGGGCGCGTCCTTCTCGGGCAGCGCGATCGAACCCGGAATTCCCAAGAGTGGAAATTCCTTGCGCAGCGGAAACCACTCAAAATCTTCGGGCATAAACATTCTCCGCAAGTCATCATGACCCAGGAATCGGATGCCCATCATGTCAAATGCTTCGCGCTCCAGCCACGTTGCCGCGGGGTAGAGATCCGTCACGGTCGCAATTTCGGGCTGGGATTCTTCGAGCATACAGGAAACGCGAATGCGCTGCTTGGCGTCGAGGTTGGTGAGGAGATAGCTCAGCTCAAACCGACCTTCATCCCGGTAGTGATCCGAAGCGGTGAGGTCGCCAAAATATCGAAACCCATAAAGTTCCTTGAGCACCTTCAAAAAGCCGTGGACCTTCTCGGGCTTTACTTCGATGGTCAATTCGCCTGCATAGCCATGTACCTGGAGGATGTCTTCCTGCAAAGGAGAGGATTGAAGGGTCGCGAGAAATTGGTCTTGCATCATGAGAGGGACTGTTAATGAAGGAGGAAATGTATCATTCCGAAGGAAATCATCAGCTGGTAAACCACCCTGTGGGACGTTGTTTTACGGACATTCACCAGAAGCGAACAGAAAAAGGGCAGGTGCAACGCATTCGCAAACTCTCTTTTTTTCACTTGATTCTGCATGAGCACAAGCACCACTGGACAGGAGAGAAGGGCAAAAATCCTGCAATTTGGCCCTCCAAACAAAGATAGAAAGATTTTGGGCAAGATCACTCGGGCTCTCTACGCCAATCTTGGGGGGCCATTCGCCAGGCGAGAATGGTCGCCTCCTGATCGGGAGAGAGATACTGAATCTCAATGGCAGTCTCGAGTAGTTCTGAGAGGGTGGTCAGGGCTTGGTAAGGTGTGCCTGTCGCGGCAAATGCCGCATCTGCGTGCGCAAATCCGTAGGAAAAAATGGCCACCGTGCCGAGCACTTCTGCGCCTGCGACCTGCACGGCTTTCACCGCTCTGGCACTAGAACCACCAGTAGAAATCAAGTCCTCGATCACCACATAGCGACCATCATGATGAAGGTCCCCTTCGATGAGGTTTTCCATGCCGTGGCCTTTGGGCTTGTCGCGGAGGTAGATCATGGGTAAATCCAAGGCATCGGCCACCAATGCAGCTTGAGCAATCGCACCGGTCGCTACGCCAGCGATCCCTGTGGCGCTGGGGTAGTCCCTACGAATCAAAGACACATAGGCATTTCGAATCACATCGCGAATCTCAGGATAGGACAGCGTTTTGCGGTTGTCGCAATAAATCGGTGACTTCCAGCCCGAGGCCCACGTGAAGGGTTCTTCGGGTCGAAAAGCCACGGCTTTGATTTTCAGCAGATACTCTGCAATTTTGGCGTTTTTCAAGGTGATATGTTCAGGTCAAACGAATCGAATCAGGAAAAATCACTGAGGAAGCATATACTAGACGCAGATTGTGGATAGCAAACCTATGAAAATATTCGCATTGAACCTTTGCCTGGAATTTAGTGTGACGGATCCGCAGCGGCGCTATGACATTCCTCCGATGCCCTTTTCCGATCTCATGGCTCATTTTTTTAAAGGCACAAGTTTTCCCGGACAAGTATTTTACTTAGAAGTAGGCGACCATGGAATTTTGGGCGATCATCTTTTCGAACTGCAAGCCAATCCCCTGTTTCGGGACATTCCTGCGACGATCCACTGCCTGTTTCCGAGTCATGCGTCGCGAGAGCGCTTCCTCACGCAGTGGAAAGACCGATTCAAGCCAATAGATGCGGCTGGCGGGCTTGTGGAAAATGAGCATGGGGAATTTCTCTGTATTTTTAACCGAGACAAATGGACCCTTCCCAAGGGCAGGGTGGAGTGGAAAGAACCGGTCGAAACAGCGGCCCTGCGCGAGGTGATGGAAGAAACAGGACTTCGGGAAATAAAACTTGAAAAAGCCCTTTGCCAGACTTTTCATACCTTTCGCCTGGGTGGCAAATGGGTCCTCAAAACGACCCATTGGTACACCATGAAGGCTTCTTCTGAACAGTTGCTCACCCCACAGCTCGAAGAAGGCATCGAAGCAGTCGCTTGGCTTTCCAAACAACAATGGTTGCAAGTGGCAGACAAAACATACCCTTTGATTCGTCATTTATTCGAACAGGTATTCTCTAACCCATTGACAAACCCCTGAATCGACCCATGGGAGATCCGTCCCTTATTTGCCCCCCACACCTTTGGCTCCGACACAGCTTCTGGATCTGGTTGCTGACGACTTGTTGCCTCCCCGCCCAGGGACAGATTGCCTATTGGCAGCAATTTCTCGGTGGATCCGGATTTGATGCTGGAAAAAAAGTGCTCTACCTTCCCGATGGCACCTTGTTGCTCGGTATTGAGACTGCTTCGCGCGATGGCCTGGGAGCCAGCAATCGCAGCGACGACCTCGATGTGGTGATTGTGAAATACGCCTCCCAAGGCAAGACTTTCTGGACAACGACCATCGGCGGTTCGGGCCGGGACGAACTGGCGGACCTGATCCAGACGAGCGACGGCGGCTATCTCTGTGTGGGGACCAGTGACTCTCGCGACGGAGATTTCTCTGTGAATCACGGCGGTACGGATGTCTGGGTTGCAAAACTCTCGCCCGGCGGGAGGCTCGTGTGGCTTCGCAGCCTCGGCGGCAGCGGGCAAGACTATGGCTGGTCGGTGGTGCAGGATATGGATGGGGGAATTCTCATCGCAGCTGAATCCGGTTCTGTGGATGGGGATATGCAGTCCTTGCACCACGGCGGCCTGGATGGCTGGATCGCCAAGCTCAGCCCGGCGGGCAGGCTGCTGCGCGAAAAGCATTTTGGTGGTCCCGGCAATGACCGCATCGGTCGAATTCATCCGCACAGTGATGGCCTGTGGCTCGTGGGAAGCCACGACGCCATGGGTGGCGATGTGTTAAAAAATCAGGGCAACAAAGACCTTTGGATGCTCCACCTGGATGAGGATTGGAACATTCTGCGGCAGCAGAGCATCGGCGGACCCGGCAACGATGATACGCACGACTCCATGATCGACGACGAAGGGTGCCTAGTGCTCGCAGGCACCACCTTTTCGGAGAGTGGAGATGTGCCCGATCAGCATGGAAAGGGTGATGGATGGCTGGTGAAATTTGACTCGAAAGGCAATTACCTCTGGAATCGCGCCTATGGCGGCACCCGCAACGAAGGGTTCAGTGCCATCACGCTGACCCACGATGGCGGCTACGCTATGGTGGGTATGACCTTATCGGAAAACGGCCATTTGAGCCAAAATGAAGGGTATTTCGATGGCTGGTTTCTGAAAACGCAGCGCGACGGCGCGCCACAGTTTTCGCGAAGCATTGGCTATCCTGCCAAAGACGCCTTTTTTGATGTGCAAGAGCTTCCCCAGGGAGGCTTCATCATGATCGGCCATGTGCAGGAGAAGCAGCCCGAAAAAATATTCATCAAAGGTCATCTCGGGATTTATGACGTGTGGCTCGCCAATCTTGGTGATCCAGCTCGTGGCATGAGTGTGCGCCCCTATCGCACACCGCCCATCATGATCGGCAATGTCGTCGATCGCCAGGGAGGGCAAGCACTCGAATCAGCCATTACGCTTACGGACAACCGTACCCTCGACTCGCTGACTGCCACCAACAGCGATGTCGTAGATGGCAGCTTTGTTTTGCTGCTTCCTTCTTATGGCTTGGTCTCCATCAACGTGCTTGCGCAGGGCTACCTGTTCTATGGACAAGATATCCTCACCGACTCCCTTTTCGACAAAACTTCCATTCAGCGGACAGTTCGCCTGGACCCCATTGAGGTCGGGAGTTCATTGGTGCTGGAGAATATCTATTTTCAAACTGGAAAATGGGAGATTCTACAGCCTTCTTTTCCTGAGTTGAACCGTCTCATTGCGTTTTTGGAGCTGAATCCACGTGTAAAAATCGAGATTTCTGGCCACACAGATAACACCGGTAATCGCGAAGAGAAAATCGAACTGAGTCTCCACCGCGCGGAGGCAGTGAAGGAATATCTGGCTTCGCAGGGGATTTCTACCTACCGAATGAGTGTGAAAGGCTATGGCATGTATCGCCCCCGCGCGACCAACGGTACAGAGGATGGCCGACGTCTCAACCGCAGGGTAGAATTTACTGTCACGGCCATGTGATTTCGACCGCGTGGGCAATTGCTTTTGTCTTACTCCCGAAACATGTCCTCAAAGGGGTGAAAGCCCGGATGCTGTAGCAGCCATTCTGCCGCGATCACGGCACCCAAGGCAAATCCTCTTCGGCTATAAGCCTCGTGCGTGAGGGTGATCCGGTCAATGTCGGATCGATACGTCACCCTGTGCTCTCCCACTATGTCGCCTGCACGCGTGAAGGACACCGAGAGCTCTTCGGGACGAGGCGCCCTCTCGCGCAGGGGTTCACCTGAGAGGCTGTTTTTGCGATCCAGGTGCTCAAGAATGTCTTTCGCCAGGCTGTGCGCGGTACCGGAAGGCGCATCTGCTTTGTGGCGATGGTGCTGCTCTTCGACGAAAACATCGTATTCTGGATAGCCATTCATCAAAGTTGCCAGCCGCCGATTCAGCTCAAACAGGAGTTGAACTCCTACGGAAAAATTACTCGCAAAGAGAAAGCTCCCTTTTGACGATTCTACTTCTTGTTTCACATTTGCCACATCGCTATACCAGCCAGTGGTGCCGCAGACGGTCGGTATTCCCAGCTGGAGTAGTCGTGTGAGGTTGCCTCTAAAGCTTTCTGGATGGGTGAATTCGATGGCGACATCTACTTGGGCTGCGAGCTGCTGATTGAGTTGAGAAATTTCATGGCGCCCTAGGTGAGTGACGATCGCGTGGCCACGAGCAGCGGCTTCGGCTTCTACAGCCCGGCCCATTTTTCCATAACCGATCAAAAGAAGATTCATTCGCTAAAATTCCAGAAAAAATAGGCGTACGGCAAGCTTTCCTTGCGGGTGCATCTGGACACAGGACGTAAATGGGGCAATCATACCCTTCAAAATGTCAGGCAAATGCCCACGCCCCGATGATCGAAGGCCGGACGGAGCTCCCAACTGAGGTCTTCTGAAACATCGAAGTCGCTGAGATGCGCGTCGATATAGGCTTCCAGGATTTGAAGACCATGCCAACCCAGGAGAATCAAAAAGGCGTTGTCGCGGTTCTGCCGAAACTGGTTTCTGGCCGTTCGCAGGCCTTGGGAGTCATAGCGCTGCGACAGCTGGGTGTCAACAGTCGACGGATTGTCGTCCACTGACCACAGGTAGGCTCTGCCAAATCGTTGATATTGAGCTTGATTGTAGTCGATCCACCAGGCGATGGCTGCGTATCCTCCCCAGAAGAGCGGCACTTTCCAGCCAGATTGGTTGTAGATCTGCCCCAATCCAGGTAAAATGGCAGATCGCTGCCAGGCGATTTCGGGCAAGTAGGGCGGTGTGGGATCAGCTGGCAATAATCCCCTTGGAAAATAGGGGATCACAAAATCTTCGCGCCAAGGAATTTTAATTTTGAGCTTCAGGCGCTCTTCTTCCTCGTAAAGTTCGGGCAAAATATCTTTCTTGACATAGGTCCATGCTTTCTCCGGAAGCGCAAGATGCTTCGGGGACTGTTTCAGCGAGTCCCTCATCCAATAGGGAACAACCGCCGAAAGGCTGGTATCGCTGCGCATGGGCAGTAATTTTCCTTGTCTCAAGCTGTCCTGTGCGGATGGTACAATGGGTGGCAGTGTGTCTATCGGTAGCGCTTGAAGCGAATCCGTTTGACCCTGCGACACAGCGCAAAATAGCATCAAGAGCCCAAGAGCGATCGCGTACTTCATATCCTGCCAACGATCCGGCTGAGGTAAGGTAAGTCTAAGCTTCACGCGGTAAATTCAGTCAGAAATTCTCCCCAAAGTGGAGCACGAGGCCAGAAAGGTTGCGTGTGGCAGTCAATTTGAAGCGTAATTCACGTGACGCAGCTAGCGAGGTGGTGCCCAGCATGCCCATGATTTTCCTTGTCAAAACGCAGGCGAAATTATTCCCCGAGGAGATCCAAGATGCGCTCCAAGTCGCTGTTAGAGCTGAAATTAATGATGATCTCGCCTTTTCCCGAGCTTTGCTGAGACACCTTCACCCGGTTTCCAAATCGGTTTTCGAGGTCCTTGGAGATTTTGTTGAGGTGTATTTGTTGGGTGGAAGTTGGCTCCTTGGGGGCAGCTTTTTCCGACTTCGCCTGTTTGAGTTGGCTGGCGAGTTGTTCTGCTTGACGCACCGAAAGTTCTTTGTCTCGGATGTCTTGAAACAGCCGCAATTGAAGCAGCGGATCGCCGATGTTCTTGAGCGTTTTGGCGTGGCTCATCGAAATTTGGCCTTGGCGCAGAGCCACTTTAATAGAATCGGGTAGCTTTAGCAGGGCCAAATAGTTGGTGACAGTAGATCTTTCTTTGCCCACTTTGTCCCCAACTTCTTCCTGCTTCAGGCCCAATTCGTCGATCAATCGCTGGTAGGAGAGGGCGACTTCAATGGGGTTGAGGTCTTCGCGCTGAATGTTTTCGATCAGCGCCATTTCTAGCATTTGCTCATCGTCCGCGGTGCGCACGTAGGCTGGCACTTCTTCCAATCCCGCCAGACGGGAGGCACGTAATCGCCGCTCACCTGAGATCAATTGGTACTGTTGGTCGGTGATTCTGCGTACTGTGAGCGGCTGAATGATGCCGTGTACACGGATCGAAGCAGCCAATTCATCCAATGCCTTCTCATCAAAAGCTTGCCGAGGTTGAAAGGGGTTGATCTCGATCTGCCCGATCGGAATCATGCCTACCGACAGTGCAGCTACGGTCTCCACCGTGGCGTTATCCTGCGGCAAGAGGGCATCCAACCCACGGCCCAATCCTCGTTTTTGTTTGGTCATGTTTCCTGAACGTATGGTAAATGGCCACTGAAAGAGACAACCCAAGAACAGCCACTCGCGCCGTTTTCATCCTCAGTTGCTCCCGATTTTTTCCAACTCATACTCTTTCTGACACTTGGTCGGTCGAAGATGGCGTTGGTCTAAACAATGCGCAAAGGTAGGATTTTTTTAGTAGTGCTCGGTGCAGCAATCCCACGGCGTTGCTCCTCTACTGGCAAAATATAGCATTTCAGCTTTTTGTTCGATTCCCTTGGTCTCGCATGTCGGCACCGCACTTCTCCATATCACTCGATTCAGCTCTTCCCATTGAACTGAGTGGACCTTACTTGGATTGTAGGGAATGATACATTCCAGCACCCCTTTCAAGCAGGCGCCGGGCAAGAGGAGGCAACCCCGCATGAGGCAGCATATTGGTGAACGCTTGGGTTTCTTGATTTTGGGTAAGCCTGCCACGGGATAGAATCCCCAAGCTTACTGCGCCGGAATCGCCGGACGGCTTGACACGCGCCCTCGGCGGGCCGCCCTCATAGCCATGCCTTCAAGGTCTGGAGGTAAACGTCTTGGTCGAAAATGGCCTGCACTGGGATGTCGAAGCCCGTGATCACCTGACTGCTCAGCCGATCGGAGAGGCCGAGCTTGGCGGCGGCTTTGAACGCATCGAAGTCTCGATCCAAGTGGTAGGTTTCGACCGTTTGGGCGACGGGGTCCACTAGCCAGTATTCGCCCACGCCATGCGCGGCATAGTCCACAAACTTGACTCCCCGATCTCGGTGCTCGGTCGTGGGGGAGAGCACTTCCACCACCAAGTCCGGGGCGGGATGCCGCATGGTGTCTGGCTCAATGGCTTGAGCAGTCTCTGCGTTCCAAAAGCAAATGTCTGGCTCGTAATCGTTGCGGGTCAGGGCGATGAGGGCCTTTTCGGCTTGTACCTCACCCAATGCATTGACCGAGACCCAGACATCTAGCAAGCTTAGCATCCTTTTGTTTACCCACAAATGTCGATTTTTGGCGGGGGAATGCATGATGATCTCCCCATTGATAAATTCTGCCTTGACCTCGGGGGTCAGCCATTCATAAAATGCCTGGCGCTTTTGGGCTTCTTCCTCCAGGCGCGCCTGCGCGCGCGCCATCAAAAGCTTGAGGTCGGGAGATTCGAGCAACATGCGGTAAAGGGTGGCAGGCATGAGAAAATATCAGTTGGTCAGTTGGTCTGATGGAATATACGCTAATATACGAATTCTGCGAGGGAGGGGATGGGGTTACGATGGGACAGGATTGCGGAGTCGCTCCTTCGGACTCCCTCCGCGGGAATAAGCGCTTATCGCCTTTTCTTGAGTCGGCAATACATGGTGGGGGAAAGAGCGGCTGAAGGTCGCTACTATCAAGCGTATCGGGTCCTCCTCTTCCTCCCCGGCACGAGTCCGATGCGATCCCATTAGCAAACTCACTCTCGCAACGTCTCAGCCACAAACTCGATCCACTGGTAGGGCAGGATTTGTTCATCGAGGTAAAAATCCGGTTGAATCCCCTTTTCGTCGATGGTCATCTTGGGGATGCGCTTGCTGCGCGAGAGGCTGTAATAGAGCTTGAATGTCTCGCAGGGGGATACTACCTCGTTCATGTTGGAGATGTCGAGCACGCCGTAGGTGGTGGAGCCGAAGAGCTTCACCTTGCGGCTTTGCTTGGCGGCGAGCAGAAATTGCTCTGCGGTGCTGCCATTCTCCTCGTTGATGAGGATGCCGATGCTGCGCGGATAGGGATAGACCGTGTCCAGGCGGGTCACAGAGATCGGTTCCGCATCGAGGGAGACAAAGGCTCCCACTTCAGCCGAGAGCCTCTCGTAGGCTTCCCGTGCCCATTCCCTTTCCTCCGGCGAGAAGTTGTAGGCAGGATTTTCCGCGAAGTCCAGCATGCGCTGGTTGTTCAGCGGGGTGGAGCGGAATTCCACGCCGACGGTGCGGATGGGATTGGTGTAGAGGAAAGGTAGCAGTTCCTCGTAGCTGTTGTCGCTGCCGCCGCCATTGCCCCGCAAGTCGATGATCAGGGAGGGGGTCTGCAAGATGGTGGCGCGATGGGCGAGAATCACGCTGTCGATGGCTGGCTTTTGGCTGTTGTTGAAGCTAGGGATGCGCAGCAGCACGGTTTGGGAGTCTATGCGCTCAACATAGGGACTGGTGGCTTTCACCACCTTGATATAGCGGGCCACCTCCGGTTCGGGAGGTACGACCGGCCATTCGCGCTCCAGGGACACCGTCCCTATCCGCAGCCCACTTTTGCCCAGCAAAAAGACCTGATCCGGCTCGAAGGCCCGCTCGGAGTGATCCTGCATGAAAAAGGCAGCCTTGCCATCGGCTTCGAGGCGCAGCTTGACCTGGCTTTCGACCCAGTACACCCCATCCGCCTCAATGATAAATCCGAGGTAACGCTCGTCCACCTTCTTGATCCCGATACGGTACACCCCCGTGCGCCAGATACCTTCGAAGTCCAGGGTATCCTTTGCCGACAAATAGGCCCGAAAGGAATCCAGGTCCACCTCCAGGGTCTCCCAGTCTTTGAAGCGGGCGCGAATGGCCCGTTTTTTCTGAGGGAGGGCTTCGGATTCGGATTCAGTCTCTTCCTCGCCCAGCCATTCTACCCCCAGGTGGGCCGAACGAAAGAACTGCATCCACTCACCGATCAGCTCCGCACAGGTGGCCATGTCCTCAGTCGCGCGGGCCTGGGCTTCCATCGCTTCGGTATGCTGCTCATAGGCCGCTTCGCCCTTTTGGGCCAGCGCGTAGGCATAACCTGCATCATTTTCGCGAAAAAGCTGCTCTGCCCATTGGAAGCTGCTCAAGCAGTCGCAGTCCTGCCCACTTAGCAGGCCCGGCACCCCCAGGAGGAGGCACCACAGGAGGGATGGTATATGTTTCATGAACCTATATTTTGATTCAAGTAAATAAACTACTGGGAAAGCTGTTTGCTTGAGGGAGAATTTTTTTTGGCGAAAATCGATCGGCGGACAGTAGGGACAGGTCGCGACCCTACTGTACTTGCATCATTGCCCCCGCCAGGCCAATACCTGTGCCTCCTGATGGACAAAGGATTTCTCCCCCCCATACACAACTTCCAGGACGCTAGTGCTTTCGGAACCAATTTCTCTACCATTTAAACTTGCCCTTTTTCCGCGGTACTGCGTCAGAAAGGTCTCACATAGCTCGCTATGCTCGGCCTTTCTTCCTTTTCCCACGAAAAAATGGCTGCGTTTAATCTGGTCAATTACTTAGTTCCGCAAGCACTAGGCTCAGGCAGTAGCGCACTCACCTTATGCAAACCGGCTGTCATGCGGGACTGAAAGGTGGAGGACGCCTTGATTTCTGTCAGCCGTATTTGCTGGCCCTGTACCTCGACCAAATCTACTTCCAGCCCGTTACTATCTCGAAAATGGCACAACTGTGTGGCTTGCCCATGATGGTGTCGCCGCTTCATCCGATCGGCAACCATGAGGTTTTTCAAACAATGGACCGCCAACGCGCGAGGCCTGGAGCAGATCGGGGCTGGTCAATTCAAGCAGGTAGGCAGCCAAGCCGACATCGTAAAAGTAAAGCTTGGGGCTTTTGACCAGTCGCTTGCCCACGTTGACGAAGTAAGGGGGAGCAAAAAGACGACATAGCTGCGCTCCAGGAGAGACAGTCAGTTTTTAGCGGTGCCAATGGCAATCCCCAAGCTATTGGCCAGCAGAGAATAGTTCAACGTCTGTCCGGCCAAGGTCGCACAAAATTGAATAAAGCGTCGAAAAGTGCTCAGGTTGCTTCCCTGAATGACCTCTGCGACATCACGCTCCAGGTAGGTGGCGAGGGCATAAGTATCTACATATTTGGGATTATTTGATCTCTGATATTTAGATTTCTGGCGGCTAATTTCCGTTTTCGATTGACACTGGTTTTTTTTTGGTTTTGTAATTGATCAGCAGGCTTTGGACCATTTTGCGGATGGTAGAAAAATTTGCAGAGACATTTTTGATTCTTTTTCGGTCGAGGTCTTCTTTGAAATACATATCCAGTCTCCAGTGTAGGCCGTATCCTCCTCCCTCTATGATCTGCGTCGCGATGGCCTTCTGGGTTCCCATGGCATCAATGGAAATTACGCAGCCTTGGATACTGAGCATATGGAGCAACTCGGGGATCGCTGTCATTTCAATAGACTTCTCCTCAGTCGCTACCTGCCCCAAAACCATCTGCAACCCCCGACATAGGCATTGACTTGATGAACCGCTTTTTTTCACGAGCTGACCGGGCTTGCGGGGGTCCTTAATTTGGCCAAACTCTCCCTCGAAAAGCTCCCAAGGACTCATGGTGAGGGTGCCCATCTTTGTTTCTTTCGCTGATAGATTCCATTCTCTAGAGATGCTTTTACCCTGACAAATTGAGCCTAGCCGTTGCACAGGAGACAAATTAGGAATATTTTTGCGCCCTATCGCTATTCGTAGCTTTTGTAAGGGAATGACGCTACGTCAGTACAAAGCAGCGTTTATCAGCCCTCGTAGTTCAATGGATAGAATAGGAGTTTCCTAAACTCTAGATCCAAGTTCGATTCTTGGCGAGGGCACTATCCGATATTTTTAACGCAATTCCTGTTCTGGGGGCTACCCCCTCGGCTAGCGTACTGTGCCCTGTTGGGACTTCAAATCCCTATCCCCCGCGGGTAGCAACATTCTCTGATTAGATCTCCACTCCCAGTCACGCAAGCCTGTGCTGAGACTCGGAAGTGCTGATCGTCCCTCAAAAAAAAAGGTAACACTATCTCGCGTATTTGTACAGATTAGCATCTTTTGTGGTCGGTAAGTGGATGGTTATCGACAAGATCAGTTTGTCCAGAATTTGGGTAGTCTGGGATTACGAAATTTGGAGGAGCGAATGATTCATTACAATTACTTAACATACATAGCGATCAAAATTTTTGGTTTTATATGAAATTGCAAAGCCGTTAGGGTAAGCCTGAAAGGCGGAAGAATTCTTTTTACCGCTCTCCCAAACGCAAACTGTTTGCTGGCCGAATCACAAAAAAGTCATTCGCAGGTCATCACGAAATCGCTTCCTGACCTTCCCATCTATCCGAAGCAGCACCAGACAAAAGCAAAGCATGCCGAAACACGATTGACAATTTTACCCGGCAGGCTTCTGCTGCCATACCCCTATGTCCTTTTTTTTCTGGGTGATTCTATTTCCCGGAGGCCTCAACGAGGCGGCCAAGCTTGATTGTCTCGATTTTTTACACCCTTAGTTCTATCTCTATGCAAGCTTCTTTTACCCGATTTTCCTTCTTTCTTCTGCTTATTTTCTTTGGGGCTCCACTGTCCATCTCCGCCCAGAATCTCCTCTCATGGGAATTTCAAGGCAATGCGGGCGATGAACCCACGGTCACAGCTGATGTGTTCGCTACTGGAATTTCCGCCACGGCTCCCAGCGGAGTTATCAGCCGGGGGGCCGGACTGGGAGCTGCCGGAAATGGGAATCGCTTCAATGGGACCAATTGGCAAATGGGTGCGACCGTGGATATCACGAACGACAAGTACATGACCTTCAGCATCACGCCAGATGCGGGCTATGAGATGTCTCTTAGCGCTATCGTCTTCAACTGGGAAAAATCAAACACGGGTCCTTCCTCAGTGGTGTTCACCAGCAGCTTGGACGGTCACAGCTCGGTGATCGGCACGCCATTTACAGGGTTGACCAATACCGGTAACAACGGTCTCACCCTCACCCTCCCTGCGGCATTTCAAAACCTGGTGACGGGTGTTACTTTTCGGGCCTACGGCTACGGTTATGTAGGAACCTTTACAAATGGCACGGGTGGCTTTGAGGGCACTGGGAACGACTTGATCGTGCAGGGCACGGCATCCGTTGCTACTGGAGAGTCGGTGACGACCGGGACTGTCAGCCCGGTAGGGTTTTGTGTGGCAGGCGGCAACCCTGCGACAGTGAGTGTGCCTTACACGGTGACAGGGACTTTTTTGCCGGGAAATATCTTCGGGGCTGTGCTCTCGGATGCAAATGGAGACTTTACTTCGCCGACGCTTATTGGTACTGAGGTTTCCACCGGATCAGGAACCATCAATGCGATCATTCCGGGAACGACTCCTCCTGGCAGTGGCTACCGCATCTTGGTAGGTGCTTCCAATCCGATCACACTTGGAACTGACAATGGCGTGGACCTCACTGTGAGTGATGCCGTTCCGGCAGTGACTGGGCTGGTGGCTCAGGCAGGCAACCAATCATTGACCCTCGACTGGACGGCGTCCGCTGGATGTAACAATCAGGTGGTGGTGATCATCCGCGAAGGGGCTGCCGTGAGTGCAGACATCTCCCAGGCGAATTTGGATGGATTGATTGACACGACGGATTATGTAGAAAACGCGGCTTGGGACCTTCGGAGCCTTGCCAACGACATGTATGACATCTCGGCCAATTTGCTGGGCAATGTAGGCGAAAGCTATGTGGTACTTTCTGCTCCTTCCACCACCGAGACCCTCACGGTCACAGGCTTGAGTAATGATGTCGAATATTATTTCCGTGTCTTTTTGATTGAGGGGCTCAACAGCTATGGCCCTGCAGTGGACCTCAGTGCCACCCCACGCGATTTCTGTGCGCGCAGCATGTTGATCACAGAATATCTGGAAGGCGCGAGTTTCGATAAATGCCTCGAGATCTACAATGCTGATTCCATTGACCTGAACCTCAGCAATTACCAGATAAATCTTTATATCAACGGAAGTCCAACACCTGCACAGGGTACAGCTCTCGCCAATGTGGTTCTGGCTCCCGGCGATGTGTATGTGCTATGCAATGGCCAAGCCAACGCTACCCTTCTTGCGCTGGCGGATCAGACATACTTCAATATCAATTATAATGGCAACGATGCCATAGCCATTCATTGCCCTGCTACTGGAACCAACCTGGATGTGTTTGGCAAAATCGGCGATGATCCAGGCAATGCCGGCTGGATCGGTAGCGTGTCAGGTTGCGGTACGGCAGACCAGATTTGGCGGAGAAATCCCTTCCTGGGATCTCCCCTCACGGGCTTGGAACCGACTTTTGACCCGGATAACCTCTATATCTGCGGTGGAAACTTCACGGATTACTCGGATTTGGGATCATTTAGCGCGACGTTCCCGGTAGAGCTTGCTTCTTTCGGTGCGACATGGCAGGGCGTCGATGCCCTCATCCGCTGGGAAACAGCGACTGAGCTGAGCAACGACCGTTTTGAACTCTATCGCTTGGCAGACGGCGAGCCTGCGGAGTTGGTCGCACAGGTTGCTGGAGCTGGATTTGCCGATCAGGCCATTTCCTACCAATGGATCGATCCTCAACCAGGATATGAGGTGATGGTGTATCAGCTCTTTCAGATCGACTTTGATGGCACCAAGCGCATGATCGGGGTCGCCGAGCTTCGCCAGGATGTCGCGCCTGCATTTGATCTGAGCCTTTCCGCTAACCCTGTGACCACTGATCTCGGCTTCTCTTGGCGGAGTGCACATGATGCACCCCTCCGCTATCAAGTCATCGACCTGCACGGCAGGACTCTGACCCAAGGAGAAGTGCAGGATGCGCCACAGCGTACGCAACATCTCTCAGTGGAGTCACTGACATCGGGGGTGTACCTCTTGCAAGTGTCACAAGCAGGCGTGCAACGGCAGCTTCGATTTGTGAAACAATAACCGTTCTCTTCGACAACTTCTCATCCTTATGACAGCATCCTTCCTCGTATTGACTCCGCGCAATATGAGGAAGGATGTTGGCTTTCACCTCAACCCCTTTTTCATGCGTATTTCCGGATTGATTTTTCTTTTGATGTTGGCCACATCTTCTCTGGTGAACGGGCAAACCTTACACACTGCATTGGTGGATCCTTGCGGCGTTGACATCAACGAGTACGTTGCTTTCACCAATGGCACATCGGCTGTGAATGTAGCTGACATTTCCTTTCACACGATCAACCTAGCAGGTGGAGCCCAACCAAATGTCACCTTTTCATGGTCTGCTACGGGAACAGATGCTGGAGGAGATCCCATAGGTAATTGTCCCGGCACCAATGTAATATGTTTGAAATGGCTTGATATTAATCTAGGCCCGGAAGCAGCGATCATCAATGGGTTGATCAATGACCTCAATGCGGCTGCTGGACCTTGTGCTCCGGAACCCAACTTGTTTGTTGCACCTATGGGCCCTAATCACGGAAGTATTCCCGCTGGCGCCTTGTTCATCCTGTTTCTTGCTCCAGGGGGAAATGTAAATGGCACGGTGGCTCCTGGATTTAATGATCCTGCTGCAAATGTGAACTTCAGTAATTTCTGCGGGCTAGGCCCCATTTATGCTGTCTTTGGTCGCCAATTAGGTAATAATAATGGTACTGGATTCATGGCTAATGGTAATCCTCGATCGCTACGGATCCAGGTGGGCGGCACTACGGTTGATAGCTTGTACTATGATCCCACAACGGCAATAGGTGGCCAAGCCGGAATCGTACAAGCCACTGCGTTGTACACCGAAGGAAATCCCTGTACACCGCCAATGGATCTATTTGGCTCCATGCCCCTCGATGCCAGCGGCGTGCAACAACTAGAAACCACCGTCGAAACCACCCTCCCAGCCAGGCTTCGCCTGTACCCCAATCCTGTGGAGGACTTGCTCACGGTGGAGATGCCGATTGCTGGTCCGCTGACGGTTCAACAGCGGTTTTATTCAATCGATGGAAAGTCCAGCGAAACGCGTATCTTGACTTTGTCTGAGGGGAATCACCAGCTCCTGATCGACGTATCAGGACTGCCCCCGGCGCCCTATGTGCTGGAGCTGCGAACGGATCTGGGCGTGCAACGGGGCACGTTTCTCAAGCGCTAATCAAAAGAAAGTGCATCGTCATGCGCTTTGGTTGTCAGCTCTTCCTCCCTTGCAGGAAGGCTGACAACTTCATTTTATCCCAAAACTTCATGCGTCACTGGAATATCCTGCACGCCATTCGTGCCTGGCGATTTGTCACCTGCCAAAGCCAGCACTTTCATGGCTGCATTGATGTCCACGGCGGCCCAGCGGTAAAACACCACCGCTCGGTGTAGCAGTAGAAAAAACAGTAGTATCGCCACGACCAGTACCCCAATCCAAAAACTTCGGCCCGTACTCAGAAACCACAATTTAGCACCGACATTTGTCGCAACAAACAAGCAGGCAATCGCGAGGTTGTGCGACATGGCGCTGAGGACGTTCCAAGTCTCGACGTATTTGAAATTACTGGGACTGCGTTCGCGCAGGAGGATGTATTTTTCTGAGACGCTGTATCCGACGAAGTCTTCGAAGTGGTGGTTCCAGATCCGAAATCCTACAGTTTTGTACAAAGCTCTTCCGACCGGGCTCACAGAAAATCCCACCACATACCCCAAGACCGTGAGGAGGACTGCCGCGCCGATGCCCAATTGATCTGCATGAGCCACCATCTCTGCCGGACCATGCAAGCGGGGATCGAGCACGGCGAAAGACATCAGTATGCAAGTCCCCGGCAGCGCATAGGAGAAAAAGTCAAAGGCGGAAAAGGTCAGTTTTTCCATGGAGTCGAAGCCATCTTTGATGAGAAAATCGGGCAGATAAACCGAAACGAGAAGTGCATAAAAGCTTGTTTATTCGCTCGGATCTGCTTCGCGATATGGGATCAGTTGCAGAATCCGCTCCATGACCTCCACCCGTGCCTCCGTCTTGCGGTCGGCTTGGATGATGTGCCAAGGCGATTGCTCCGTGTGGGTGTGGGCAAACATCTTCTGCTTGTATTCAGTGTATTGATCCCAAAGCTCTTGCGCGCGCTCGTCCACAGGCGACATTTTCCACTTTTTGGTAGGGCTACGCTTGATGTCTTCGAAGCGCCATTTTTGCTCCGTTTTCGAGATGGAAAAATAGAATTTGATGAGAAAAATGCCAGATTCCAGAATCATTCGCTCAAATTCATTGACTTGGCCCATGAAGCGCTGGTAGTCAGTCTCGGTACAAAAGCCGTTGACAGGCTCCACAACCGCTCGATTATACCAGCTTCTGTCAAATAGCACCATCTCTCCAGGCTTAGGAAGTCGGTTGACGTAGCGCTGAAAATACCACTGTCTTTGCTCGTCTTCGGTGGGCTTAGGGAGCGCCACGATCTTGTAATGGCGCGGATTGATGTGAGCGGTGATACGTCGAATAGCTCCGCCTTTTCCGGCAGCATCACGCCCTTCAAAGAGGATCACGACCTTTTTGCCTTGCTGGATGACCCAATTTTGAAGCACGACCATCTCGGTCTGCAGCTCCCGGATCCTGATTTCATAGCGAGCCATTCGCAGGGCCTTGGCCACATCGACTTTTTCGTCGGCCAGCAACTGCTTTAGGCCAATGTTGGAGTTGAGAATGCGGAGGTCTTCTTCGCTCAGAGAAAGTTTTTTCATGGTCAAGAGTCGATTCGTTCGTATTCGCGGTAGTAGCGCTGCACGACTTCGGGATCGGGCAAGAGGCTGATTTTGGCGGTCGATTTGCGCGTGTATTCAAATCGAGAGAGGACATAGCGCATGCTTTCGAGGCGGGCGACGCGTTTGTCGTTGGTCTTGACGATGATCCATGGGCTGAAGGTCGTGTGGGTGCGGGCAAACATCTGCTCTTTGTAGTAGGTGTATTTCTCCCATAATTCTTGACCTTTCATGTCCACGGGGCTGAATTTCCAACCTTTGAGCGGATTTTGCTGCCGCGATTCAAAGCGCCGCTTCTGCTCATCCTTGGCGATGGAAAACCAAAACTTGATCACGATGATGCCATCTTCATAGAGCATGTGTTCAAATTCTGGTACCTGCACCATGAATTGTTCATACTGCGCTTTGTTACAAAAGCCCATCACCGGCTCGACCACGGCCCGGTTGTACCAACTTCGGTCAAAAAACACCATCTCACCAGGGTTGGGGAGCTCCTTAATGTAGCGGTGGAAATACCATTGTCCGCGCTCCACCTCGGTGGGCTTGGTGAGGGCAACCACACGCACGGATCGAGGGTTGAGATGCTCGACAAATCGCTTGATGGAGCCTCCTTTGCCTGCGGCGTCGCGTCCCTCGAAGATCACCGCAACCCGCATTTTTCGGTTGATGACCCAGTTTTGGAGACGTACCAGCTCTGCTTGCAGTTGAATAAGGTCTTCCTCGTAGCGCGCATTGCGGAGCTGCTTTTTCAGGTTCATCCCCTTTTGGTCAGCAATGCGTAGCAATTCCTTTCGGTTCGTGATGCGCTGGAAATCTTCTTCGGTAAACATAGTTGAAAGCTGAGAAGTCAAAATCTAAAGGTCAGGAGATAGCATGAATCCCTTCTCAAGGATTTCATTCATGTGAGAAAATAGGAAAATAGCCATGAAAGGCGAAATCTTGGCGCAGCGCTATACATTCATCCATTCGCGAAGTTTCGCTACGAGCCGATCCCAAAGGGCAACCTTGGGCTTGGGTGACTGAAAGTGCCGGGCCGAAGCGCCAGAATCGCGTAGGTTGGCTTCTAAGCTAGACACCGGCACGCCCCCAGCCTGGCGCGTGCCCAGGCCTACTTCGACGAGGGCTGTCATCCCTGCTTGCGAGTGGAAATAGTTCAAGTGATGGCAAATTGGCGTTAGGACCTGAGGTTGCGGCTGGCGCTGCTCCCAAGCGCCCGCATTGAAGATGCTTTTGAGTTCGACCGCGATGTCGTGCCGCTCGCCGGGGTTGACCAAGTGGCCGACGCCCAGCTCTAATTTTTCCAAAAACCGCTGAAATCCTTCGCCATCGACCTCGTACTGTGTAGCGTCCCCTCCTACGACGAAGTAGGCCACATGCGGATCTTGGCTCTGGTTGAGCTTAGCCAAAAAGTCCGATTTGGGATTCATTTGCCCAAGAGTCACCAGGACATTTGCCGGAGTTTTGAGGATTTTGAGCGCCGTGGCTGCAAAGGGAATCAAGTGAGGGAGGAAATTCAGCGCCAAGTCGAGGACCGTCACAGAGAATTTTCGGAAGCCTTCGATCTTGCCAAAGTTTGAGCCGTTGTTGGGGGTGCCCGCGAGGATGAGCGCATCCACATATTCGTGTCCCCCTTCGCGCTCGACCATCCAGCGCGTCACCAAGCCCCCCATCGAGTGAGCCAGGACGCTGAGGGTTTTGCCATCTTCGCGTCCAAATCCTACCTCCTTCAACGCGTCCCGGAGTTGTCGGGCGGTGTCGTCAATGGAGGTATGAAGATTCTCGTAGTCGTAGCTCAGCACGAGGTCATAGGTCTGATGCAGGGGTTTTCCGGCCAACACATCCCCGGTGAGGATGCCCGTAGCAATGTCTTGGGTATTGCCAATGATGCCGTGAATCAGGAGCAATACATGCTCCGCAGCCGCGACTTTTTGCGCCAGGCCTTCGGTCTTGTGTTCTACTGTGCCATCTGGCAAAAAGTCCACCCAGCACAGCTTGTTGAGGTCGTTTTGCCGAAGGGCGAGCTTGAAAAAAGCAAGCTTGAGGGCATTTCCGAGGCTGCGGGTGCTCTCGTCAGGAAATAGGCCATCTCCGCTTGTGGCACCGCCAGGAATCAGTGGAAGTTGGCGAATGTTGACCACCGTCTGCCCGTTATCCTCCACGACCGACTCCCCAAGCACCCGATAGAATTCCCCGTCGAAGGTCACCGGAAACAGCACTTCATCGGGTTGCAGGCGCTCCGTCAGTTCAATTTGCAAAGGGTCCGCTTCCAGCGCTGCTGGATCTTCCACCACCAGGTCTTCTATCTCCAGAACATTGTTTCCGACCAAATCCCTCGTTCCGCCAAAAGAAACCTGAACCAGCCCTTGCTGAAGGAAAAAGGGCGAACCAGCTGTGGCAGGAGCTGTAGATGCGACAGATCTGGTCTGGACATCATTGCTGGAAAGCTTCACCCTGCCACTGACACCCGCATGCGGGCGAATCGTGATGCCGGGCTGGCTGAGTGGAGAATTGAGAGAGTCTGGCATAAGGGGGTATGATTAGAAAAAGGAGCGGAGAAAGTCAATGGTCGGAAAACGAAGAAACAGAGAGAAAATGAGCATCAGGATGCTAACCAAAAGATCAATCAAGAATGTGGAGTTATTTTGGAAGCGTTCCTTAATAGGAGGAAAGTAACGGGAAAAATGCGAAAGGAAAAACGGACCTGACAATTTGCCAAAAAGCATCGCCGAGGCAAATCGGGAGGCCGAGTGGTTGCAGATGCCCGACAGAAATGCGAAATGGAAAAAAACCAAGGAAAGCTCTCCTGAGTTTGGTAATTTTCGATGTCAACCCTCGTCTTCGGGGAATCAAGGAAATCAAAGAATGGAATCAATCAACCTGATTGGCGCGGGCCTGGCCGGATCGCTGATGTCAATTTATTTAGGACAGAAAGGCTATCAAGTCAATGTTTTTGAACGGCGGCCAGACATGCGAAAGCAGACAGTAGGTGGAGGAAGGTCCATCAATCTGGCGATGTCGGCCCGAGCCATTCGTGCCTTAGAAGAGACGGGATTGATCGACGAAATCATGCCCCTGGCCATCCCCATGTATGGCCGCGAAATGCACAGCCGCGACGGAAAGCTCACCTTTCAACCCTATAGCCACGATCCTTCGATCTGCATCTACTCTGTGTCACGGGCCGAGCTCAACATTCGCCTCATGAACAAAGCCGAGGCCCTGGAAACGGTAGCGTTCCAATTTGAGACCATTTGCGATGAAGTGAATCTCGAGACGGGTGCCATCACCTTGCGCAACCTGCGCACCGATACCACCTTTACAGCACCGGGAGCACGCAGCATCGCCACAGATGGCGCCTTTTCTGCGGCCAGGTACGCGATGCAGAAGCTTCCCCGCTTTAACTTTTCGCAGGAATATCTCTCACACGGATACAAAGAATTGACCATTCCGCCTGATGCTGAAGGCGGCTTTCGGATGAAGCGCGAGGCCCTGCACATCTGGCCGCGCGGCGAATTCATGATGATTGCCTTGCCCAATCCAGACGGGAGCTTCACCTGCACCCTGTTCATGGCTTTTGAAGGAGAACAAAGCTTTTCGAACTTGGACACCACCGAAAAGGTCCTGGCTTTCTTCGAAACAGAGTTTGCCGATGCCATGACCCTGATGCCCAACTTGGTGGAGGAATTCTTCCGCAATCCGACCAGTTCGCTCGTGACCGTGCGCTGCTGGCCCTGGACCCTTGGCGATAAAATCGCGCTGCTGGGAGACGCCGCCCATGCGATCGTGCCTTTTTTTGGGCAGGGGATGAATGCTGCGTTTGAAGATTGTACCGTGCTGGCCGCCTGCATTGAGGCAGAAGCACCAGATTGGCAGGAGGTGTTTGGTCAGTACGAGCGTTCACGCAAGCCCAATGCAGACGCCATCGCGGACATGGCCCTGGAGAATTACCTCGAAATGCGGGATAAGACCGCCGATCCGGCTTTTCTGTTCCGCAAAGCCGTGGAGCACCACCTCGAGCAGCATATGGACACCTATCGCTCGCGCTACGAACTGGTGTCTTTTTCCACGATTCCCTACGCGGAGGCGTACCGCCGGGGGCAGGTCAACCTAGAGATTCTCCAAGACCTCATGAAAGGACTGGCCAGACCCGAGGACGTGGACCTGGATCTGGCCAGAAAATTAATTGCTGAAAAATTGGCTGTTGAAACCTTGCCTTCGACCACTCACTGAGCTTCCAGCACGCGGTAGTCCCAAGCATCTAGGCGAAGATTCATCCCGTCAGTCAAGGTCGTAGGTTGCCGAGAAAATACGTCGGTGTAGGTGCCAGCGACTGGCTCGCCACGGAGCGTAAGGTCTTGCGCTTCGGCAGACAAGTTGATGATAACGAGCACTTTATCGCCGTTTTTTTCGCGCGTGAAGGCATACACAAGTTCGTCTTTACCAGTCTGGATTTTGGTCAGCGGACCGCCTTCCTTCCCATTCCACAGAGCTTGGTTTCGGTGCTTGAGACCAAAGAGCGTTTTGTAAAAATCAGTGTAGGCGTAGTCTCCCCACGGCACGAGGTCCTTGGTGAAAAACTCCAACTGCTTGTCCATGGCCGACTCTTGGCCCGTGTAGAGGAGCGGCATTCCGTCAAAGGTGCTCACGAGCACCGCGAAGGCTTTGTGTCCATCGCCCATGCGCTGAAACTCTGTGCCTGACCAGGAATTCTCATCGTGATTGGAAGTGAAATTCATGAAATAGCCTTGCTCATAGGCTTGGGCTTTTTTGGCGAGAAGGCGGTCGATGTCGAGAGCATTTTTCAAAACAGGGGCTTCTTCATTCCCTTCGACCAGATTACCTTGAACCAGCGCAGCGCCTGATTCGCGGTTGGCTCCCTGGGTTTTGGCGATTTGATTAAGCAAATGGTGCATTTCCCAGCCATAATCCATGACGAAGGCGCCGTTATTGCGAATGGCGGGCACCTCGGCTTCGGCCAGCATGAAGAGCGGCTTCACAGCGTAGAGAGAATCCCGGCACTGTGCCCAGAAATCTACGGGCACGCCATGGGCTACATCCACTCGAAATCCATCGATGCCGATGTCACGGATCCAAAATTTCATCGCGTCGATCATGCCAAGGCGCATCTCGGGGTTGTCATAGTTGAGGTCGGCGACATCGGTCCATCCCCAGGATTTTCCCGTGTTGTAGTCGATCGGATCAATGATGTTGCCTTCGGCGTCCTGGGTGTACCAATCGGGGTGCTCGGTGATCCATGGATTGTCCCACCCTGTGTGATTGGGCACCCAGTCGATGATGGTGTACATCCCTGCCTCACGAATGGCTTGCAGCATGTGCTTGAAATCGTCCATGGTGCCGAAGTCGGGATTGACATCGTAATAATTCGCCACGGCGTAGGGGCTGCCGAGATCACCTTTGCGATTTTTAACACTCACCGGATGAATCGGCATGAACCAGAGGATGTCTATGCCCAATTCCTTGAGTCTAGGAATGTGCGCTTCAAAAGCCTGGAAAGTCCCTTCTTCTGTAAAGTGACGAAGATTGACTTCGTAAATTGTGGCATTTTTGTGCCAATCCGGAAGCCGGGGATACGCCGCAGAGGGCTCATCGACCTGAGACGTTTGGGTGGTAGAACCCGAATTGCAGGCCGCAGCGAATGCCATCATGCCCAGCACGAGCACCACGAGAATGGCGGAGGGGTAGTCCTTCATGAATTGAAAATTGGAGGTGAGAGGCGAGAAGTGAGAGGCGAGACAAGAGGGGGAATATAATCCGGTGAATTATTTTGAGGTAGAAAAGAATTCATTGAGCAAATTACTGATTCCCCTCAAGGAAAAAAAGGCGGTATCTGCACTGCTTTCGCCTAAAGTATTTTCGTCAAATGATCATTTGACGTCGTCAAGTTTTGTTTTATTCAGGACTTTCTCTAATTTCATATCACTTTCCCCCCCAAAGGTATCATAGATTTACGCTACTACTACCGTTTGTTCCCATTTTTCCTATCCAAGATCAGTGCATGACAGCCCCATTCCCGGGCTGTCATTGCTTTTTAAGAGAAAGCGATTTCACAATTTGTTTATCATATCTTCTTCCTAAG
>DAITMB010000068.1:0-18820 GCA_036835375.1 Bacteroidota bacterium
AGTCCGGTTAGCGCACCTGCTTTGGGAGCAGGGGGCCGCAGGTTCGAATCCTGCCACCTCGACAATGATTTTTCCAGAACCCATGGGTTCTCGACAGAAAAAATGTTGGCATGCTTCGCCTCCGTGCGACAGTTCTCCCCTCGTTTTTCTGCCACTACGGGTCCTATAGCTCAACTGGATAGAGCAGCTGCCTTCTAAGCAGCAGGTTCCAGGTTCGAGCCCTGGTGGGATCACAATTAGTTGATTATCAACGCCTTATTCTTTGTGATAAGGCGTTTTTTTAATTTTTTCGACAAAGATTTTAGGTGGCGCTACAGGGGAGGGGAGGGTTTTTCCCCACTATCAATGGATGAAACTAGTTCTCATCGCCACATAATGACTGAGTTGTATCGGAAGGGGTTATCAGGTTTTGCCCGATGGAAGAATGATCAACCCAAGGGGCGTGCAGATCAGGGAGGCCATCAAAAGTTCCGACAAATGCAAAGGTGGTGGGGCCGCGCCATCTCTGATATGAAATAGAATCGCAACCAGATTGGTTGCGATTTTTTTTTGTTGGGTGACTTGAAGGGGACTCGCTTAAGCTTCGATTTCGACGAGGTAGCTCGTGTGCTTGCGCAGGTTGATCACCGAGCCATCCGCAAAGAGTAGATACTGCCCCTTTATTCCTTGAAGCTGGCCGCTGATCTGGGGTGTTTTGTCCAAGCTCAAGGACTTGATCTTGGTAGGATAGGCAATCACGGGATAGTCAATGGTGGTAAGTGCATCGTCGGGCGAGAGGTAGCCGCGCAGGTGCTCAGGCAGGAGCAAGGCGAGTTGCCGCTTGCGGGCCATGAGGTCTTCGTCTGTGCGAATGTTTTTGAGCATTTGTTGCCAGTTGGTCTTATCAGAAAGGTAGTCTTTGAAGAAGACCTCTATCTCCCCGGCCAATTGACGATAGGGTACTTCGGCCAGGCGGATAGCCTGTGAAGCGCCTTGGTCGATCCATCGCGTGGGGACTTGCTGCGAGCGCGTGACGCCGACCTTGATGCCGCTGGACGCGGCCAAATACACCACATGAGGTTGCACATGGTGGTTGGCTTCCCAGTCGGCATCGCGCCCGAGGCCAAGATGTCCTTCGCAAAGCTCTGGGTGGATGATGCAGGGAGAATTTTCTGGATGATTGAGAAAATCGGGGTAGCAATAGCCTTCCCCAAAAGACTTTTTGGTCTTCCGACCGCATACCCGGCAGTGGATCTCTCCCCCAAATCGGATGGACACACGGTGGCCGAGGAGCTCATTCATCTGAATATCAGTTCCATCGAGCGAAAGGGTGTATTGCACAGGATCTGCGAGCAAGGCGCTCATTTTGCGGAGATGACCAGTGATCTGCATATTCAGAAAGTGATGATAAGCTGGAGGGGGACCAGGTGATTTGTCAAAGTGGGAGCGAGTCAAACGCCAGGGAAGCTGGGATGAACAGCGAATTCAGTAGGATTTCAAAGATAGGCAAAGAACCAAGCGCGAGGAAAGACAAAGTGGACACGTCGCCAAGGTTGAGAACTGCCATTTGCAGGATGTGCAGATGCGACTTTGATGAGGAAAGAAAAGCAAGTCAAAGAGGTCGCAACAAAGGGGCAGCCCCTTCAAAGGTGTTGGGCATTTTCCGCTTCCCCATTTTCGTAAATTCGTCGGCTGCACGACAAAGGCAGGGACCGGTGGGGGGACATCGGCAAAGCTTGTTGTTCCATGTCCGATCGGACCATGAATCCAACGTGATTATTGCTCATTGAGATCGCTCAGAATGATCCCTGAGTAAATTTGCTTCGCAACAGCGTAATTCCTTTTGGACCGCAACCGCAAGGTTGTGCCAATGTTCGGCTGGGGCGCTTGCGTAGTTTTTTTGATCTTTTTCGGCAAATTTGCAGGTATTTTACAGCGAAAACTCTCCCTATTTTGCCCCTTGCTTTTGACCTCCAACGGATCGATCCTGCATGAAGTACCTAGTAGTTGCATTGACCCTTCTGGCCTTGTTGTCCTCCCATGCAGGGATGGCGCAACAAGACCTCGGCAGTATCCACGGCAGTTTTCAGACAGATGTGCAGTATTTGTTTGAAGATTCGGTGATTGGCGCCAATGCAGTGGATGAAAACTTGCTGTCAAATTCTTATTTGCAACTCACCTACCAGCGGGGACCATTGTCGGCAGGCCTGCGCTACGAAGCCTATCTCAATCCGCTTCTGGGATTTGATCAGCGTTATCAGGGGCAGGGCATCGCGTATCGTTTTGCGCAATATCGGGGCGAAAAGCTCGACATCACCGTCGGCAACTTCTACGACCAGTTTGGGAATGGCATCGTATTTCGCACTTATCAGGAGTGGGGCCTAGGGATCGACAACTCCATCGATGGCGTGCGGGTGCAGTACAGTCCACGGGCGGGCATCACGCTCAAAGGTCTGGTCGGCACGCAGCGAAAATTTTGGGAGCGTACTGAGTCCATTCTGCGAGGCGGAGACATTGACATTTCCATCAATGACTTGCTAACAGATGGTGCGGAGCGAAAAACAAAGCTTTTTTTGGGGGGAAGCCTAATGAGCAAATACGAAGAGGATGACGATCTGATCTTGATGCTCCCTGAGAATGTGACAGCATTTGGGGGCCGTTTTCGGATGATCCACGGGGGCTTGTCCATTGATGGGGAAGCGGCTTACAAAATCAACGATCCTTTTCAACTGAATCAATTTGTCTATAATCCGGGATCGGCCTTGTATCTTAACGGGAGCTATGCAGCGAAGGGATTGGGGGTGATGATGAGCGCCAAGCGCATCGATAATTTCGACTTTCGATCGGAGCGACTCGTGAGCTTGGAGGAGCTATCGCTGAGCTTTTTACCCCCGATCTCCAAACTTCACACCTATCGCCTGCCGACGCTCTATCCATACGCTACGCAGCTCAATGGAGAAGTGGGATTGCAGGCTTCGGTGTTCTTCACCATTCCAAAGAAGACGCCGCTGGGGGGGAAGTATGGCACCCAGGTGCAACTCAACTATTCGCGCATCCACGGGCTGGACACTACCTTCGTGGAGCCTAAATTTCGCTACGAAAGCTCTTTTCTGGGCGATATCGACAACCTCTATTTTCAAGATTTCAACATCGAAGTCAATCGACGCTGGAACAAAAACCTGCGGACCATTCTCACCTACATTTACCTCCGCTACAACAAGGACATCATTGAGTTCAACTCCGTTAACGCTGGTTTTGGGATTGTGAACACGCATATTGGCGTATTCGAGACCCAATACAAGGTAAATCAGAAGTTTGCCCTCCGCACGGAGTTACAGCACATGTACACCCGCGAAGACCTTGGATCCTGGGCATTGGCGCTGGTAGAACTTTCGTTTTCCCCGCATTGGTATCTCACGTTTTTTGATGAGTGGAACTACGCCAATCCCGATCCGAAGCTGCGCGTTCATTACTACAATGCCCAATTTGCCTACGCTTTTGATTCAAGCAGGATCGCCTTCGGATATGGCCGCCAACGGCGAGGACTCCTTTGTGTAGGAGGGATCTGTCGCGAAGTGCCTGCTGCCAATGGATTTACCTTGTCGATCACCAGTTCATTTTGAGGCGATTTGTTTAGGGTCAATAGAACTCAGTATCTGTCAAAAACCGTCAATAATCGTACCTTGGACATCGTGCAAAAAGAAGATCACCTCCGCCCCTTTGCCATTCCATTCCATCCTGATGAATGTACCTATGAGAAACCTTCTTTTGTTGATCACTGTGGTTTTGTGTTCGGGCTGCGATATCATCGAAGCTCCTTATCTGGACAACCCCACGGCGGCCCTGCCAGCCGATGAGCAGTGTCTGATCCTCGCCGAAGCCTCCGACCCTTTTTCGGAGCCGATAATTCGTAAAGTTCTCGTAGAAGAAATGTCTGGTCATCAGTGCGGCAACTGCCCAGCGGCGGGAGAGCTGGTGCATAATCTCAAGAAAAATACTTTTGCGGGACAAATGGTCGTCATCACGATTCATGCCGGGGCACTTTCCAACCCCAAAAGTTCGGGAGAAAGTTTCACGACGGACTACCGCACACCAGAGGGAAATGCGCTCTATAACGAGCTCAACCCATTTGATGTCGTGCCGTTGGGCCTCGTGGAGCGCCGCGACAGGATCGTAGGTGTGGGTGCGTATGAAAGCAGGATCACCCAAGCGTTACAGCAAGTTCCTGAAGCAGGGATCCGCATTTTCAATTGCTTTGAGCCCGACAGCCTACGCCTGACCACGGTAATTGATGTAAAATATCTCGCACCCGGAGGCGAAAACGATCACTTGGCCGTGTACCTGATTGAGGACAACATCGTGGATTGGCAAAAAGACTACCGCTACAGCGAGCCAGATCTTCCCGCTTACACCCACCACGATTTGCTTCGAAGCGCCATCAACGGCGTGTGGGGCGAGCCGATCAGCGACGAACCGATTTCGCCAGACAGCCAATTCAGAAAGTCCTACTCCTTTGATCTGAAGCCCAGTTGGAATGCTGATAATTGCAAGGTGGTTGCATTCTTGTACAACCGCGACAGCAAGGTCGTGCGCCAAGCCGAGGAAATGCCTGTGATCAACTAACGCTCCTACGTGGTGGCGAACGCTGCCCCGCGAGAGATTCGGCACATCGATTTTTTCAACATCTTCCCATATTCCAGCACGGAGGTATTCTTTCCCTCCGTGCTTTTGGTATATTGACCAGACGGAAATGTTCACACAACGACGTTCAAACACCACACCTCTCAACGCTAGCTCATGTTTCAACCTCAACCCTTCTATTCTCCCTTCGGTGGCCCATTCCGCTTTCCTTTGCTTCCTTTGATCCTATGTATCGCCCTGCTGGGTGGGAGAGGAAATCTTACCGTAAGGGCACAAGCACCGTTGTTTGCTTCCGACTCCCTGCTCACGCTGCGCCTGGAGGCGGACTGGAGCGCCGTGCAAAGCGATCGGGCGGAAGCCCCTGATTATCATCATGCGACCTTGAGCTACCGTGGACCAGATGGCGAGCCAGTAGCTGTCAAAGCAGAATTAAAAGTGCGCGGGAGGTTTCGGCGAGATCCCATCATCTGCGATTTTCCTCCCTTAAGGCTCAAGTTTGGCAAAAAAGTTCAAGTCCCCGAGCCATTTGAAGGGCAGCGCAAGCTGAAAATCGTCACCCATTGCCACGACGATGAGTACATTTTGCGGGAATACTATCTCTACAAAATGTACCAACTTCTCAGTCCCTATTACTTTGATGTGCGGCTGGCTCAGATCGAATATGTGGATGTGGGAGGAGAAGAACCCACGGAGACGCACTTTGCCTTTTTCATCGAAGATGACGAGGACATGGCCAGCCGAATGGGTTCGACGCTCCTCGATGAAGAGATTGCGCTCGGGCCAGAGAGTGTCGATCCAGACAACCTGCTGCTGCTCCATCTTTTTCAATACATGATTGCCAACCAAGACTTTCTTATTGAAGTGCGACAGAATGTCAAAGTGACCACCCATCCCGGCATGGTAGGCTTGCCGATCGTCGTACCCTACGACTTTGACTGGTCGGGGTTGGTCGATGCGCCATATACCAAGCTCGCGCACCGAGGCAAAGAATCCAGCTATGAGCAGCGGCAGAACTACAAAAAACTGTGTCGCTCCACAGCAGAATACGAGGAAGCAATTTCCTACTTGGAAAATCAAAAATCCGCCATTTTCGATCTTTATGAATCTAGTCCCTACCTCTCTCGTGAGAGCGTGAACTACACCCTCCGCAACTTGAAATCCTTCTACAAGCAGATTGCTCGCAGCAAATCGATGGAGGAGATTTTCTTGGCGGGCTGCGAATAATAAAGCCGGAAGCGCTACTTGTCCCTGTGAAGTCATTCCCGATGGAGCGGAATATTTCCAAAATCGGAAGAATTGGTGGGTGGGTGATCCCAGCAGGAGATTGTCTCTATTCTGAATTCGAAAAAGAAAGCTGCCAACTGCTACTGCGCGAAGAAGGAAAAAAAGTGATTCAGAGAACGCGTGTTCCCCTCATTCAACCATTTGCCTGATCTTGTTCCTTGGATGGACCCTTTCCTGGCAATTGCTACGGGAAGTCTCCCGGCTTCAAGTAGAAATCAACGCATCAAGGTAGGGAAACCATGCTCTTTTTCTGCGTTGCCCAAGGCTTGTTGCAGCACGACCCGTGAATCATCCCCATCCTTCTTGATCCTTTTATTGTCGCAGAAACATTTGACAAGAGATCATGAAGCATTGCATTTTCATCTTGGTCCTCCTATGGACAAGTCCCGGCGCACTACGGGCTGATTCGTTGGAAAACCTGTATCAGGCATCGTTGCATGAACAGGCGGATTTGTTGAAAACTTACTATCGCAGCGCTGTGCCGGTACAAGACTCACAGACCATTGTGGGGGTGTTGATGGAAATCGAAACCACAGCCCGGCAACGCCGTCAGCTGCCCCTTGCCCTCCTGGCCAGTAGCTACCGGGCGAGATATTGGATTTGCAAGCAAAATGTAGCCGATGGCTTGAGTCTGCACAAGCAGATACTTGCACAAGTTCTACAGCAACGTTTGCCCGCGCTGGAGGTCGTGCTTCGATGTCACTATGCGGAGGGACTTTATGGCTCTGGCGAATATGATCTGGCTTTCGAAGTGTTGCTTCCCGGTCTCAACTTGGCGGATCGAATCGGAATCGAACGGGTCGTAGATCCTGTCAAATGCCTGTTTATTGCTGGGGAACTCTATTTTGCGTTCAGCAACTATGCCATGGCGGCTCAATACTATTGCCGGGCAACCGATTTTGCCCATCGCGATAGTTTGATAGAAGTCAATAGCTACAACAAGTACGGCGCCTGCCTCGCGCTGAATGGAGAAGTGGAAGGAGCGGAAGAAGCCTACTTGGCGGGGGTAGAGATTGCCAGCGCATACAAAGACAGTATCAACTGCCTCGCGATACAGACAAATCTGGCGCGACTCTATCTCATGCAAAAAAAATGGGACGAGGCCGAGCTTGCCTTTCAGGCGATTTATGCCCTATCTGATCAGTTTCCAGCGCTCAATCTACAAGTATCATCGCTGCTGAGTCTCACAGAGATTGACCTACACCGAGGCCATCTGGATTCGATCCCATGGAAAATTCAGGAGTTGCGTTCCAGGCTTTTTCATGTCTCAGATCCTATGAATGCCCTCGCGGGCTGGGTGGAATATCATTGGATGGTGAGCCAGTACTACGAAAAAACCGGAAATTTTGCAGCCGCTGCCCATCACAAGGATTCAACCATTGCCATCCAGGATAGTATGGACATGCTCAAGGACATCACTGGCAAAGGAAACCTTCATGCCAAGTTCCTCGCTCGCCAGCACGAGGCAGATCTGCTGGACATTCAGGCCCATCAGCGGGACCTCGTCTTGCGGCACCGAGTCACAACAGCCTTGTCCACCCTTTTTGCTTTGGGATTGGGCATTTTCTTTGTGGGATTCGCTCGCAAGCGCCGAAAAGAGCGCCTACGTTCTTTCGGAGAAGCCGAGACTGCCCAACGAAAATTCGAAGCCTACCGGCGAGAAACGAAGCTGCGCGATGCAGGAATGAAATCCTTTGAGCGAAAAAGCAAAAGGACCGAGCCGGAACTTCCGTGGCGAGCTGTTCATGGAGAGCTGGCCGATCAATTGTCTAAGATGACGATTCTCACTGAAGAAGATTGGCTAGAGTTTAAGCGGAATTTCCGAAAACTACACCCCGGTTTTTTTGATAGCCTACGCTCCCAACATCGCGACCTCACCGAAGCCGAAGTCAGGCTGCTGGCATTGCTCAAGCTGGGACTTTCTGTTTCAGAAATTGCGAGGGTGTTGGGCATACTTCCTCAGTCGGTGAGAAAGACCCGCTCCCGCCTTATGAAAAAGCTTTCCATCGGTGACCACAAAGAGCTGGTACACATGGCCAGCACGATATAAAGAAGATCATTCTTTATCCGATAACTGAATAGGTGTCTCATTATCAATCGATTAATCGTTGTCTATCTTTTGTCTAGGGTAAAAATTTCATTGTCACATCTCTCCTTCCCTACATTCGATCTCGACAAGATTTACTAAAACCAATGCATCGGCAAGGAATGCTTTATGCCGATGCACAACACATGTGATGATGAGAAACGAAATGAAAAACCTCCTGATTGCAGGCCTGTTCCTGCTGTGGGGAATCGCTGGCTATGCCCAACAATGGACGTATGTGGGTGCACCTGGCATTTCACCCGGTGACTCAAGCAACTGGCAAAGCTTGAGAGTCAGCCCCACCGGGGAAATTTACCTCTCCTTTAATGATCGGGGTCTCTCGGGTGGATCTGGTGTCGTGATGACCTACAATGGCACGGCATGGGATACGGTGGGAGCCGCGGGCTTTACCCCTGGCGCAGCCACCCAGAGCGCGATGGCCATGTCTTCGTCCAGTGACATCTATTTTGTGTATGCTGACGGTCTCAACGCAGGAAGAAGCAGTGTCATGCACTTCGATGGCACATCATGGGATACCTTGGGCGGACCTCTGTCCATCGGCCAGAGCGAATTTAATCGCATCGAGCTAAATGGCCTCTCTCAGCCCTATGTGGCCTTCATCGACTATGGAGATGCAGAAAAGATTATCGTCAAAACCTTTGACGGGACCAATTGGGTCAACGTCGGTCCGACAGCCGCAGTGAGCGATAGCCTAGGCGATTTCCCCGACTTGGCTTTTAATTCTGTGGGAGAGCTCTTCCTCGCCTTTCAAGATCGCGCCGCGAACGACAGTGTCACCGTCAAGCGCTTTGACGGGACAAGCTGGGTGACAGTCGGATCTTCGTTTTTGGCTCAGCCTTTTGCAGGAGCGCTGGATCTTGACCTTGCCTTCGACAACAACAACGTCCCCTATGTCAGCTACATGAATCCCCTGACGGGTCCCAAGCCTTACGTTCATCGGTTTGACGGCACAAACTGGGTCTCCATCGGACCTGGACCTGCTTGGACCTCATTTGTGGGATTTACCCAATTGGCATTTGACATCAATAACAATCCCTACCTGGCCTATCACGACATTTCTGTAGGTGCCAAAGCTTCCGTCATTCGCTACGATGGCACCAGTTGGACTCATGTAGGGCAACCAGCCGTTACTACAGGGGTTGCCTCCTTTCTCAGTCTGCAAACCGACGTCAACGGAAATTTATTCCTCGCATTTAGCGACGGCGCAGAAGGTGACAAAACAAGTGTGATGACCTTCACGGTCTGTGAGGCACCGACTGTTGCCACGGTATCGCCAGATGTGTTTCTCTGCGCGGGCGATTCGACCACATTCTCCGTGACTGGTCTGCTGAATGATGCGACGAATTGGTATTGGTATGAAAACGGCTGTGGGGGGACGCCTGTGGATTCTGGTACCTCAATCACAGTCGCTCCTTCCCTCAACACGGCCTATTTTGTACGTGGGTTTGGAGGCTGTTTGGTTGCCACTTCTTGCGAAGCAGTTACTGTGACGATGTACGCCATTCCTGATACCCCCCAGGTGACTGTCAGTGGCCTTTTTCTCTCAGTCAATGCGACTTCTTTCCTCTACCAATGGTATTTCAACGGGGTCGCGATTCCCGGTGCTGTCGGTTCCACCTACACGGCTGATTCTACAGGCGAATATCAAGTGGTGGAGATCGGGAACTGCGAGTCGGCGCCTTCTGTTCCCGTATTCGTGGAGGTCTGTGAGAATGCTACTGAACCAATGATCAGCAGTGAAAGGCTTGAATATTGCGAAAATGAGCCGATTAGCCTGTCGCTTTCCGGCTCCCTCAACGAAGCCATCAACTGGGCATGGTACCTCGACAGCTGTAGTGGCACTTCCATCAGCTTGGATACCGTGGTTCAGATGACCCTGACCAAAACCACGACCTTCTACGCCCGCGGAGAGGGTGGTTGCATCAACCCTGGCCTTTGCGCTTCGTTGACCATCACGGCCAATCCTCTGCCAGCCATCCCAACGATTTCTGCAAATGGTACCGTGCTCAGTTCCAGCGCAGCCACTGGCAATCAATGGTTCCTCAATGGAGATACAATCCCTGGCGCCACAGATCCTCAATACACAGCGACGGAGCCAGGCATTTATACGGTGGGAGTGAATGAAAACGGTTGTGAGAGCGTCTCAGAGGACTTTGACTTCAGCGTTGGAATCGCTGACCAATGGGCAGAAGGAAGCATTCGCGTGTATCCCAATCCGTTTGAAGATCGGATCAGCATCGAACTTTCTCAGTCTGTGTTCAGCGGACAGCTCCTCAGAATCGACATCCTCGACATTACCGGCAGGCAGGTGCACGTGGCTCAGGTGGAGACAAGAGAGCACCAAGACTTGGTCCTCCCTGTGTTGCCTCCGGGCGCGTACCTCATTAGAATCCAGTCCGCCTCTGGGAAACGATTTCAAGCACCGCTGATGAAACACTAGGCCTAACTGAAGAACCCGCAAGGGCTTGCAACGAGTTAAACGCACTCATTTGGTGAAAATGGGGTTTAGGTTAGAGGTCGATCAGGGTAACCTGATCGACTTTTTCTGTGCATACTTCTCTGTTTCAGCTTGGTAATTTGCCCGCTTCCCCTTCGGCTGAAGGTGCTTTCGAGTTCGGATCTGCACCAGTCAATGTGGAGGAAGGGGGATCAAATGACTGGCGACCAGGCGAAAGGGCTTTGCGTAGCGATTCGCCCATCACGTTGATGGTCAACACGGTCAAGAAGATCGCCAGGCCAGGAAACAAGGGAATCCACCACAGCGTGCGGCTGTGTATCGCGGTGGAGAGAATGCCACCCCATGACTCGCTTCGTTCAATCACATTCAGAAAAGATAGGCCGCTCTCGACGACCATGACACCCGCCAATCCAAAAGCCAGAGGCACCAGCAAATGTGGCAAAACTTGTGGCCACACATGCCGCAACAGGATCCGGCGCTGCGAAAGGCCCGAGATCCGCGCAGCCAAAATGTAATCTGCTTGCTGCACGCGTAAAGCTTCTGGTCGAACCAGGCGCGCCACTCCACTCCAGCTCGTGAAGCCAATCAAAAGCACCAAAGTCCAGATGCTTCGAGAAAAAACGGCGCCCAGCGCAATAATCAGTAGGAGCTGAGGCAGGGAGTCCAACACCTCAATGATGCGAGACAAAACAAAGTCGAGACGCAGGCGAATCATTCGCTTGCTTCTCAGCCGCCAACCTACATATCCCAGCGCCATCACGCCGGCCACAACGAGGAGCAGGACCAGCCAGCCCAGCAGCCATTGTCCCCACCAAGCCCCGCCTTGCAGGTCCTCCAGCAGGTAATGCCGACGCCCGAAACCATACCAATAGCCTAAAAACAAGCCCAACGGAGCCACCCAGGGCACAAATATCGGAACGCGCAGGCGATCATCTCCAAAATATCCAGCAGCGCTGCCGATGAGAAATCCGATGCTGCCAGCCAGGAGCATCGAAAGAAAGGCGATGCCGAGCGAAATCCGGCCACCGCGCAGCAGCAAGGCCAAAAGGTCGCGCCCCGAAGAATCAGTCCCCAGCCAATGCCGAAAACGCCAGGGCAGCACTTCTCCCGTCTTCAAAACCTGCTTGCCCAAAGGCGATAGCGCCCGATGACCATCGAGGGGACGTTCGCTATAAGGGATCGGCGCCCACCAGGCAGCGGTGACAGGGGCCTTGTGCCAATCCATGAGCCGCGCGGGTAGTTGCAAAGCTCCACCTCCTGCCTGTGGATCCTCCACCATCTGGTCTGGCGACAGCCAGGGGGACAATTGCACTCCTTGGTATCGGCAGTAAAATGGTAAATCACTGGAAATCAGGTTTGCCAGGACACTGATGACAACCAACACGACAAAAAACCTCCCGCTCCACCTCACGCGGCGCTGGCCATAAAACGCTTTCCACCACTGCGGCGGTACCGGTTTTCTGATCATGACGAAGTGCTTGAAGCGTGGAAGCGAATGCGCGGATCTGCCCAGGTGTAGAGGAGGTCCGCCACAAAATAGCCGAGTAAAGTAAGGATCGCGCTGAGGGTGAATAGGGTGAGCACCAAGGATTTACCCGTGCCATCCAGGCTGCTGCTCAACATGCTTTGGCCGATCCCATTGATCGAAAAGATGTTTTCCAAAATGACCGATCCCCCCACCATCGCCGGGAAAATCTTGCCAATGATGGTGATCATCGGCAACAGCGCCGGGCGAAGACTGTGCCGCCACAGGATGCGACGATCGGAGTAGCCCAGCGCCAACGCCGTGCGAACATAAGGCTCTTGCTGAATTTCGAGAAGAGAACCTCGCAAGCTGCGCGTGAGGAAGGCCAGGGAGCCGTAGGTGTAAGCGAACAGGGGAAGCGCCATGCTGTGCAGCCGTGGCCAAAACGCTGCCTGAGCCTCATACGTGCTCGGAAACCAGCCCAGCCGCTCAGGATCGGCCAGAAATGTGAGCAGCATCAGCGCCATCCAAAAGGAAGGTACGCTGTCCAGCGAAAAGAGAAGAACCCCCACAGCGCGCTCTCGTTTTTGTCCCGCATGCCTCACCGACCACAGCGCCAGCGGAATCGAAATTACAAAGCCCAGGAAAATCCCCCATCCAGTGAACAACATCGTAGTGGGTAGCAGGCCCCGAATCCGGTTGATTACTTTGACATTGTCATTGTCAGTGCCAAAGTCGAGGCGTAGGATCACTCCTCCGAGCCAATGGAGATATTGAGTATCAAATCCCTGCCAATGAATCCAGGGAATGTAAGTGCGCCAGCGCTGGGGTTGCGCATCAAGAGCATCCCATCGGTGGCGCAACGATAAAAAGGCAGGCTGCAAGACTTGTCGGGAGTTGGAAGAGAGCGTCATTTCTAACCGCTGAAGGTGGTTTCCTATCCGCTCGGGCTGGCCATTGCGAAGCAAACTGACACAGATGTCCCGCGCGACCCGAAACTGTTCTTGCGAAGCAGTATCCAGATCAATCGCCTCCCGAAAAGTCTTGTGCTCTGCGTCCAAATAAGCCTGAATTTCGATACGAAATGCCTCAATCAGCGGCCAGTTCCCATACTCCCAGGCGAGGCGCTTGGCAGCTTCACGTTCTTTGGGGTCTGATAATCGATGAAGGCTGTCTGGCTCGGATAGGGGCTGAAAGGAAATAAAAAACACTGGCTTGTCGAGGCCACGGGCGCGCGCTTTCTCCTGAAGGCATTTTCGATAATCACCGGGCGCAGTCTGCACTTGGCTCATGTCCATACACAGGCTCCCTAAGCTGAGTTCTTCCTGCCAGGAAGACAGAAAGTAGGTGGTCGCTGTCACCAGGATCAGGGTGGGGATGAGCCAGAGCAGCCTGTAGGATAGGTATCGTATCACCAAGGAAAAATACTGGCAATTCCCAATAGATCCAAGGCAGAGCGAATTCCTCTTGGATTGAGAACGAATGCGCTCAATGAAAGGCTGAAACAGCTGGTGAGGAACGCCGCCGAAATAAATCCTCAGAGATTGTGCCGGGAATTTGTGCGAAGACAACGAAGGAAGAGGACATCGGACGAAATCTGGACTAAAATTGCGAGCTATGACTTAGCATTCGGGCAAAAGCTTGCCCTGAGCACTTGCAAGCGAGTTAGCCGAAGGGATCGACCCAAAACTGGTGATTTGTTAGAATCGTCCCTAACTTTGATGAGTACACCGAAACGAGATGTAGCTTCCCGCCGTAATTGTCGCGACATAACAAATATGTAGTACCAAAGTCATCAGTTCATGATCACAGGCAAAGACCTCCTTGATTTGGGATTCAAGACCGGAAAGTGGTTCAAAGAAGCCATCGAATACGCCAACGAGCATCAGTTGAGCGGAGAATCATTGCGTTCCTATCTTGAGCAAGTGAGTCCTACAATCATGGAACCAAGGCAGGAGCCGATTGATTTCTTTCAAAACATTCGCGCAGAATCAGCAGAAGAGGCCGATAACGTCGCAAACGTACTGTCCGTCATGCGTGGGTTGATGCGCACGCCGACCTTGGTCGCTGGGGCGATTATGCCAGATGCTTGCCCTACGGGTGAGGGACAAATTCCTGTGGGTGGCATCGCGGTCGCCCGAAATGCAATTCACCCTTCGATGCACAGTGCAGACATTTGCTGCTCGGTGATGATGACCAACTTCGGCCAAATCGACCCCAAAACGGTCCTGGACTTTGCTCACTCCGTCACCCACTTCGGTGGCGGTGGGAGAGAAGAATTTTCGGAGTTGCCGAAGGCGATGGAGGAACAGATGGCTCAAAACAGGTTCCTCAACAACCCGAAAAGCCTATCGCTCGCTAGGCAACACCTGGGAACCCAGGGCGATGGCAACCATTTTTTGTTTGTTGGGCGTTCCAGAAACAGTGGCGAGACGATGATGGTCACGCACCACGGCAGTCGGGGCTTGGGCGCAAGTCTCTACACCCACGGAATGAAAGTGGCAGAAGCCTTCAGACGTGAGATTTCATCAGGCATTTCAGCCAAAAACGCTTGGATTCCCTTTGACACAGAGGCAGGTGCCGCCTACTGGGAAGCATTGCAACTGGTGAGAGAATGGACCAAGCTGAACCATGCGACGATCCACGATGCGACCGTGCAAAAATTGAAGCGCGACCCGATCGACCGATTTTGGAATGAGCACAATTTTGTGTTCAAGGACCAAGACTTGTTTTATCACGCAAAGGGGGCCACCCCGCTCGACGATAAGTTTGTGCCAGACAGCCAAGAGGGATTACGCCTTATCCCGCTAAACATGAGCGAACCTGTGCTCATCGTGAAGGGCGCTACCACGGCTAGCAATCTGGGTTTTGCTCCCCACGGAGCTGGGCGAAACATCAGCCGCGGGCAACACAAGCGAAACATGGCTCACAAGACCATGGAAGAGCTTTTCGCCGAAGAGACATCAGGACTTGATGTGAGATTTTATTCGGGAAACATCGACATATCTGAGCTGCCGAGTGCCTACAAAAACGCTCAAGCAGTCAAGGACCAAATGGAAGCCTTCGGACTGGGAGAAGTGCTCGACGAAATCATCCCCTATGGCTGCATCATGGCAGGAGATTGGGAAAAGGATGCGCCGTGGAGACGGAAAAAGGAGAAAAAGAAGCAGGAATAGCGCCTTGGACGAATACGTTTGCATCCTTTCTAAGACAGTAGCCTGGACATTAAGGGCGTGAAGAGTTCCGGCTTTTCCAACCAAAAGACTTGGATGCCTAGGGCTGCCGCTGCGTCGATGTTCGTCTTTGAATCATCCACAAACAGCGTTTCTTCGGCCTTCCATCCCATCTCCTTCAGGGTGCGGTGATAAATGGCGGGATCAGGTTTTCGCAAGCCCATTTCGTAGGAGAGGAACAAGTGTTCCATCTGCGCGAACATTCCCGCACACGCTTCTTGAAACGCATCGCGGTGAAAGCGGCTGGTGTTGCTGAGCAGCACCAAGCGATAATGTGGCGCCAAACGGGTGATCGCTGCGTCTCTTCCAGGAAAAACGCCTACGAGAAGATCCAGCCAGATTTGGATCACGGTGTCCCTGTCTGCTTCGAGCTCGTAAGCCTGAATGAGTCCATCGGCAAACGCTTCGATTTCGATTTCTCCCCGGTCGAGCTGAGAAAAAAATTCGTGTTGTGTGGTCTTGCCAAAATCAATCTTAGGGCCGCCTGGCTTCACCAAGCGTTGATAAGCGGCGACGGTGCTGTCGATGTCGATGTCATACAACACGCCTCCAAGGTCGAAGATCACGTTGCGAACGGGAGAAAATTCCATGTGGTGAAAGGCTGCGAAAAAGCTTCGAGGAAGCGGCGAAAAAATGCGAATAAAGTCGAATAGAAATTTTTCCTTCGAATGTATTCGAAAAACTTGACTCGCCGAAGATAGCAAGCAAAATCTCGGTCAGCAAAAGTCTATTCCTGCACAAGGAACTTGGTGACGTAGGGTTGAAAACTTCTCCCGTCGTTGCTCTCCGCCTGCACACGCAGCAGGTAAACGCCGGGGACCAGTGTCAACGCTTCCAAAATCAATGGTTCGCTCCGGACAAAGGGCGTGGTAGGACGAATTTCCCGTGGTCCTGTGACACTACGCCCGCTCATGTCGAGGACTTCGACCCGAAGGTAATCCACCTGCACATTCGCTCCCCAGTCCAAATTCAAAGACAGCGGTCCCTGTGTCGGATTAGGGCGCACCTGCACCAGCGGAGACAGCGGGGGCGTGTATGCCCAAAATTCTGAGATCAAGCTCCAAGGCCCTGTTTCGCCATTTTCAAAGTGGGCACGGGTTCTCCAGTAGTATTGCTTGTCAATCAACAGCTCATACTCCAGAGCGAAAGTATCCACGACCATTTTCTCCCGCGTATCCCCCGCGCAGCCTGCAAAGCACAAGAAGTTATCGGTGAGAATGTACTCATACGCCACCACACCGGGCACGGGATGCCAGGAGATCAGGAAAGACCTTGCCTGTGGTCCCGGAATCCCCAATCCCCGATGGGGAGGAGAGGCATGCTCTTGCGCAGGAAGCATCCCCGCCCAGATCCACCCCAGAAGCATCCAGCATCGAAGTGGAAGGATAATTTTTTTCATGGTACTCGTTATCGCTATTTTCTGTGGCAAATCGTTTCTTTTTATTCGCCGCAACAGGCGACTACGACGAAGGTACGAAAATCGGCTGGGTCGGGATTGTCTTTGCCCGGACAACGCGGGCACTCGGCAAGAAAGGAATGGGGCAAAAAAAAGCCTGCCCAAGGGGCAGGCTTTTCAAGATATACTAGCAGACTATTCTTCTGCAGTCTTCTCGTTTTCCTCTGCTTCCGCAGTGACTTCAGGAGCCGCTTCAGGAGTAGCTTCCTCGGTCTTTTTAGCGGCAGGCTTAGACTTACCGCCTTGGGTTTCTTTCTCTTGCGCTTCCATTTGCTCTTTGAGCTTGGCTAGCACGTCGATTTCCCCAAGGGTAGTGGTTCCAGCTTGTGTAGGCTTGGCGGCGCTCGGTGCAGAAGCAGGCTTAGCTGTCTTCTTCTTGCGAGCAGCGGCGGCAGAAGCAGCTACCACGCCGTCACCATCTTCATTCCAAGTGCGGGTGTGTGAGAGCATCAGGCGCTTAGCGTCTTTGTTGAACTCAATCACCACAAACTCAGAAGCAGTATCTACTTTCAGCTCTTCTTGACCGTCTTCGGTCTTGAGGTGCTTCAGCGGCACAATGCCTTCGATTCCATACTCCAGCTCCACGACGGCACCTTTGGCATCGATGCGCTTGATGGTACCAGAAACAGTGGATCCCACGGAGAAAATCTCCACATATTTGTCCCACACGTCTTCAGTCAACTGCTTGTGGCCGAGGCTGAGGCGACGGTTGTCGAGGTCGATTTCCAGCACCACAACGTCCAAGGTCTCATCGCCACGGATGAATTCGGAGGGGTGGTTGAATTTCTTCGTCCAAGAGAGGTCGGAGATGTGAACCAATCCGTCCACGCCTTCTTCCAGCTCTACAAAGAGGCCGTAGTTGGTCATGTTGCGAACCCTTCCGTTGTGGCGGCTTCCCACTGGATATTTTCCGACAATCGCATCCCATGGATCGGTCTTGAGCTGCTTGAGTCCGAGGGACATTTTGCGCTCGTCGCGATCGACATTGAGGATCATTGCATCCAGTTCACTACCAACGGCAAATTGTTCGCCTGGATTTTTCACATGTTGAGACCAAGACATCTCGCTGGTGTGAATCAAGCCTTCGACGCCTGGGAAGATTTCGAGGAACACCCCGTAGTCGGCCACCGTCACGACTTTACCTTTCACCACAGAACCTTCTGTGAGGGTGTCAGGCAGCGAGTCCCACGGATGTGGCGTAAGCTGCTTCATACCCAAGCTGATACGCTTCTTGGCATCGTCGAAATCCAATACCACGACGTTGACTTTCTCGTCGAGGTTGAGGACTTCTTCTGGGTGGTTGATCCGGCCCCAGGAAATATCGGTAATGTGTAACAGTCCGTCCACCCCACCGAGATCGATGAAGACCCCAAAGTTGGTCATGTTCTTGACCGTACCTTCGAGGACCTGACCTTTCTCCAGGTTTTGGAGGATCAGTTTGCGTTGCTCTTCGAGTTTGGCTTCGATCAAAATCTTGTGAGAAACCACCACGTTTTCGTAGGCGTGGTTGATTTTCACTACTTTGAATTCCATATCGCGACCCACAAAGGCGTCAAAGTCCCTGACAGGCTTGACGTCGATTTGAGAGCCTGGTAAGAATGCCTCGATTCCATCGATGTCCACCACAAATCCGCCCTTTGTCCGGCGCATGATGTGTCCTGTAAGGATGGCATCATGATCCATAGAGGCATTGATTCGCTCCCAAGACCGGAGGTGCTTGGCGCGGCGACGGGACAACAGGAGCTGGCCAGTCTGGTCTTCTACCTTTTCGATGTACACCTCAAGGGTGTCGCCTGCTTTCAGGGAGGGAGTATCTCTGAATTCAGAGATAGGCACAATGCCTTCGGATTTGAACCCAATGTTGAGCACGACTTCTTTCTCGCCGATACTGGTGACCGTTCCAGGCACGATCTCATTTTCGTTGAATTCGCGGAGCGTACCAGCATACATCGTCTCCATTTTGGAGCGCTCAGCTTTGGTGTACTCATCTCCGTCGATCCACCAATCATCATCGTCGTCGTCTCTGACCTTGGAAAAAAGATCCTCAATGGACTCAGCTGCGGGAGCTTGTTGCTCAACCTCTGGAGTACTCTCTAGAGTTTCTTCTTGTGTGACAATCTTGTCATTTTCTTCTATCATGCATAAGATCTCCTTTCTGCTCAGGGTCTCTGAGCGGGGCAAAGGTAAGAAACTATTC
>DAITMB010000068.1:18920-26557 GCA_036835375.1 Bacteroidota bacterium
ACGCCCCGGTTGTTTAGTTGCTCGGCGGTAGGTGTCTGCCCTTCGAGCAGCTTGTCATACTCGCCATTGGCTGCATCGAGGAGACCGATTTTGTCCATGATGATGGCCCGCTGGAAGAAGATCTGGCGGTCGCTGGGTCTTTCTCGGGTTAGCTGGGTAAGTTGGTTATAGAGCGCCTGCTTCTCGTCAGCACTATAGCTGTCAGCAAAGGCGATCTTGTATCCCTGCGCTGCAGCTTGGTAAGTGCTGGCTTGCTCATCGCGAAACTGTGCGGCGCGCTCCAAGTCGGCTACGGCCCCTGCGTAATTGGCTTGCGCAATGTAGTATTCTGCCCGCATGGCATAGAGATTCGGTGAGGCTTTCTTGGTCAACAGGTCGTCAAGACTGGCCAATCCTGCTTCTACGTTGGTTCCCTCAGTATAAGGTTTCGCGCTGATCACAGTGGAAGCCACTTGCTCCAGGGCCTGAGAGGCCACGGGTAGTCTTTCTGCGAAGCGGTCGATGGTAGGCTGGCTTCCTTGGTAAGCGAAATCCATGACGCAGAAGGTGTGGCGCGCTTTGATCAAGACTTCCACCACCAATTTTTCCCAAAAGGCGACCTTCCTCAATTGAGCTTCCTTCTGGTCGAGATCTAGTTTTTCGTTATCGGCGATGGCATACACTTGATCCTTCTGGTCGCGGGTCAAGGAAGAGATTTCAGTGAGCAGCTTTACCCTTGCCCAATCTTCTCCCATGCCTTTGGCTGTGATTTCTAGCCCGGAGATGTTGCCGTTGAGCGCAGAAAGCCCCTTTTTGAGCGCATCTGCCCGCTCTTGAGAAAGGGCATTGTTGAGTTTTACTGTACCACCTGGGGAGGCCCATCCGGTGAGGTCAATGCGAGTAATTTTGTAACCAAGGTCAGTATATTTTTTTACGAAAGAAGTAATGAGAGTGGCGCTGAATGCAGAGTCGTCCATGAGATTGGCGGATCCTTCTTCAAACATCACGTCGATGGTGCCGGTGAAGCCTGCGTAGCGGAAATTTTCTGCGGTGACATCGAGTTCTGGGGCGCCCACGGCTGACTGAAGTCCTACGCTTTCCCAACGCTGTGCGGTACAGCAAGAAGGCATGGCCGTTCCAATGGGTGTCGCATCTGTTTCACAAAAGAAAGTTTTGAGATCGCCATTCTTCTTGTATTTCGCCACAGCAAATGACAGGGCGATCTGCTTGCCAGCGATGCTTTTGCCGCCGAGTGGAAATTTGTACAGGAAGAAGGGATTTCGGTTTGTGATGTAATACTCCCTGTCCACCACGATTGTCCCAAGGCTCCCGGATGGGTCAGACTCCATGGATTGGAGGGCAGGAGTCGCTTGGTAGGATGCATTGACATGCACAGCGACACCTTTATCGAGATATTTGCCGTAGTCGAGGTCGCCGGCTAGCCGAAAATACAACGTATCGCCCTTTACCTCGAATTGCCCTGGCTCAAGATAGAAATAGGTGAAATCTGTATTGTCATACTCGCTCACTGCCAACCGTGCTGGCGTGCTGTTGGCGGTAATGACCTTGTTGATGTCTGCTGTGAAAGATTCGCAGGTGTTGACAAAGGTTTCCCCTTTGTATTTTACCTTGTTGATGAGCCCTTCAGGCTTGCACGATGTCAGCACCAAGACTGACAGCATCAGGATCCATGTGGAGGTGGGGAATAATGGAAAGCGGACAACAGTTGGGTTCATGTTTCGGTTTATTAGATTCCGGTTTCCTACAAAACTATAAAAAAAATAAACTTTCGGCCATTCCGTACATTATTTCTACTGTTCGGGTAGGCTTTTTGAATATTCCACCAGACAATGTCTTTATCTGAGTTTGATTTTGTAGGAATGCTTGAGAAGAAAGCATTGGGAGCAAAGTGAATAAAAGGTAAAATAGGACTTGACTTTTACAAAAAGGCTTCTCAGCCGGTGAATGTACAAATAATCGCTGAACGAATCCATCTGCGAACTTTATTTATCCACTTCACATATTTTTTGATGTCCCAATGAAGCATTCCTTTTCTTTTCATAGCAAACTGCCTTCCACTGGTATCAGCATCTTCACAGTCATGTCGACCATGGCACAGCAGCACGGGGCCATCAATCTTTCTCAAGGGTTTCCTGATTTTTCGCCGGACCCCGATCTGCTCGCGTCCTTGCAGCAGGCCAGCTTGAAGGGACATCACCAATATGCACCCATGGCAGGCCTTCCGCGCCTCCGCCAACTTATCAGCGATCGGGTCCAGGCCCGCGACGGAAGATTCTATGATCCAGCCACCGAGATTACTATCACCAGCGGTGCGACCGAAGCCCTGTTTTGTGCCGCTCAAATGCTCGTCCATCCGGGCGATGAAGTGATTCTGTTTGCGCCTGCCTACGATTGCTATGAACCTGGGATTCGCCTGGCTGGAGGAATCGCACGATTCATTCCACTCGGGTATCCTCACTACCGCATCGATTGGCAGCGCGTGCGCGAATCCATCACCAACAAGACCAAGGGAATCTATTTGAACAGCCCTCATAATCCTACCGGCATGGTCATAGATTCTGAAGATCTTCAAGCACTCACCGCCCTTGTGGAGGAGCATGGATTGTGGGTCGTTTCGGACGAAGTGTATGATGGTATGGTGTTCGGCGCATCGCAACGTCACCTCAGTCTGGCCTCTGTGGAGGCACTGGCCAGCCGCACGCTTGTCATCTCTTCCTTTGGCAAAACTCTCCACACCACTGGCTGGAAAGTTGGTTACTGCCTTGCGCCCAGCGCATGGTCGGAGGAGTTTCGGAAAATTCACCAGTGGGTCACTTTTGCCGTAGCAACGCCTTTTCAGCACGCCATTGCAAATTATCTGACCGAGCACGCCGATCGGGTTGCAGGACTCTCTACATTTTATCAGCAAAAGCGAGATCTCTTTCTTCGCCTCACCGCCCCAAGTTCTTTTGTTCCGATTCCTTCGCAGGGCACGTATTTCCAACTCATGGAATACGCGGCCATCAAGGAAGTGGATGATGTCACTTTCAGCAAATGGCTCACCACAGAAATCGGGGTGGCCTGCATACCGATCTCGATTTTTTATCCAGATGGTGAGGACCGAAGGGTGGTGCGCTTCTGTTTTGCAAAGCAGGACGATACCCTCGAGCAAGCCGCAGCGCGATTAGTTCATCTGTAGTGAAGTCAGCGCGGGGGAACAGGGAAGTGATGAGTAATTTCTGCCAATCACGGTTCTTGAGACGTTCGCGGGGATTCACCAATTTGGTCTTCCTTCCCGCTCCGCAGTAGCGGAGCTCACCTTTCGGAGTTGCTGCACGTATTGGCGCTCCTGCTTGCGCATCAATTCGAGAATCTGATAAGCTTCCCCTAAGCTCAAGGTGTCTCCTCCGATGGGAATCGCCTGATCTCCCGGAGGCACGACTTGGCGCTGGCGCTGGGTCAACTTTTGGATCAGCTCCTTCATTTTTGGATCAAGATTCTGGGGTGGCTGCTCCCGTGGAGGAGAAGGCGAATCCGGCGGTGGAGACCCGGCAGGGGGCAATTTAGGCGGAGGAAGCCTTCCCAATCGGAGAGCCAGGAGTTCGTAATTGTATCGCGCATCCTCGAGCAGCGGGTCGAATAGCAATGCTTCTCGGAAAGAACTCAGAGCTTCCCGGGGCCTTCCTTCCCGAAGTAGCAGCAGGCCCAATTGGTTGGAGGCCAGAGAGGCTGCTTGTGGCTGAAGGGGCGAAAGTGATTGAAAAAAGAAGGTTTTGGCCAACTCCACCGAATCGATTTGTAAATAAGCCAGACCTAGGTTGTATGAAATCGCGGCCGACATCAAAGGATAAGCCTCCCGCGCCTGAAGCAATACCGGAATGGCTGCGCCATGCTGCTGCTTTTTCAACAGGCCCATGGCTTCACTCAGAAGTCCTTCGCCTCCGAGACTCAAAAAACTCACCAATACGAAGGTTTTCCACATCATTCTTTTCGAATTGGCATCAAAAACATGCTGAAGAGCAGCAACACTACAGCTGGGAAAAGCGGCACCTGGTACTGGTTTCCTGCCACGGCGTGTAAATTTCTCTCTAGTGGAGAAGCGCTCATGGAGCTAAGTTGCGACGAGAGGCGATCAAGATGATCTCTGTCGTCGCTTATGGCCACGTAGTTGGTTCTAAATTCACGCGCGATTTCCTGGAGCGCTCCGGAGGCTAGCCTGGAAATCGCCATTCTGCCTTCTTCGTCTTGCAAATAGCCAGCGCTTGGTCGATCTGGATCTTCTGGGATCGGAGCCCCTTCGTCGCTACCAATCCCGACACTAAACACTGTGACGTTCAACTGATGGAGGCGTTGAATGAGGGAGGCGTACGTGTCGCCATGATCTTCGCCGTCTGATAGGATCACGATGATCCTCGCGCGGCGATCGGGGTGAGACTTTTCTAAGGACTGAAATCGATCCAGCGCTGCGGCCAAGCCATACCTGAATTGAGTGCCTGTCTGCGCAAACTGGTTGGTCGCTAGCATATCGAGGTAAGTGCCAGCGGCGGCGAGGTCTTCTGTGAGGGGGCATTGCACGTAGGCCACATCGGTAAAAGCGATGATTCCCACCCGGTCACCATCGAGTTGCTCAATCAGCCTTCTGATTTCGCGCTTTGCTTTCTCCAGTCGGCTCGGCTTGATGTCGCTCGCATTCATACTCGCAGACACATCCAGCATGAAAAAAATATCTCGCCCCACCCGAGGCACTTCTTGCTCGTCCGTTCGCCAATAGGGACCCAGTAGGCTGACGAATAGCAAGGAAAACCCCGCCATGCGAATTCCCATCTTGGCCAGCGGATAACTGCGCTCGTATTGCTCTTCGCTGAACCAAGATTGGATCATATGGCTACAGCGCTTGTACACGAGATACATTAGCCCCAGGCTCACGGGCAGCCCCAACCACCACAACCAATATTCAGGAAAAGCGAGTTTCATGTAGGTCGGAGCTTCAAATCTTGGCCAACACGGAGCAGTCGTGCTGTGGTAAGCTGTAACTATTGCTGGAGTGAAAATGAAACCTAAGCTAGTCAGACCAAGCTTAGCCCCAAGCTAGCGGCCCATCGGATCGCTGGAATGCGCTGTTCAACTGTCAGAAGTGACGGTCTCTTGGGCACGAGCATGGGCTTCCTTTGCCTCTCTTTTTTTCTCCCGGCGCAAGACTGAGGCACTGATCCCGATGCTTACCTCATAGAGACCCGCCAGTGGAATGAAAATTAGGATTTGGGAGAGAATGTCAGGGGGGGTGATCACGGCGGAGAGAATTAACAAGATCACAATGGCATGGCGGCGATAGGCCCTCATGAATGCTGGGGTAACGACTCCCAGCTTGGTGAGATAATACACCAAGATCGGCATTTCAAACAAAATTCCCCCTGCAAGGGAAATTTGTGTCACCAACGATATCACTGAGCCGATCCGCCACTGGTTTTCGATACCTTCAGAAAGGGTAAATCCTGCCAAAAATTGGATGGAGAAAGGGGTGATGATGTAATAGGCAAATACAATCCCAATGAAAAATAGGATGCTCATCACAAAGATATTCCCCTGTAGGCCACGCTGCTCATTGACATGTAGTCCAGGCTTCACGAATCGCCATATCTCCCAAAGAATGTAGGGGAATGCCAAAATGATCCCGCCAATCGCCGAAATGCTCATGGCTTTGAGGAACTTCTCGTAGGGCGTAATCGCCAAAAAAGTCACATCTACTTGCGTACAAAAATTGTCGCTCAGTCGGCAAAATAGGCGATTAAGTGGGAAGTCCACGTCGAATGGCTTGAGGATGACTTCGTCCAAGAGCCAGACCCGATTGATGAAAAAGAAGATGCCAAAGAATACCACTGCGCCCAAGATGCGCATCAGGTGCCACCGGAGTTCTTCCAAGTGATCGAGGAACGACATTTCCGCTTCAGCACTGCTGTCGCTAACTTTCTTTCCACTGCTTCTGCGACTCTTCAATTTTGATATGACTCCCACCCGCTTGCTCTTTGAGGATTTGAAAAATACACCTGAGAACTCCGCTCTATGCCAAGGTCATGTTGCTTGCTCTTACGCATTGTCAAAGCGTTGGAATCATTCCGCTCGACATCTGCCGATCTCTTTTACCAGCGAAACATCGGAAAGGTGTGCATGAATTCATTCACCTCGGCCTTTACCTGCTTGATCACAGAATCATCGCTAGGGGCTGAGAGCACCCGATCAATGAAGTCCGCCACTCTGAGCATGTCCTCTTCTCCGAGTCCTCTCGTGGTGAGTGCAGGTGTGCCCAGGCGCATTCCGCTGGTCGTCATGGGGCTTTCGGTGTCGTAAGGCACCATGTTTTTGTTGATGGTGATGTCGGCCTTGACCAAGGTCGTTTCAGCCAGCTTGCCGGTCACCTTTTTATTGCGCAGGTCAATCAACATCGAGTGATTGTCCGTACCACCTGAGATCACACCATATCCACGATCCAGCATGGCTTTTGCCAGCACTTTTGCGTTGGCTGCTACTCGCCGGGTGTAATCGGCATATTCTGGTCGAAGGGCTTCTCCAAATGCGACCGCCTTGGCCGCGATGATGTGCATCAAGGGTCCGCCTTGGGTACCGGGGAAAACGGCAGTATCGAGGATGGTTCCGATTCGCTTCATTTTTCCATCGGAGGTTGTCAACCCCATCGGATTGGGTCCATTCTTACCAACCATGATCAAGCCGCCTCTTGGACCGCGAAGCGTCTTGTGTGTGGTGGTCGTGACGAGGTCACAGTACTCCAATGGATTTTTGAGCAGTCCGGTGGCGATGAGCCCGGAAGGGTGAGAAATATCTGCCATCAACACAGCACCGACTTCGTCGGCAACTTCCCGAAACACTTCGTAATCCCAATCGCGGGAGTAAGAGCTGGCCCCCATGATGATGAGCTTTGGCTTTTCGCGTCTGGCTACGTCCCGGACCTGGTCGAGGTCGATCCGACCTGTTTCGCGATGAACGCCATAGAAAACAGGACGGTAAGTCTTTCCAGAAAAATTCACTGGTGATCCATGAGTCAAGTGCCCCCCATGTGCCAGATCAAATCCCATGATGGTATCACCCGCATTTAGCAGCGCCAAAAACACGGCTGCATTGGCTTGCGCTCCAGAGTGAGGCTGCACGTTGGCCCACTCGGCATGAAACAGCGCTTTTACCCGCTCAATCGCCATTTCTTCTACTTCGTCCACAAACTGGCAGCCGCCATAATAGCGCTTGCCTGGAAGCCCTTCTGCGTATTTATTGGTCAACACGCTGCCTGCTGCCCTCATGACGTCTTCGCTAGCAAAGTTTTCTGAAGCAATCAGCTCAATTCCTTCTTGCTGGCGCTGCTCTTCTTTGCGGATGATGGCGAAAGCGAGCTCAGAAGAGGTAAGGGACTGAGAAGGAATGATAATGGAGTTAGACATGGACATAATCGGATTGATAATTGTTCAAATATCGGGAGATTTCAGGGGAAAACCAATGCGAAAAGGCGTGACCTCAAGGCAGTGATTTTCGTTTTTCAGGCGTTGATCATACCGAATGGTCACCTAAGTCGTCTGAGGCAAGCGATATCAACCCTAGCGACGTGAGAATGTTGGGTGGAGACCCTTCCGCGAACTGATGGACGCCGATCCTGT
>DAITMB010000069.1:0-25970 GCA_036835375.1 Bacteroidota bacterium
GACGGCACGCAAGTCGCTGACAACACATGCACTGCTTGCGGGGAAAAAAGCCTGGTGTATCAGGAAGGATGTGTCACTTGCCAGTCTTGTGGTTACAGCAAGTGTGGGTAATCCTTGCTTGGATGCGGGTGGAATTGATAAATCTCCATTCAACCTTCACATCCTTTTCTTGACATCATAAACTTAACAGGGCGGACCAGATTGGGCCGCCCTGTTGCTTTTTTTATAGCATTTCTGGAAGAAAGGTTGAGTAGGAATGGAACACGCAGCGAGGGAGAATGTGCGAAATCAAGCCATTTCCTTTGGGCAAATTTGGTAAACTGTTGTAAAGTGGGATCACAAGCAAGAGTGGGTGGTAATCACTGTTTGTTGCCGAAAGCTGTCAGGGCGAAAGTAAGTAGTATCCACAGGGTGTTCTCTCAGCTCTATCAGGAGTTCATCACAGTATTCCACCAGCGATCTCTTTTCTTCCTCTACGATCTGCCCGTCTTCATACACCACCACTTGGGCATCGCAAAATCTGCACTCTTCGCAAGAAGAGAGGAGCAGCACGCATAGCAACAAAAGTGAAAAGGACTTCAGCATGGGCCGAATAAATCGAGAGACAATCAAAATAGGGCCAGTTGGCCAGGATCGGGTCGAGAATTTGATGCAGCGATTCTTAGGTCAAAACGCTTGTTCAGGTGCTGGATCCAAAAGTTTGCCAATTCCGATGCCATAAGGTCTTCTGGCTCATGGGGAAACACATATACTTGTTCCAATCCATGTTGTTTCCACTCGCTCAAGCGACCCATCCATGCCATACTTCTGGTATAATCAGTTTCGTGCAAGGCATTCCCCACCAAGCGAATCATCGCAATGCGACTGCTAAGGCTCCCGTGCGAAACGTCCCTTCGACCTGCCACGTCAGTGATCACAGCTCCCACGCCGTGCGTCTCCAGCAAGTCCAACACCTGGGGAAGAAGGCATCTTGATTCGAACCAGTCTGCGTGGCGAAACTCTACCGCTAGCGGCATCTCTCGCGGCCAGCGTGGCAAAAAGTCCGCTAAATGGGCCATTGACTTGGGGGAAAAGGAGTCGTGCAACTGGACAAAGCAGCAACCAAGATGGTCCTCAAATCGTGCAATGGCATTGACAAATTCCGCCAAGTCTTCTTGTACTGAGAGGAGCTTGCGGTAGTGAGAAATGCGCTGTGGGATCTTTGGGCTAAATCGAAATCCCGGACCTACCATGTCGCGCCACTTCTCGACTTGCGCCACAGTAGGGATGCGATAATGCGTAGAATTCAGCTCAATCCCATTGAATGATTTGGCATAATGGTGTAGAAAATCTGCCTGCTTAGTCCCCTTCGGATAGATGTTTCCCAGCCAATCTTTGCTCGCCCACCGCGACAGGCCCACATAGGCCCCGAAGTGCGCAGCAGGCTCACCACCCAGCACCTTGAGGGTTCGCTCAGTCAGCGGCGGCAGGGTAAAATCAACCCCTGAAATATCTTCAAGTTGACCAAACTTCATAGATCAAGACAGGGTGAGGTACTTGGCTACGCGCACGATGTTGTCTGGATTTCCAAAGAGGTAGAGCACGTCATCCTGCTGGATTTCCTCGGCAGGGGTGATTTCAGACAGATAAGCGCCCTCCCGCCGAATCGCCAGCACGGTGATGTTGTAATTGACCCGAAGCCCCGACTCCGCGATGGTCTTCCCCACGATCTTGTTGCGACCTTGTTGCACCGTGATCGTGGCAATGTCCATATCGGGGATGCTCATCTGCGAAAAAGGATTGGTGAGCACAGGCAAACTCCGCAGCATCTCATAGTTGCGGGTCCTGATTTGATTGACGAAGCTCTGGATCTCATCATTGGGAACGAGATACTTCTTCAACACGCGCGTAAATATCTCAATCGAGGTCTCAAACTCCTCCGGAATGACTTCATCCGCCCCCAACTTGATATTTTCCTCGATCTCGTTGATGTATCGAGTGCGAATAATGATATAGGCAGTTTTGGTAAATTCGCGCACGCTCCGCACGATTTGCTTGGTGGCTTGGGGAGAAGAGATGGCTACGACCACTACCCTGGCTTTGTGAATTTGGACGTGTTGCAAAATGATTTCGTCAGAGGCATCACCAAACACATAAGGACTGTTGTTTTCCTTAGCGATCTTGATCGCTTGTGGATCCAGCTCAATGACGATGTAGGGAATATTGGCCTGAAAAGCAGCTTTAGCTACATTCTGGCCATTGATACCATACCCAATGATCACCACATGATCTCGCAAATCTTCGTGAAGGGATTCGTTATGTTCCAGCGTTTCTTTTTGGCGTGTGATGGAATCAATCCCTCTCCTCACAGGAGAGGGCACGGGTGTCTTCATGATCAGCCGGGTAATTGCTGGGGCATTTGCGATGACAAAGGGAGTAGCGCCCATCGAGATGATCGAGATCGAAAGGAAATATTGGTAAATGTCATTCGTCAGCAAATCGTAGGACATTCCCGTAGCGGAGAGCAGAAAGGCAAATTCGCCTACTTGAAACAAAGAGAGAGCTGTGATGAAAATCGTTTTGCGTGGGTAGCGCAACACGAGGACTGTCACGGCAATGATGACCGCCTTCAGCACCATTACACTCACAGAAAGAAGGAGGATGATCCCAATGTGAGCGAAGAAAAACTCGAGATCGAGCAGCATGCCCACTGACACAAAGAAGAAGCTGATGAAGATTTCTCGAAATGGAAGAATGTTGGCCGTGGCTTGGTGGCTATAGTCTGATTCGGAAATAATCAGGCCCGCAAAAAAAGCACCCAGCGCCAGTGATAGCCCCACCGAGGAGGTGAGCCATGCCGTAGCGAAGCAGATCACGACCACGGTGAGAATGAATAGTTCGCGGCTTTTGGTCCGCACCACCAGCGTGAACAGGGTAGGGACCACATATCGCGCCAGCAAAATGACCACCCCGATGATCCCCACTACTTTCACCACCAACCAAGTCAATTCGACCAAAGGGTCTTCCATCTCCCCGGCGAGGAGCGGAGTGACTAGCATCATGAGTACCACCACAATATCCTGAAAGATCAAAATGGCTACCGAGACGCGTCCGTGTGGCGAGGAAAGTTCTCCCCTTTCTTGAAGCATTTTCAGGACGATAGCCGTGCTGCTCATTGACAGCAAAAAGCCCAGAAATATCGCAGACTGAATGGGAATTCCAGCCCAGTAGGCTACCAAGGTGGTGAGGCCGATCGTGCCACCCACCTGCATCAGCCCCCCCCACAAGACAGTATTTTTGACAGAAGCCAATCCCTTGAGAGAGAATTCGATCCCAATCACGAACAGCAAAAAGATGATTCCGATTTCAGATAGTAGCTCCACTTCGTGGGTCGCCCTCACCAAGTTGATCCCATGAGGACCCGCAATGATTCCTGTCAGCAAAAACCCCAGAATGGAAGGGAGCTTCAACTTTTGAAACAAAAGAATGATCAGGACTGACAGGCCAAGGATGATGACAATGTCGGGTAGAATAGGAAGCTCCATAAAGTAAAAGGTGCTGCGTGCGGAAGAAAAAATGAAGAAGAAGCCGGGAAAAGAATACGTAACCCGTTATTAGGCAAGCTGAGATCTGGTCAATCTAGCAAATGAATCTGGTCATCGTCACATCGAATCATTATACTCATCGTCTGTTTGAGTAGGTGGAATGACCGGCGCGCGAAAAAATTTACGGATTCAACAACCGTTTGTGCGCTTCGTTCAACGAGATAGCAGACATACTGTTGATGGCCTGATCCATTTTCAAGCGAATTTCCTGGGTACACAATTGACCGATACTCCCTTCGTGAGTATGGCGTAGCTCGCGCGATGGGTGAAATTCACCTCGCTCAATCACCTCCCCCACCTTTCGATATGCTTCCCGAAAGGGGACTCCGGCGATGACCTCCGCATTCACGGCTTCTACGCTGAAGAGGTAGTCATACATCGGCGATTCGAGGATGTCGTGTCTCACTTCCAGCTTCGACACCATAAAGTCCGTCATGGCGAGGCAGGCTTCCAGCGAATCGATGGCTGGGAGCAGCACCTCCTTGGTGAGTTGCAAGTCGCGATGATAGCCGGAAGGAAGGTTGGTTGTGATCAGACTTAGCTCACCCGGTAGAGATTGCAGGCGATTGCTGCGCGCTCGCAAAATTTCAAATACGTCGGGGTTCTTTTTGTGAGGCATGATGCTGCTGCCTGTTGTGAGCTCCTTTGGGAGCGTCAGAAATCCGAAATTTTGGCTCATGTACAGGCACACATCGCTGGCCAGCTTGTTGAGCGTTGTAGCGAGAGCGGAGATAGCAAAGCTGAATATTTTTTCTGTTTTGCCGCGCCCCATCTGTGCATATACCACATTGAAAGCCAGCGTGTCGAAGCCCAGCAAGCGTGTCGTTTGGCCGCGGTCTAGCGGAAAAGATGATCCATACCCAGCAGCAGAACCGAGTGGATTTTGCATCGAAGCCTTCCAGGCCGTAGCCAAGAGGTGCACATCGTCCACCAATGCTTCGGCATAGGCACCAAACCACAATCCAAAAGAAGAAGGCATCGCCACCTGAAAGTGAGTATAGCCCGGTAAAAGAACCTCGCGATATTTCTCACTCTGCGCCTGAAGGGTAGCGAAGAGTCGCTCCACCCCAGCAAGGATGGATTGAAGACGATGCAGGAAAAAAAGCTTGAGGTCCACCAGCACCTGATCGTTGCGCGAACGGCCTGCATGGACCTTTTTGCCAAGATCGCCCAGCTTACGGGTGAGCATCAATTCTACCTGCGAGTGAATGTCTTCTACACCCGCTTCAATAGGCAGAGCTTGTTGCAAGCTAAGGCCGTGCAGATCGCGAAGCGCATCGTTGAGCGCCTTCCATTCTGCTGTGGGCAGCAACCCAATGTCTCGCAGCATGATGATGTGGGCCATCGTGCCCAAAATGTCCCAAGGGGCGAGCACTTCGTCCAATTCGCGATCACGGCCCACGGTGAACTGTTCCATGGCCTGATCGACCTGATAGCCTTTATCCCAAAGTTTCATATGGCGTGGTTCTAGGGGCAAATTTCACATTTCTAGCTGTCAGGGCAAGCGTTGACTTCATCCGAACGCATATATTTGTTCAGCAAGCTGGTGGTTTGGATCAAATATTCTCGCACACCACTGGGGCATAGCACATTCATTCTCTGGCAGATTTTCTGCCCTGCGCACTTTGATGTGTATTTTTGGTATGCTAATTTTTTGATATGCGTATTTTTCAAACCATTCTACTGTTGGTGTTCTCAAATGCTTTTATGACCCTGGCTTGGTATGGACACTTGAAATTTAAAGATTGGAAGGCCTTCGCTGGTTTGGGATTGGGAGCCATCATTCTGATCAGCTGGGGCATCGCCTTCTTCGAATACATGCTGCAAGTACCTGCCAACCGCATCGGTTATCAGGGGCACGGTGGCCCTTTTTCACTCGTAGAGCTAAAGGTGATTCAAGAAGTGCTCAGCTTATTGGTGTTCATGGTATTTACCTTGCTCGTGTTTCGAAACGAAGCCTTAAAATGGAATCATCTCGCAGGATTTGCTTGCCTCGTGTTGGCGGTGTATTTCGTTTTTAAGAAATAGTTCATCCACTCCCCGCTTCACCAGGCTCCCTACCAGTAACACTCAACTCAAAACCCGAATCGGTATCGATTTCGGTGTAAGCCCATCACCTTTATTTTTCTTTTTTATAAAAAATAGGGATTACCAATTAAATAATCATACCTTTGCACCAGAATTTTTCATGATCCTTCCCGTGTTCCAAACGTGGCGCTTTTGAGGCTATGATTGCTGGAATCAGTGAAGGTAACCTCAAAGTATGACCACATTTGCTTCGCTGGGCCTCTCGCCAAGCATCCTACAAGCCGTGTCCGCTCTCGGCTTCGAAACTCCTACCCCTATCCAAGTGCAGGCGATCCCTGCCATTCTAGAAAGTGGCAGAGACGTGATAGCGCTCGCCCAAACTGGAACTGGCAAGACTGCTGCCTTCGGACTCCCGCTGCTTCAGCAGATTGATCCCTCCCTTGTATTGCCACAGGCGCTTATTTTGTCCCCCACCCGGGAACTAGCCATCCAAATCACAAAAGATCTGGAAGGATTTGGCAAATTTTTGCCCAAAATGCACACTGTTGCCGTCTATGGTGGCGCTAATATCAGCAACCAGATTCAGGCACTTCGCAAAGGAGCCCACATCGTCGTAGCAACCCCAGGCCGTGCACTTGACCTGATTGAGCGCCGCAAACTCGACCTCTCAGCTATCCGGTTTGTAGTCCTGGATGAAGCCGATGAAATGTTGAACATGGGATTTCAGCAGGATCTCAACGCGATTTTGTCGGAAACCCCTTCCGAAAAGCAGACCCTGCTCTTCTCCGCCACCATGGCGCCTGAGGTGCAGCGCATCGCGAAGGACTATATGAGCAATCCAACAGAGATTTCTGTGGGAGCCCGCAATTCTGGCTCGGTGAATGTGACCCACGAATTCTACCAAGTCCAAGCCCGTGACCGTTATGAAGCGCTCAAGCGGATTGTGGCCATGCAGGTCGGATTTTATGGCATCGTGTTTTGTCGCACCCGCCGCGAATCCAAAGACCTTGCTCGTCAACTCAGCCAGGATGGATATCCTGCCGATGCACTCAATGGTGACCTGTCGCAGTCGCAGCGGGACGAAGTGATGGACGCCTTTCGGGAACGTCGCGTCACGATTTTGGTCGCTACCGATGTTGCTGCCAGAGGAATTGACGTGAATGACCTCACTCACGTCGTGAACTACGAATTGCCAGATGATTTGGAATCCTACATTCACCGCAGTGGCCGCACAGGCCGTGCAGGAAAAAATGGGATCTCTATTTCCATCATCAATCGTCGCGAATCGCACAAAATCAAGGCCCTTGAGAAAATGTCTAAGCAAGCCTTTGTCAAAAAGCTCGTTCCGAGTGGACAAGAGCTTTGTGAAGCGCGCCTTTTCTCACTCGTCGATAACATCGTCAAAGAAGAAGTGGACACAGCTCTGCTGTCGGTCTATATGGATCAGGTTCACAGCAAGCTGGATGGGTTGAGCAAGGAAGATTTGATCCAGAAGCTTCTCTCAATGGAGTTTCACCGCCTGCTCTCCGACTATCGCAGCGCCCCAGATTTGAACGAGACACCACGCCGGGATGAGTATTCCTCCGCAAGCAGTGGAAGACGTACAGAAATGGAGTATGTGGCCTATCAAATCAACATCGGTATGCAGCAGCAGATCAATCCTGCCAGACTCATGGGGTTGATCAACCAAGAGCTGCCAGCCAGGCTGCGATTTGGCCGCATTGAGATTCACAGAAACAAAACATTCTTCGAACTGGAGCGCCACGCTGGGCTGGATTTGGAGAGGGTGCTTTCCGGAACCGAATTCAGCGGAATTCCCATCACTGTCTCACAGACAGCCTCGGTGGAGCCAGCCTTCGACCGGAAGAAAAAATACGTGCCAAGCGGCAATTCCTACGGAAATCCTAAGGAAAGCCAAAGTTATGGCAACAGAGACGACAACAACAAAAAGCGCTATCCTAAGCGCAAGCGCATTGTGACCTAGGCAAAGGAGTTGCACACGCTCAGCGTTCTGCAATCATCCTTACCTTTCTAGGGTCTTCGCACACCTGATCGCAGGGCAGCCAAGTTGGTTTCCCTGCGATTTTTTTCTCTTTAGAAGGTCGCATCTTGATCGAGAGCCTGGAAAAGTCGCTCCTTCCTTTGCTCATGAATTCAACATCTGGTTGATCAGAACTGTAGAATCATGGTCGTAGGGTGCTGGGATAGGTCAAATAGCTCCTCTTTAGCAAGGAAATGCGCCATGGACTCCATGCTAATTTAAAGGTTGTAACTCAGATCGCTGGCAGTCCTCAAGGAAAATTACTTACATTCAAAATTCACTTGCTAAACGATTCTATCCATCAGTGCCCCACGTTCACCCTTAGATCGTATCGATTTGGATCTAACATCTACCACGGTATCCCCGAACTTATTGCTCCAGAGCTTGCTCTCGCAGGAATCAATGCTGGTTGGTGTATTTGATTCAGATGGTTGTTTGCAATTTGCGAATCAGTCCTTCCTCACCACATTCCAATTGGATGAATCTGCGCGTGGGCAAGTGATGCAGCGCATCATGCCATTCGTGGGGAATCGATTTTTCGAAAAGTGGCAAGAAGCGCTGAAAGGAACTTTCTATGGCAGGATCGAGAGCCAGTGGATCCTGCCGGGGGGTAAACCGCTATGGCATGCATGGGAGCTCTGTCCCCTGGGAGATGAAAATTCGGCACAAGGCCTGCTTTTTTTGTCACATATTTATCCAGAATTGGCCTCCGAGGCAATTCATGACCGACAAATGGAGCATCATTTTCAAAGCTTCATGGCATACTCCCCTATGTTGGCTTGGATCAAGGATGAAGACTTTCGCATTCGATATTTAAATCCTCCTTATGAGAAGATTCTTGGCAAGTCCCTTTCTCAAGTATTCGGAAAGACAGAGGAGGAGATTCCTTTAGCTTCCTTAGCGGCTGAAGAGCGGCGGGCCAATGACCTTTTCATTCTCGAAACCCGAAAATCGATTGTCACTGAAGAATATGTACCGTCAAAAGATGGGTCATGGAGACACGTCCTCTCGCATAAGTTCCCGGTAGAGTATGAGCCCGGTAAGCTTGGTGTGGGAGGATTGGCGATTGATATCTCGGCGAGGGTGATTGCTGAGGAGCGTCTGGCAGAGGCCAATGCACACCTTGCGAAGGTGGCAGAGAATAACCAGGAAAAAGCTGACCGGGCGATGGAAGAGTTGAATAATTTTGCTTATTCAATGGCACACGATCTTCGAGCTCCCATTCGGCACATTTCGGGCTATGCGCATTTTTTATCAGAACTGGATGAGGTGCTTTCTCCAGATCAACGAGTTTATGTCGCCAATATCCAGCGGGCGGCCCAAAAAATGGCTACGATGGTGGATGAATTAGTAGTGTTTGCAAGGACGCAAAAGCAAGAAATTTTCTTGGAGCCGCTAGACTTATCGGCGATGGTACAAGAGCAGATTTTAGTGCTGGATTCTCCGCCTTCTCACATTGATTGGAAGGTGGCTCCTCTCCCGATCGTCAAGGGAGATCGCAAGCTCATCATGCAAGTGCTTCAAAATATCTTGGAAAATGCTATCAAATTCACAAGCAAAAAAAGTGTCCCCCAGATCGTCGTAGAGGCCGAAGAGGAAGAGGAGGTGCTCAAAATCTTGATTCGTGACAATGGAGCCGGGTTTGATCCAAATAAAAAGGAAAGTTTGTTCCGATTGTTTCAGCGGCTTCATCACGAGGAAGATTTTCCCGGCACCGGTATTGGCTTGGCCAAGGTGCGCGCGATTCTCCAAAACCATGGAGGCGCCATTGATGCGGAAGGCGAACTCGACAAAGGCGCGTGCTTCACAATTTCTCTCCCCAGGAGGTGAATCTTGTAGGCTAGAAATTTTTCGTCCTTCATTTCACCCACCCAACGCAGATAGTGCGGTGAGAACTTGATGAGCATCCCATGTCGTTTTCCAAGTGGATTATTGCGGAACGACCAGCACCGGTATGGCGAGTTCTTGAAGTAACTGCTTCGCCAGAGAACGCTGAAAAAGCTTTCTGAATCCCTTTTTTCTCAGATAAAGTAACCCAAGAAGGTCTGTTCGATACATCTCTGCGAAGGCTTTGAGTCCGCGTCCCGGATCCCTATGAAACAGCGCATAGAAACACACTTGATAGCTCGGGTCGAGGTCAAGGCGAAACATACGCTCCAAGACAGGTTCTCGAAAGGGCTTCCCCCGCTCCTCGGGCGTGCTCACGTTGACACAGGAGATATGTGCCCCCGAAGCCTTGGCCAGTTGACTGAACACCACAGGCACGCGCGTGGTCTCCTCGTCGAATCGCGTACCATATACCAGGTGGTCAATCGGTCGCCAGGTGGCATCCTGTGGAATAATCAGGATTGGAGCCTCGGCTAGTTGATAAAGCGAAGCCATCAACCCGCCTTTCCAGCGAAGTGATTTTCTAGACTTTTCGCTAAGGCCTACCAACACCATGTCTGCTCCCACTTCCTTGGCCACCTCAGGGATGCTGATTTCTGGCTTTCCCATTCGCAGCAATGGATGCACCGAGACGGCTTCCTGTACCTGGGCGCGGAGGTGCTTGAGATAGCGGAGAAAGTGCTTTTGAGCCGTGAATTCCCCCTCTTTGATCAGCGGCTCCCGAAGATCTGCGGGGAGATAGTCGAGCTTGTCCACCTTTTGAGGATAGACATGCAGCACCGTGAGGTCTGCTTGGATCTGAGCTGCAAATTGCAGGGCATAGTGCAGGGCGTGCTCAGAAGATGGCGAGAAGGATATGCAGACCAATAATTTCATTGCTGCTGGGAAAATGCTTCGCTGCCAAATGCTACGCAAGCATCAAGAGAAATAATCTGATAAATAAGTGCAACGGAGCAGGTGTACAAAAATAATTAGCAAATCGTTTGGTAAAAAGCAAAAAATAATAGTAATTGAAGGTAAGTTCAGGCCTGGACAAACATTGGAAACACTTATTAATCGGAATGACATGCGAAATTACGAAAACAAACTTGCCCTGCATCAGGGCCGGCGAGCGGTGGTCTTTTGGCTACCCGAACGCGTCCCCAAATTCCTGCGCAAGACCTTTTGGACGGTAGGGTTGATCGTTTTAACCCACTTTGCAACACAAATTTTCTGGAAGCCAGGGGATGCCAAGGCAGTAGGCCTTCGGGACATCCCTGCCCAGCGGGAATCGCTCTACCTGTTGGAGCACGCACAGCCTCACGTGCGTGATCTGGAAGCATTTGGCCAAAAGGTCATTCACATCGCAGAAGACTTGATGATCCCGCCGGAGTGGCTCATGGCCGTGATGTATGCAGAATCGAAGCTAAATCCTGGTATCGCCAACCTTCAAGGCAGCGGTGCCATTGGATTGATTCAATTTATGCCGGCCACCGCCCACGAACTTGGCGTCACCACCGAGAGGCTACAGCGGATGGATGCCCTTCAGCAAATGGAATATGTGTACCTCTACCTTCAAAAAGTACGCGATCGCTATGGGCCATACCAATCGCTGACTGATCTGTATCTGGGAATCCTTTTTCCCAAGGCCAGGGGCCAAGACTATTGCTACACCATCTTTGCCAAGCCGAGCACCTCCTACCAACAAAATAAAGGGCTTGACAAAAACAAGGACGGACGAGTGACGGTCAGCGATGTAGATCGACATCTGCGTGAACTCTTTCCTGAAGCCTATATCATGAATCAGGAAGAAGGGATGGGTTTTCCCTGAATAGTCAAGTTTAACAACACAACTAGCGCCCTGAGACCTTCTGTCACAGGGCGCTCATGTTTAATTCTCCATTGAGAAAGTTTATTTCGGTCTGATGGTAGCAGCTACTGGATCACGCCTAATTCCCGACCTACTTCCACAAACGCATCAATGCATTGGTCGAGGTGTTCCCACTCATGCGCGGCAGAGATCTGGACTCGAATCCGAGCTTGGCCTTTGGGTACCACCGGGTAGAAAAATCCGATCACGTAAATACCCCTTTTCAACAAAGCAGCGGCAAAAGACTGAGCGAGGGGAGCATCATAGAGCATCACTGGCACAATGGGATGGCTTCCAGGCTTGATATCAAATCCTGCCTCAGTCATTTTCGCCCGAAAATAAGCCGTGTTGTCTTCTAGCTTGTCGCGCAGCTCCGTGGTCTCCGAAAGCATATCCAGCACGGCAATGCTCGCTCCCACAATGGATGGTGCCAGCGTATTGGAAAATAAGTATGGGCGACTTCGCTGGCGAAGGATTTCAATCACCTCCTTTTTCCCAGATGTGAACCCACCCGACGCACCGCCCAAGGCTTTTCCTAGGGTACCCGTGATGATATCTACCCGACCCAATACGCCGCAGTGTTCGATGGCACCGCGGCCAGTTTTTCCGACAAAGCCCGTCGCGTGGCATTCATCCACTAATACCAGCGCATCATATTGGTCTGCTAAGTCGCAGATTTTGTCGAGTTGCGCGATGGTGCCGTCCATCGAAAATACACCATCGGTAACAATAATGCGGCTGCGGGCAGATCCAGCTTCCTTTAGCTTCGCTTCTAGGTCAGCCATGTCATTGTGGAGATACCGCAAACGCTGCGCCTTGCAGAGTCGAACGCCGTCGATGATGGAAGCATGGTTGAGCTGATCTGAAATGATGGCATCCTCTTCCCCAAAAAGCGGCTCAAATACGCCACCGTTGGCGTCGAAGGCAGCGGCATACAGGATTGTGTCCTCGGTGTGGAGGAAAGTGGAAATTCGCTCTTCCAGTTGCTTGTGAATATCTTGGGTTCCGCAAATGAACCTCACAGAAGACATCCCGAAGCCGTGTGTATCAATGGCAGACTTGGCGGCTGATACGACAGAAGGGTGAGAAGAAAGTCCCAGGTAGTTGTTCGCGCAAAAATTCAGCACCTGTTCTCCGGAAGAAATCGAAATCTCTGCTCCTTGTTCAGAGGTGATGATCCTTTCTGATTTAAACAGTCCAGCACGCTGAATCTCATTCAGTTCATGTTGAATGCGTTGAAGGAATGCGTAGTCCATGCGAAAAAAAAGTGTTGAGGGCGAAAAAAGCGAGCTGGCGATTCAGCTCAAAGGTTTGTAAAGTTAAGTGAAACATCGTAGATTTCGTTCTAATAACGTAAGCTTATCCTGTGAATCATCTCGGTGATTTTTTTGTTAGCTGGATCCCCTTAGGTTCAAAAAGACGCTTGATCTTGTGGGGATGGTTAGCCTTGACGATTGTCTTGCCGCTGGGCGTTTTTGCTCAGAGTGGCCCATATTCGATCGGTATCTCTAACAATGACCCGTTTCCGGCGACTTTGTTAGACACAGTCAGTCATACGATCGCACTTACCTTGGTGAATCACGATCCTTCGAAATCCTTTTCTGGACCGATAGATGTAATGATGAAGGTGAATGGTGACGAGCCAAGTGTGTTGGCTGGCTTCAACATCAATACACCGATTCCTCCAGGCGACTCTGTGAAGCTTCCTCCCTTCTCGCACGTGTTTAACAAGGCAAGATTCACTGGCGGAGGTCTCACCTATGACATCATTGTGTGGCCCATGAGCATTGGCCCTGGCGAGTCAGATACCCTTACACAAGCAGTTACTTTCATCCATACCAGACCTTCCGCCGACCGGATTGGGTTAAAAAAGGCTCCCAAGGGTTTTCCCGGGGAAGTAATGGTGGGAAATGAATACGACTTGGCGTTTTATGTCGTGAATCTCGATACGGTCAACGAGCTGTATGAAAGAGTTTCCCTCATCATGGAGGGAGATGGAGTTCTCCCCGATGCCATCGTCCTGAATCGAACATTGAAACATCCAGTCGCGCCGGGCGATAGTGTTGGAATCGCAGTTCCAGGTCACGTATTTGATGTGGCAACTGGTGGTGGCGGTCTTACCTACGACATTATCGTATGGCCCATGGCCATCGGAGCGAGTGAGGTGGATACCTTCGCATCCCAGATTAAAATATTTGATGGTGCTGCAATTGAGGCGCAGACGTATCCCGGTGCACCACTCCCGGATCCGGTCTATAGCGAAACAGTTTACGAAGTCGGCTTCCATTTGATTAATTCTGGGGTCGCATCTACGGTAGAACCTGTGGATATCTTGATTGCGCAACAGGGTGGCGAGTCCCTCAGAATTTATACCCACGAGGAAGCTTGGGCAGTCGGCGATACGATATCGGTTTATTTTAATCCTTTTGTATTAGCATCAATGGTCCAAATGCCTACTAATAATGGTGTTTATCATTGGAATCTTTTCGCCCGGGAACGAGGCACCGAGAACAACCTCAATCGACTTTCCTTCACATATCATGTAGAAAATTCAACTCCCAGCGTTGGCTCCTTCCTCTCTCTTCCGAGTGGTGGGACCGTGTCGCTACAATGGACTGTGCCTTGGGATATTTCCGAAAATAGCTATGAAATTGTGAAAGTGGAAGAGAGCGAATCCGAAGTCATTGCTGTCATTCCTGCGGTCTCGTCGCCTGAGTCACCAGTTTGGTATGAGACAACCGATAGGTTCCCTCGCCTTGGACTCAACACCTACGAACTCATCCAAGTACAGCAGAATGCTGCTCGCAAGTCAATGGGGACTGCATCGGCGACCATTTTTCCTCAGCACCTCCTCAACCCAGGCCCCACGATGAGTGGAAATACTGGTCAAAGATCTGAGCGCACAATCAAAATTTCGCTGGACCAAGCTTCGGATCTGCAGCTTACGTGGTATGACCCATCTGGCCGCATTCTTCACAGAGAGCAACGCTTTTTGCCAGAGGGGCCGCAAGAGTGGACCGTAGAAATACCTGCTACCGCTACTGAAGGAGTGATTTATTGGTCGCTCAGCAATGGAATCAACCGATGGAGCGGAAGCACCATCAATCAATAAATGCATTCGCTAGATTCTTCTTATAAGCTCGTTAGCTAGCAAGCCTCACTTTGTCTCCTTTCTGAATTTTGTACCAGAGTTGAACCAGAAGAAGCCTCCTCTGCTCAGGTAGATGAGGCTTCTTTTGATGTGTGAGCGGTGTCGATTTTCTTGAAGAAAAGCTTTATCTGGAAACACCCCTACCAAAAACTCCTCCTGGACAAGTTGATTCGATGCCCCCCTAAAAGCTGGGTGGGGCCAGATTTGGAACTGTCGGGAAAGTTGTTACCAAGAATTGTGAGATCTGTGTTCGGCTTCTGCTGCCAGAAGTTGATAATATGATTTGGTATCGTCGAGCTTAGACTGGAGATAAAGCTCAAAAAGGAAAATCTCATTTCCGCCGATCTCAGAAGGAGGGAAATCTCTCACAAATCCCTCATAGGCAGACCGAAGCATCATCTTTTTTCCTTCAGATGCAGCCGTATTGAGTCTGGAAACAATGTCTAAGAATCGATCTGATTTGGCGTAAAACTCGTCTTTAAGGAGTTTTTTGTATTTTTTTCGGAGCGCTTTCTGGGCTGCTTCTACCTCCGAAAACCGCTTGGCTTCATGGAGATTGACGATCTCAAATAGTTGGATGAAGAATTGAAGTTCCTCATCCAGCAGTTGATACCCAGCGTGGCTGATGATGCAGCGAATGGTCGCAGTGGCTTGCTCAAACGCTCCCTGACAGAAATATTGATCTGCCAGAGAGATCAAGAGATACACCTCATACATTTCTTGGTGGAGGATGTCAGGATTGTCCAAAGCGGAGGCTAAGACTTCTGCGGCGGCATCTATTTGCCCCTTCAGCTTGAGGTGGAATATTTTTGCTGAGAAAAAGTGAAAAGCAAATTCATTGTAATTCTGTCGCTTGAAAAGCTTGAGGTCTTTTTCTAATGCTTCAATGATTGATTCAGCTTCCGAAAGGTTCAAGATTTTGTGCAGAGCATTAATTCTCCATATTCTGAGCATCAATCTGGTAGGATGATTGTCTGCTTGGAAAATATTTTCTTGTTCGAACTCCCGAAAAATTCTTTCGGTGTATTCTGATAGCTCCATCCATGCGGATTTTTGGATCAGAATAGACACGACTGTTCGAAGTACCAATATTCTACCAGACGAAGAAAGAAACAGGTGCTTGTGTTCCTCGAGTTGCGTTTGGATTTTTTGGAGTGTCTCGATCACAGTGGAGCTACTGCGACTCCTTGAGAAGTTGCGTCGCATGAGCCCTTGCGTCACCATCCCCAGCACTTCAGAGTTGGCTCGAATAAAATCGATTTTGGTTTGATTGAACCGCCGCCGTTCAATCACTTGCTCAATATCCACGTCGTGGTGGATAGCCAGCCGGACCATGTCATCGTAGATGACCTCCAAGATTTGAAACTGATCCTGCTCTAAAGCCACTTTTTCGGCTTTTCTTAGGCTATAGTAAGCTTCTCGATAGAGGCCCCGCTCTTGGTAAAGCATGGAGAGCTGCAAATTATTGAGGCTCTCTATAGAGTTTTTGTAATTGTAGTGATAAAAGAGGAGGGATTTCTCGAGGTTGGAAAGGAGCTTGTTCCGGAGTCGATAGTAGGTGTTCTTAGATTTGGGGTCGGTACTGCCGTAAAGTTGTTGAACTACGTCTTCTTCCACATTCTTAAAGCCGCCAGATCGGATGGCGTCAAAAAGAATCAGTAGTTTTTTTTCTTCATCGGCCTTGAATCGGTTAGACAGGATTTTGAACCTGCGCACTTCATCGCTGGTCAGATTTTCGATGATACGCTCCAATATATCCACGAGACAGCCAGATCAAAGGGGAAATACACACCGGGGAATGCCGGAAAATATATGGATTCTTTCCAATTCCCCTAAAATAATGAAATATTGGAACTTTCAACCTATTGAATTCCACAGAAATCAGGGAACTGCTCAAAGAAATATCATTCAAAGATCTGCGAGGTCAATGATCATGCCCTCGCGAGCGAGCTCTGCGGCTGGAAATACAGCTCTGGCTTCTTCTAGCAGGGGCTCAAGGGCCAAATATCTGGCTGAGTAGTGGCCCAAATACAATCGTTTGACACCTGCCTGCTGGGCAATGGAGGCTGCTTGACGGGCCGTGCTGTGATAGGTCAGGGTAGCCCGCTCTTCCATGTTGCTGAGAAATGTAGCCTCGTGGTACAATCCGTGACTTCCTTCGATGTAGTCGATCAGGGCTTCACTGTATTTGGTGTCGGAGCAGTACGCATAACTGATTTGTGCGTCAGGGCCCGAAAGAACTTGGTCTGGAGTGATTTGCCGCCCGTCTTCCAGTGTGACATTGTTGCCAAGTTTGAGCAATCGAAAGTATGGATTGGGTATTTGGAGGGTCTTAGCTTTGTAGAAATCGAATTTAGGGGGCTTATTGATTTCGCGAAACTTGAATCCACGGCAAAAAATGCGGTGCTCTAGCGGAAGGAGGGAGACCTCCATGCGGTCGGTCTGGAAAATAACGTCGCCTGGCTCGAATGCCTCTAGCGGGTAAAACTCAAGCGGGTAGTTGAGGTAGCTCTGGGTATGAGAAAAGACCATATCCAGAATTTCCTTTAGGCCGCTTGGTGCAAAAAGCTTGAGCGGAAAATTTCGCTCATACAAGCTGAGGGTATTGAGCAGGCCCGGTATTCCGAGCACATGGTCGCCGTGAAGATGAGAAATGAACATGGCATCCAATCTGGAGAAGCGCACCCTTCTCCGCAGGAGCTCCATTTGGGTACCTTCTCCGCAGTCCACCAGATAGTGACGATCGTTGATGGTGACGACCTGTGACGATGGCCTGCGACTATTGGTCGGGATCGCGGCGCTGGTGCCTAGGATGGTGACGGTAAATTGGCTCAAAAGAGAAAAGATTGGAGAGGAGGCTGGTGAGTGCAGTTCGCGCAGAAATTAAGCCAAATCTAAATGAGTGACTTAGTTAGAGCTGTTGCCACTAACCATCAGCATCCTGCAAGGTGCAGGGGGCGCGTCAGTCAAGATCGCTGTCACCCCCTTCGTCCATGATTTCCCGCTCCAGCTCCGCGAGTAAAATCGCATCGCGAGACTCCGCTTCTGTGGGGAGCACGTTGAGCACGCTGGTGAGGTGAGAGATGGTGATCAGTTTTTCGACGTGTGGGTTGAGGTGGCACAGGACAAGAACTCCTCCACTGGAGCTACAAATGCGGTTTGCGGTGAGGATGGCCGAGAGTCCAGAGCTATCGACGTACTTGACGTCGTCGAGGTTGAGGATAATGTTCCTGATCCCCAAGGTATTCATATTGATAAACTCGCTCTTGAGTTGCGGAGAAATTCGGGTATCCAGCTTTTCCTCCAGCAACTTGAGCACGGTATATCTTTCTTCAGCTTGTTTGACGAATTTCATGCTTTAAGCAATTTCCAGTAGGGTACGAAGATAGGGAAAGTTATGCAATTCCGGAGGCCCCAATTGTCCCTAACTAGACGAGGTCGTAAATTCGAGGCTAATGAAGGTAAAAAACTATATAGACTTGACCCTGGGCGGTACCAACGTGAGATTTTTGATCACGAGTACCAAAGGCAGGAGGGTTGTTATTAAGTATCATGCGGCTGATGGTGGCTTCCGTGTCGGGGTGCCGGGGGGCAGATGGACCGCTGCCGCAGAAAGAACGGTGTACCAAAGCGCTGACTGGGTTTTAGCTCATTTGCCCAAAGTCATCGAAGACCAACGGCAACAAGATGCCTGGTGGGCAGCGGCTCACAAGGGGTCCATCCAACTTCACGGCAACACCTACGGCCTGATCATCGAACCGGGGAGGCGGGCCGGCATCACGGTGAAAGACGGGGTCGTGAGGCTTATGGGCCCAGAAGGTGCCGACATGCGACAGTTGGTCTTTGTGGGCTTGTTTCGTTATGCAGAAAAATTACTCCCAAGCTATGCAGCAGAATATGCACGGCAACTGGGTGTGCCACTGAACCGGGTGACAGTGAAAAAAAATCTTCGCTCCAAATGGGGTTCTGCCAGCAGCTTGGGCAACATGACCCTCAACTGGCTGTTGATTTTCCTGCCCGAAGTCATCACGCGCTACCTGGTCCTTCACGAGCTGATGCACTTTCGGGAAATGAATCACAGCGATAAATTTTGGGCTTGGGTGGAAAAATATGAACCCAACTACCTCGCTCTCGACCGGCAGATGCAAGATTGGGGCTGGCTATTTGGGCTATTTGCCGAGCAGGAAGAGCGCTGAGGCGGGAGATCTGATACTTTATATTCTGGAAATCGAGTTTTTTCGATGAACTTCGCCCATCATGCCTACTATTTCTCCTATTTCTTTTCCAGACCTCATCTTGTTTGAGCACGAGCGGGTGATGGTGATTGATAAACCCTCGAATCTTGCGAGCCTCGAAGACAAAGATTCCCTGCATGTGCAGCAGTTGGCTCGGGCCTATGATCCGGAATTGAGGCTATGTCATCGGCTGGACAAGCACACCAGCGGCGCCCTCATCCTGGCGCGCGATGCAGAGGCTTATCGCGACATCTCGCTCCAATTTCAACACAGAACCATTCGTAAGCGATATGTCACCCTCGTGGCAGGTGTCCATCACTACGAAGATCTCTTGATTGACTTGCCTCTTCTCGTGACGTCTAATAAAAAGGTCTTCGTGAGCAAGCCCGAAGGTAAACCAGCCCAGACGCTCGTCAATACTCTGGAGACATTTCGAAGCCACACCTTGTTGTCTTGTGAGCCTGTCACAGGTCGTATGCATCAGATCCGAGTTCACTTGTCAGCTCAGGGTTGCCCCATTGTGGGTGACACCCTCTATGGCGGCGCGGATCTTCTGCTCTCGGCGATCAAGCGAAAATACAAACCCAGTGGCCGACGGGAAGAGCAACCCCTCAACCACGGGTTTTTGTTACACGCTGCGTCGGTCAGCTTTCGACTTCCCGAGAGTGAAGAAATGATCACGGTGGAAGCACCGCTGCCCAAAAATTTTGCTGTGGTGATCAAGCAATTAGAAAAAAATGATCGCTAGCCGCCCTTGTCATTGATTGGAAGGTGCATAAGGGAATGGGCCATCGGCAACTTTGGTCAACAAAACTAGAACCACGCAGCAGCAGTCGGGCGACTGATTCTGCGTGGTTCTTCATTCAAAGAGAAATAATTCGACTAGGTTAACGCCAGAATTAGCGGAGAATCACACTTTTGCCAAAGATCTCATCCCCAATCATCTGCACATGATACCAGCCAGCAGCAAGCCCTGCTGTGGGGAGTGAAAGCGTGGCGCCGGGTTGCGGGCGCACCTTCTGCCGCAGCATTGTCCTGCCAGTCAAGTCAATGAGTCTGATTTCAACCTCAGGAAGCATGAGCAGCCAGTTGATCTCTATGCTGTTGTCATTCACTGCCAAAATAAACGGATCTGATTCAGGGCTGCTCAGCTCCACAAGCGGAGAATACGTGACTGTTCCATCAAGATCTACCATAGAGAGGCGATACACGTGCCGTGGGGCGATAGGGGGAGCCTGATCGATCCAGAGGTAGCTCCCTTGACCCGTTCCGGGCACTTGTCCGATTCGCTCGAAATTCCCTTGAGCATTCATTCGAGTGATTTCGTAGCGGTCAAATGCAAGCTCAGAGGCGGATTCCCAGCGCAAGGCTACTTGACGGTCGAGCCACTGTCCTTCGAAGGAGATCAATTCTACCGGAAAGGAGATAGGGGTAAAATTCAATGAAAAATTATCTGCAATGGCATTTCCAGGCTGGGTAGGGTCCTTGCTGGTCATGGCCAGACCCACCCACACGGTATCACCAAGGGCGATGGACTGCGGATTGGCACCGCCACCAATTTTCGTCCACGTGATCCCATCCACGGACTGGTCACCTTGAACAATCGTACCTGTTCGGGTAAGTCGAAGCCATCTGGGCGCTTGAATGCCATTGGTCTTGGTCTGGTTGGTATTCGCGCCAGCCACGCTACGGTATTGATAGCCTACCCCGTCGGCAGGAGTCGCAGCGATATAGACATTCGCGGCATCGTTGCTCAGAGACGTACGCATCATCAAGCCCGCTTTGGCATTGGTACTCACCAGATCAATGTGGCTGATCCGCACGATCACCTCCCCATCTCCAACTACGCGCGTCCCCATGAAATGCCCCTGATCGGCGGAGCTCCAAATGTCTGTTCCAGCAGCCCGCAGATAGTACACATTGTCTGCCACACAGCCAGCACCGCCAAAGAGCGGTGTTCCCAAGTCGGTGCTCACCCAGTCCGCCGGGAGCACACAGGGAGGCACAGCTGTGCACGTAATCAGCAGGGTATCGGGCGAAAAGGGGCCGTCGTGAATCAAGATCAATTCGGTACTGAGGGTTCCGCTAGTTAAGGGAGAAAAGTTGATCTCCACAAGCGCACTTCCGTTGGCGACAAGGCCAGTAGGAAGAGGATTCACCAGTTGAAAATGAGTCGTGTTGCTCAGGTACAGGTTAGTGAAATTCACGGGAATTCCACCTGGTGTCGTAAGGCTCACCAAGCGGCTGACCGAACTACCCACTTCTACTTCTTCGCAGGAATCGTCGGAGGAAAGTTCCACTACGCCATCGGGAGAAGGGCCTACGTGTAGCGAGATTACGAGGGTATCAGCTGTGAACGTAACGGTGCTGGCAGGATTCAAAACATCGGGACCAGAGCCTGTGAGAATTACCGAAGCGGTGTAATCACCCGCAGGCAAGCCAGTGACGTCTATCTCGAAGCGTAGATCGCGACCAACCTGAGATACATTGCCAGTGGAAGGTGTCAGCAACGTGAGCCAAGGGGCAGGTGCTGCCAAACTGAGCTGATAGTTAGCGGCTCCGTCGAGGGTGAAATAGAAATTCTCCCCCGTCGCTTGCCCATTTTGATACACAAGAAAACTCATGGAATCTTGCGTGAAGCCGAGGGTGTGCTGGGGGTTGCGGGCATAGGTGCGCACTTTGGCCGAGTCAGTGGGATTGTTTACGCCACCGTAACCACCCGAGAGGAGATACATCTGATTGCCAATGGGCCGCATGATGGGCGCGAGGATGCCCGTGGGCAACTGCAAAGCGGCGTTGATTGACCAAGAATCCGCGTTGGGATCATACTCCATCGTCGTGTTGGCAATGGTGGCTCCTGTCACACTGGAGCTCACGTAGAGTTTGCCATCCATAGGGAAGGTGGCGGCTTCTACGTGGGAGCGGATGTAGGGAAGATTGGGCAGAGGTCGCCAGGTATCTGTGAGGGGATTGTATTCTTGTGCAAACTTGGAATTCACGCCACAAGGGATGCCGGATGCGCAACAGTCGTGGCCGAGTTGACCGCCAAAAACGTAGATTTTTCCGCCCATAGCTGTCGTACCCATGTGGTTGCGTGGGTTGGGCATGGGGGTGCGACCATTGACCCACGTATTTGCAGGATTAGCGAGCCAGGCATCCACGTCGAGGGTGAGGTGGTAGCTGCTCTGGTCTCCATTGCAGGCGGTTGTGAAGCCTCCGAGAACATACAGTTTTCTGCCCAGCACAGCCATCCCACCCCCGGCGATAGGCAAGGGCAGGTCAGGACCGGCGGTCCACACATTCGCAGCAATGTCGTATATCCACACTTCTTCGGTCATTGGGCCAGGGTTGCTCCCTGTTCTTCCACCCACAATCCAGATGGAATCTCCCACCAAGCCCACACCCATGTGTGTGACACCAGCTTCTTCAGGGTCGGTTTCGTACTTGGAAAGCGGCATGGGCGCCAACAAAGTCCAGGTGTTGGTAGCGGGATCATAGACCTCGACCGAGCTTTCGATCTTGAGGCCGGGCTTGAAGCCCGTGATTGCGAAAAGTTTGCCTTGATAGAGGACCGTTTGGCCTTCATATCGGCGAAATTGCCCATTGGCGAGGTTGGTCCATTGAGCGAAAAGGAGAACGGGGAGGCAGAGCAGCAACAAGAGCGGCAAAAGCTGGCGAGAGAGAGGATTCATGAAGGAAAAGGCAGTTTCGTTGGAAATGTGGACGAAATTATTGCCCTTGATCTGACCGTTTCCGCCAAATAGAATGAACTTGCATTTAGACGTGCTGAGCGGTGAAAATGCAAACTAGATCTGTCTAAATACAACCTGTTTTGTACCCGATTCGAATTTTTCACTTCGTGTTAAATCAGTCTTTGACGCGTTCCACAGGAGGAAGCATGGCACTCTCTTCTTCGCTGAGGATGCGGGATCGAATAAGGAATCTCAATCCCAAAGGAATCTCCAGAGAAAAACTGGCACCTCTACCCGGCGACACATCGATCGTGAGGTGAGTATGCTTCCAGTATTCATATTGATCGGCACCCATGTAGAAGTTGCAGCCATACACTTCGCCGAGGAACACATCGCTGGGACCCACAATAAAGTCTCCCTGCGCAAAGCACATGGGCGCGGAGCCGTCGCAGCAACCTCCGCTCTGGTGAAACATCAAGGGACCGTGAATGCCGCGAAGTCGATCAATGACTTCGGCAGCGTCTTCGGTGAGGGAAACTCGGGTTAATAGCATCTTTCGGTGTTGTTGATATGGAATCAATTGGACAAAACGGGGGAAACAGTGAGCGAAATCGGTGTTTCGCAAAAGAGGGGTAATCGAGCATGGAAAGTCCCTCCGGAGCTTCTTGGAGAAGTCCGGAGGGAAAGAACACGATCCGAAATCAGCCTTAGAAGAATCCAAGTTTTTCCTTGCTATAGGAAATGAGCATATTTTTGTTCTGGCGATAGTGGTTGAGCATCATCAAGTGGGTTTCCCGCCCAAACCCCGATTTCTTGAAGCCACCAAAGGGCGCATGAGCAGGATAGTGATGGTAGCAGTTGACCCATACCCGCCCTGCCTGAATGGCTCTGGGCACCTGATAGAGCTGATGCGCGTCGCGGCTCCACACCCCCGCCCCTAGGCCGTAGAGGGTGTCGTTTGCGAGGGCAATGGCTTCGTCTTCCGTCTTGAAGGTCGTGACAGAGGTCACCGGACCAAAGATTTCTTCTTGAAAAACGCGCATCTTATTGTGCCCTCTCATGATGGTTGGCTGCACGTAATAACCCGTTTCGAGGCCACTGTTAAGATTGGCTGGTGCCCCGCCGACCAAGACCTCCGCCCCTTCTTTCTGACCAATGTCGATGTAGGAAAGCACTTTTTCATACTGATCCTTTGACGCCTGCGCGCCCATCATCGTGGTCGTATCTAGCGGGTTGCCCATCTTGATGGCCTTGGTCCGCGCGATCACCCGCTCCATGAATGGCTCATAGATGTCCTCTTGCACCAATATCCGAGAAGGGCAGGTACACACCTCGCCTTGGTTGAGGGCAAACATCACAGCTCCTTCGACACATTTGTCAAGAAACGCGTCGTCTTCATTCATCACCGAGCTAAAAAATACGTTGGGAGACTTCCCCCCGAGTTCCATCGTAACGGGAATGAGATTCTGCGAAGCATATTGCATGATGAGGCGACCCGTTGTTGTTTCGCCTGTGAACGCGACTTTGGCAACGCGGGGCGACTGGGCGAGTGGCTTGCCAGCCTCGGGTCCGAATCCATTGACGACATTGAGCACTCCTTCAGGAATCAAGTCGCCGATGAGTTCCATGAGAACCATGATGCTGGTAGGTGTCTGCTCGGCGGGCTTGAGTACCACGCAACAACCTGCAGCCAAGGCGGGAGCCACCTTCCAAGTCGCCATCAGCAGCGGGAAATTCCAAGGAATAATCTGTCCCACCACCCCAATTGGCTCTTTGATGTTGAGGGAGACGGTCGTGTGGTCTAGCTCTGTGGCACTTCCTTCTTCGGCTCGAATCACGCCGGCGAAATAGCGAAAGTGATCCACAACAAGAGCCAGGTCAGCATGAATAGATTCGCGAATGGCTTTGCCATTGTCGATGGTCTCGACGGAGGCGAGATAGAGAAGATTCTCCTCAATGCGATCGGCGATTTTAAGGAGCACATTGCTGCGATTCGCGGCCGAAGTCTTCGACCAGCTTCGAAATGCTGCGTGTGCGGCGTCAAGTGCCAAATCAATGTCTTCGGCTCCGGATCTCGCTACACGAGTGAAGACCTTGCCATCCACAGGAGACACATTGTCGAAGTATTCGCCGCTCTTGGGCGCGACCCATTGGCCGCCGATGTAGTTGTCGTACTTGTCTTTGAAAGTAGGGCGAGTGGTGAGGGTTGAATTGCTTTGGGCAGTGGTAGTAGCCATGATGCGTAAATAAAATGACGGTAAAATTGACAGAAATAGAATGTCGAGTGAGTGTGTCGAATCAGCTTCGCGAGGAGCTACTCAGATGACATATTTGAATGACTTCAATGTCCTCAGTCTATTCTCGTTGGGCTTTCACGATTCTCCGCAACCACTTGTACAATTGTCTCATTCTCCGAAAGCACCAGGTATTTGCACTGCATTTTTCGCTGGTATTCTTTATATTATGCTTCGGACTACCTCATTCTACTTACGCTTATTCCCACTCGCGAAACTGTATGGCTATCCATGAACGAGCTCCTTTGGTAGAGCACAGAAAGGCTTGGACGCTGGGCCAAGCTGAATTGAATCTTTACGAGACGAATGTTCCGTCTTATGAAGTGCCGCTGAAGTTTGGGGACACGGTGCTCACAAGCATGATTCGCGGAAAAAAGGTGATGCACCTTCGAGAAAATCGCCATTTCGACTATTTGCCCGGCGAAGCCCTCCTGATGCCAGCCGGAGAACCGATGTACATCGATTTTCCTGATGCGCAGGCAGAAGAACCAACCCAATGCCTCGCATTGACGATTTCATCCGAATTTATTCGAAACACCGTCGATCAATTCAATCAATACTTTCCGCGACTCGAAGAAGGCAGTGACTGGGAGCTGTATGACCAAAACTATCACTTCTCGAAGTCTGAAGACATGGTCAGCACCCTCCAGCGGATCATGAGCATCTTTCGAGAGGATCATGTCGCCAAGGACCACTTTGCGCAGCAGGCTTTGCAAGAATTATTACTGAGGGTGATGCAAACGAAAGCTCGGCATTTGCTCATTGATCATGCACATGCCCATGCTTCACATCATCGACTGGCTTTTGCGGTGACGTATATTCGAGAAAATTTGGACCAAGCCATTCATGTGGATGAGCTTTGTGACAAAGCCTGTTTGTCACGGGCGCAGTTTTTTAAAGCTTTCAAAAAAGAGCTGGGCGTCACCCCGGTGGACTTTGTAAACAGGGAGCGAATCAAGCGGGCCAAGCGCCTGCTCTCGCAGCCCGGCAAGACGATCACCGACGCTTGCTATGAGTGCGGATTCAATAGCTTGTCTTATTTCAATCGGGTATTCCGGCGATGGACCGGCATGGCACCTACCAATTTTATGAAGAAGCACCACGCGTAGCAGGGGCGCGTATCTGAGATTATCCCATATTTTCCGCTAACAGTTCTGCAAGGTCCTTGACGACGACCTCAGCTTCCTTTTCGAAGTGCTTGATCCCATC
>DAITMB010000070.1:0-25879 GCA_036835375.1 Bacteroidota bacterium
TCTCTATACAAAAAAATAATCTTATCACAATCAAGTAATTGTTATCAAGTATAGGGAGTTGGGAGAGTTGAGAGTTGAGAGTTGGGAGTTGGGAGAGTTGAGAGTTGGGAGGGTTGGGAGTTGGGAGAGTTGGGAGTTGGGAGAGTTGAGGGTTGGGAAGCCCTGGAGGGGCTTAATTCGCCAGCCGATAGAGTTGAAAATGTGTGACAGCTTTCTTCAAACCATTCTCCAGCGAGAAGCGTTTGGATGGGGCTGTTAGATTGTTTCTTCCTTTTAATTCGACCCGTTAGTTGATTTCTCCCTATTTTCGCCCAAAATCGGACAACATCATCGCATGAGAGTTATTGACCACCTTCACAACACAAAAAATCCTTCGGTCAGCGTAGAGATCATTCCTCCCAAGCGGGGCGGAAGTCTTGCCAAGCTCAACCAAGCCATCGAGTCCATCGTGCCACTTCATCCACCATTCATCGACGTCACGAGTCATGCTGCCGAAGTGATGTGGGAAGAAATGAAGGACGGCACCTTTAAAAAGAAAGTGAAGCGGAAAAGCCCAGGCACCTTTGGGCTGTGCGCCGCCATCAAATATAAATTCAATCTCGAACCAGTCCCGCACCTCTTGTGTGGAGGTTTTACCCGGGAAGAAACTGAGGATGCACTCATTGAGTTGAATTTTCTTGGGATAGAAAACATCCTCGCCATTCGAGGCGATAAAATCAGCCATCGACCCATTCCGCAGGACCGAACCGTAAACCATCACGCGCTCGACCTTGTGAGGCAAGTCGGCAACATGAACCAAGGCTGCTACATCGATGACCTGATCGATGCAGACAAAACCAACTTTTGTATCGGTGTATCATGTTATCCTGAAAAGCATTTCGAGGCACCAAATCTTGACTTTGACTTGGAGATTCTCAAACGAAAACAGGAAGCAGGCGCCCACTATGCTGTGTCTCAAATGTTTTTCGATACGGACAAGTTCGTGAACTTTGTGAAAAGAGCGCGAGAGGCAGGCATCACGATGCCGATCATTCCGGGAATGAAAATCATGACCAGTTCCGCGCACTTGACCAGCCTTCCGGCTGTCTTTCACATTGACATTCCTACTGAACTCACATCTCGTATGTTAGCTGCGAAGTCCCGCGCCGAAGAAATCGAGGTCGGTATTGAATGGGCATTGAAACAATCCAGAGAATTGCTAGAAGCTGGGTTTCCTTATCTGCACTTTTATATCATGCAGAATACCAAACCCTTCCTTTCATTCATCGATAAGTTTAAAAAACAAGTGTGATGTTTCTTTTGGGCAAGGAAACGTTGAAACCAGTGATGTTGCCTACACAACCAGATTTCTTAACTCGCCGATCATATTAGAGGAGATCATTGGTAGCGGAGGCGTGCAAACTTATTCTATCGGTAATGATTAGATAAAATGTGATGCGCTCTTTTGCCCTTACATTGCGGATAGGATATTGCCTTGCGTATTTACTTCGAATTCTGTTCCTCCTTATGATGCCAGTGTATTCCAACACAAAGGGATCCTTTAGTTGCCTCGACGCGCTGTATCGAGGCAACTATTTTTTTTAGAGGCGGTGCTATCTGGCAACATCATCTTTTACCCAACTACCTGATCTGATGAGTAAGAAGCGCCAACTCGACATTGCTGTTCTCTCCGACATCCACCTAGGCACCTACGGCTGCCAAGCGAAAGAAGTAGTCAACTACCTGAAGAGCATTCAACCAGAAGTACTTGTGCTCAATGGCGACATCATCGACATATGGCAGTTTAGCAAGCGGTACTGGCCCAAGGCTCACATGCTTGTAATCAAGGAGTTGGTCAAAATCATTGCCAAGGGTACCACCGTCTATTATCTGACCGGCAATCACGACGAAATGCTGCGAAAGTTCACGGACTTTAGCCTAGGCAATTTTCACCTTCGCGATAAGCTGGTGCTGGAAGTAGATGGAAAAAAGGCTTGGTTCTTTCACGGTGACATCTTCGATGCAAGTATGCAACACGCCAAGTGGCTGGCTAAGCTCGGTGGGATTGGGTATGACTTCCTGATCTTCCTCAACAGCTTCATCAATCGCTGCCTCACAAGCTTTGGCCGTGAGAAAATGTCTTTTTCTAAGAAAATAAAAGCCAGTGTCAAGGGCGCAGTGAGCTTTATCTCTGACTTCGAACAAGTAGCCGCCGATCTTGCCATTGAGAGCGGGTATGATTATGTGGTGTGTGGACACATTCACCATCCTGAAATGCGCAAAATCATCACGGAAAAAGGAGAAGTACAATACCTCAACTCGGGCGACTGGGTGGAAAGCCTGACATCTCTTGAATATAGCAACGGCAGCTGGAGCCTCTATCAATACCAAGGTGAAACTGCCGAAGAAGAGGCAGAAGAGGTGGTGCCCCAGAGAATCAAGGAAATCTTGATCAATCCAATTCGAGAATTGGTAACAGTGTGAATTCTGTGTCGGATTATTCCGCGAGCCACTCGTTGATTTTGCCTATCTTCATATATTGATTCGCGTTTACACAATCAACATTCCCCTTACCTTCCTTTGCTCATGAAAATACTCTACGCCATTCAAGGTACTGGAAATGGCCACCTGAGCCGAGCAAGAGAAATCATCCCTGTGATGCGCCGCTACGCAGAGGTCGATTTGCTGGTCAGTGGTACACAGTCAGAAGTAGCCCTTCCCTGGCCGCTGACCTACCAATACAAAGGGTTTTCTTTTTGCTACAACCGCAAGGGCGGGGTGAGCGTGATCAAATCTTTCCGCGACAATTTTACAAGCCAACTCATTCGGGAAATTCGATCGGTACCCGTGGATCAATATGACCTGGTAGTCAATGACTTCGAACCAGTATCTGCCTGGGCAGCGCGCAATAAAGGAGTTCCTTGTGTGGCTATGAGCCATCAGGCTGCATACCTTTCCGCAAAAAGCCCTCGACCAGAGAAGAAGGATCGATTTGGAGAAATGGTCTTGAAGCACTACGCTCCTTCCCAAAGAGCGATTGGGTTCCATTTCGAAGCCTATGATGATTTCATTCACACACCGGTGATTCGCAGCGAGGTTCGAGCGCTCACAGCTACTCAAGAAGGGTTTTTCGCTGTGTACCTGCCAGCCTATCGAGACCCCCTCCTCATCCGCTATTTAAGCGAGATTCCAGAAGCTGAATGGCTGATCTTTTCCAGATACACCAAGGAGGCACATCGCCCGGCACCCAACATTCGGGTGGTTCCTGTGCACAACGAGTCATTTCTTCAAGCTATGGCTCAATGTCAGGGAATGCTAACTGGCGGAGGATTTGAGACACCCGCCGAAGCCATGTTTTTAGGCAAAAAAGTATTTGCCATCCCAGTTAAAGGACAATACGAGCAGCAGTGCAATGCCGCTGCCCTCGCTCAAATGGGCTGCCCTACCGCTCCGAAACTCAGCTTGGAGACTGTGGAGAAACTGAAGACCTGGGTGGAATCGCCACAGCCTAATCCCGTGCCTTTTCCTTACCACACAGTAGAAGTAGTGGAGCAAGTGCTTTCCCTAAAAGATGGATTGGATAAACGAAGGAAGTCGGAGCGCACAATGGCGGAGCTAAGCACCTATGGGAACTAAGCATGTCGGAACGGCTCAGCCTGAACGAATGTTGATCTCCTATACTAAGGTCAATTACCTAGCTACAACAGGCTGACGAAATTCCGCAGCAGAAGCGTTCAACAACTCCTGTCGAAGACGATGAAGAATTTCGCGAAGGGCCTTGGGTGGCAAAGGGACTTCTACGCAATGAAGCCATGAGGGCGATTCGGCTGCAAGTTGCTCGCAAAGATCATGGCTGGTAGAAAGGTGCAGCACCAGCGAATGCGGCGACAATAGACTGGAACCAATCTGCGAAAGTGTGTCATGTGCGACAGCATTTTCGGCCAAGTTCCCGATCACAACGAGCTGTATCTCCGAGGAAAAAAGATGTACTCGCAACTCCTCTAATGTCGCAGCAACTTGAACGTCAAATCCTTCTTTGTCAAGGAGATATGTGAGCAATAGCTCCAAATCATCCTCATATTCGAACAAGACAGCTTTCATGCACGGCATATCTTAGGAATTGCTGAAATTACACAAAATCCTTGATGTTCGGTTAACTTGTCGATAACATTTTGAGATCAACACCCTGAGCCACCAATTCCTCTGCTAAACCGAATGACAATGTCATGCCAGCCCCGCTCAAGCCATTGACCACCCGCACACCCGGCATGGGCAAACCAATGAATTCTGTCTGACCCTGAACTTTGGCGTAGATCCCGTACCAGCGCGCTTGGATCGCCAAGTCAGGTGCCTGAGCGAAGGTAGCGAGATAATCCAGGATGTAATCATTGATGTCTTCGCGCAAAAACGGATCATGGTCCGGGCCGTATTCGTGGGAGTCTCCGATTACTAACTCACCTTGGCCGTTTTGTGACATCATCACATGTATTCCCCATGCTGGCATCCAAGGCATCTCCTGAGCAATTCGGGATCGGAGTGCAGGAAGACTTTTGCAGTGGGCAAACGATTGGTAATGTGTGAGGGTAAGCCCAGAGCATAAGGCAGGTCCCATCCGCCATTCGTTGCCCTGTGCTTTGGTCCGCATCATTTGTAGTTTGACCTTCGTCAATCCAGCCTGCGCATACAAATCAGGAAACAGCGTCTCAAAGTCGGCACCAGAAGCGACTTCGAGCAGATCAAATCGCCAATACTTTCCTCCTGCGCGAAGCTGCCCTTCCTCCACCTCCGTTACGGCGGTCTGGTAGTGAATCTCGATTCCACAAGATGCTTGCAGGAAGCGCGCAATCGCTGCGATCGCTTCCCTTGGATCTACGATCATTTCTGTTTCGCTCATCATGCCACCTATCAGGCCTTGGGATTTGCCAGCAGCACTGACTTTCAGGACTTCCTTGGGTGTCATCATGCGCACGCGATATCCCTTGTCTGGCGCGGTCTCCATGAATTCTTCTAAGACCTGATGTTCATCTGCCCGATAAGCCAAATGAAGTGATCCCTTGGCCTCTGACCAGAAACCAGCCTGGCCAGAAAGCAATTCCCAGGTATGTCGGCTACGCAAGGCGCGCGCTAAAGTAGCACTCCCCTGCCCGATGGGCCATATCATCCCAAAATTGCGAATACTGGCGCCGAGAGGACGATCCGAACGATCAAATATGGTGACTTTTTTGCCGCTTAGATGGTGGTGATAGGCCAGGGCCAATCCCACGATGCCAGCACCGACAATGGCTACTTCTGTGTGGAGAGGAGTGCTCATGAGCAAAAAGAGAAGAATGAAGAGTAAGGAGGTGAGATGTGCCTTCTCACAAAGGTATGGCTTCCATACATAGATTAGTATCACTAGAGAGTTCAGAGGTTACCAAATCGTAAATTCTTCCGCTCTTAGAAAATCCCAGAGACTTTCGACTTACTTTCAGGACAAATCCACGGCAAAATCTTGTTGTTCGCTGGGGATTGTTCACCTAGATTGCTTGATATGCCTTGGACCAATTACCATAGCCATAGCCACTACTGCGATGGAGCCGCGAACCCGGAAAACTTTGTACAAGAAGCCATTCGTCGAAATTTTAGTGCCTGGGGGCTATCTTCTCATGCGCCTTTGCCATTTCCTTGCAAGTGGACGATGAAAGCGGAACGGCTGCCATCTTACCTCGCCGAAATTGACCTCCTCAAAGCAGCCTATCGCGACCAGATCCAAATATATGGAGGCTTAGAGGTAGATTATATTCCAGATCTTATGGGTCCGCAAGCGGCGCGGACTATGGCTTCATCGCTGGACTTTATCATCGGATCAGTCCACTTTGTAGATGCTCTCCCCGATGGGCGTCCTTGGGAGATTGATGGCCGCCATGAAGTATTTCTAGAAGGTCTTGAAACAATTTTTCATGGAAACGTCCAACAGGCGGTCGAGCACTACTATGGACTCATCCGCCAAATGGTGCGCAATGACGCTCCTGATGTCGTAGGTCATTTGGACAAAATCATCATCCAAAACGAGAAAGGGCATCTTTTTACAGGACATGAGGACTGGTACCAACGAGCTGTCATAGAGACACTTTTGGCCATTCAGTCCCGTGGACTCATTCTTGAAGTCAATACGCGCGGCATTTACAAGGGCCTTGTGAAAGATCCCTACCCCACCCGATGGATTTTGGAAAAGGCTGCCCAAATGAAGATTCGCCTGACACTCAATTCAGATGCACATCACCCCCGAGAGATTGACGGCGCCTTTCCAGAGACAGCCCAAGTGCTGAGAGAAGCCGGGATTCGAGAGTTGAGTATCTTATGGGATGGTCGATGGGAAGCAGTATCTTTCGACCGATGGGGTCTGAGGATCCCCGGAAAAAATCCTGTGATGAAGTCCTGACGGAGCTATTTCGTCAACTTAGCTTTAGATTTCAGCGCGTGTATTTGCTATGATTACCCGATATCTGAACCAACGTCCTGTTGCCCTCACCATTTTCGCGACGGTGGTCGCCTTCTGCACATACACGTGCATGTATTCCTTCCGAAAGGCATTTCAAGCAGCGGATTATGCCGATGCACCACAGCTCTGGGACCTCACATATAAGTCGGTGCTGGTGATTACGCAGGTGATTGGCTATGCCCTATCAAAATTCATTGGCATCAAGGTGGTCTCGGAGATGTCTTCTAACCGCCGTGCGTGGACTCTATTGGGTCTCATGACGGTCGCTGGGGTGGCGCTCGTCGGATTTGCTTTGACTCCGGCGCCCTATAATTGGCCGTGGATGTTTTTCAATGGATTGCCCCTGGGCATGGTATGGGGCCTCGTATTTTCTTATTTGGAAGGACGCAAACAGACCGAAGTCATGGGGTTGGGGCTTTGTGCAAGTTTTATTTTTGCCTCGGGTGTGGTGAAGGACATGGGCAAATGGCTGATGGGGCTAGGGGTCACCGAGTGGTGGATGCCCATCGCTACGGCCGCAATCTTTATGATCCCGCTCCTACTCTCCGTCTGGATGCTCAATCGGCTCCCGGCTCCTAATGAAGAGGACGTTGCACTACGAACGGTTCGTGTACCGATGATGGCTACGGAGCGCCGCGCTTTTTTCTGGAGATTTGCCTTGGGCTTGGTGCTCCTCGTGATGGTGTATTCTCTGCTCACGGCCTACCGCGACTTTCGGGATGGATTCATGGCTGAATTTTGGATCGAGCTCAGAGGCCCAGACCATAGCATATCCTTTTCGCAGACGGAAGCCCCTGTGTCAGTGGCAGTACTCCTTCTGCTTATGTTGCTCGTGCTCGTTCGCAACAATCTCTCGGCGTTGATGATCAACCACGCAGCCATCGCATCGGGATTTGCGATTTTGGGCATCGCGACCTTCGCCTTCTCCCAAAATTGGATCAGCGACATTTGGTGGATCGCCATGACGGGATTTGGAACTTACATCGCCTATATTCCATTCAATAGCATTCTATTCGACCGATTGATCGCTACGATGAAACAAGCCAGCAACGTCGGATTTCTGATTTATGTGGCAGATGCTTTTGGCTATTTGGGGAGTGTGGGAGTCCTGTTGTTCAAAAACCTCGCCGCACCGGAGCTCAGTTGGGTTGCCTTTTTCTTCCAGGCGGGATATTGGGTGTCGGGAATCGGTGTCGTAGGGACGGCGCTCGCTGGCTGGTACTTTTGGCGAAAGGGATTGGAACAAGCAGCCAAAGATCGGAAGTCTGAGGAGGCGAACAATATTGTGATACCTATCTGAGTTCAGTGACGTATATTGCTTTGCGCCATCAAAAGGAGGAATAAGGAGCTGAAATCACACTGACATTCCCTCTTGATCCAGCAAACAGCTGCCTACGCGCATCCATTTCCTTCCCACACATCTCACACTGAACTCCACCATGATAAAGCGACTCTTTGGAATTCTGGCCATGATCATCATCGTCACCCACGCACAGGCACAGACCGAACTACCCGGGGTGACGATAGAAGACATTCAAGGCAACAGAATCAGCACCACTACCTTTACCAACGGTGGCAAGCCCATCATCGTGAGCTTCTGGGCGACTTGGTGTAAGCCTTGTCTCAATGAACTCAAGGCCATCGAAGAGGTGTATGAAGACTGGCGGGAAGAAACAGGCGTGAAGCTCATCGCGATTTCCATCGACGATAGCAGGAGCGCTTCGCGTGTGAGGAGCTTTGTGTTGAGTAGTGCGTGGGAATACGAAGTGTATCTCGATCAAAACGGAGATTTTAAGCGCGCCATGAACGTCGTAAATATTCCTCATACCTTCTTGCTTGATGGCCAAGGAAATGTCGTGTACCAGCACACTTCTTATGCCCCCGGTGACGAAGATGATTTGTATGAAAAAATTCTAGAGATCACACAATAAAAAATTGTTCCTCAGAATTTCGACCAAAGGAATACCTGATTAGACAAACGACATATCAGCGTGGCCAAACCGCAATTCCGTCTCGGGACGAATTGCGGTTTTTCCTTATAAGCCACTCATCATCAAAACATTAACAAACTTTTTTTATTATCTTTTACCTATCATTGGATAGAAAAAGATCACATGAACCTGAATCTCATTTCCGGGATCCAGGCAAGCACGATGCACTCAATATGAATCATTTCCACTCACTCCTGCTGAGGCTCTTGGCTTCTCTTGCTATGTCCACCGTTGTTTCAGCACTCTCTCCGCTCCTTGCTCAGCAAAAGGTCACCATCCAGATCACCCGCGAATCCGAGGATGGAAAAAGTGTGTTTGACACTTCCTTCATCAAGGCGCCAGATTTCGATCTGGAAGCATGGCTCGACCAGACGCAACTCAAGCGCACGAGCCCGGGGGAGTCGGTTTCCACGACCATCATCATCAGCGACGAAGAGGATCAAAAAGCGCAAGCTGACATCTATCGTCCGCAAGAAGAAACCCGTGAAGCGGGGGTGATGGGAGTTTATCTCAACCAAGACCGACATGCTACGCGAGGGGTACCGATCCAGTCGCTGGTTTCTGGAGGGGCGGCTCAGCGCGCTGGACTGCTTTCCCGTGACACAATCGTTTCCATCGACGGGCAGTCGATTCGCAATTTTGATGATTTTGTCAAAGCCAAGAAAGGAAAATATGCCGGTGACACACTCGATATTGAGTATCGTAGAGGTGGTACTCTACAATCTATTTCTCTTGTCCTCGCTGGTCGAAAACCCATGCAAGTAGAGGCCGAACAAGTGCGCACCCATTCTCCGAAAGCCCACTTAGGTGTGTATCCTACTGACCTGACCCCTGCACTCGCCCGAAGTTTGAGACTGGAGAACCTCCAGGGAGTGTATCTTCAAGGTGTGGTGAAAGGAAGCGCGGCAGATCTCGCAGGCCTCCAATCCAAAGATGTGATCATCCGGATGAATGATCGTGAGATCCAAGCCGCTTGGGAGCTGAGCGAGGTGCTGCGTGCACTCTCACCTGGCGATAGTCTCCGAATCGGCTATATCCGATCGGGCGAGGAAAACTCAACAGTTGCCAAACTCACTGCCCGCTCCTCCCCCACCCCACAAGTGGTGCAGCGCCCCGAGCAGATGCTCATCGAGGAAGGTAGAGCTTTCCTCGGCGTCACGCTCCGTACCAATACCCAAGCACCCGGAGTGCCGATTGCGAGCGTGGAGCGCAACTCCGCAGCGGACCGGGCTGGCCTTCGCCAAGGAGATGTGATCATGAAAATTGATGGCAAACGGACAATCGATTATAACACCCTCTCTACTGTGATGCGCACCCTCTCACCAGATCAGAAAGTGACCATTTCTTATCTCCGCGACGAAAGACGCAAGAAAACCAAAGCCATCCTAGGCTACAAAGCCACCAAAGTATGGGTTCGTGTGGATCCCGAACAGCGATTGGATCCTGAAAGCATCATCGAAGAAGTGCGCATACGCGATCAAAAGGAGGGCGACCAACTTGCTCAGAACATGGAGTCGCCCAATCTAAAAATGGACTTCTTCGAATTTTATCCCAACCCCAACCAAGGCGCTTTCACCATCAACTTTGACCTTCCTACCCGGGGAGAAACGATCATTCGACTCTACGGAGCCAATGGACAGATTGTATTTTCTAAAAACCTTCTGGACTTCTCTGGCGCTTACCGCGAAGTGATCGATCTACGAAATGACGTGAGTCCAGGCCTTTACTTAATTCAGGTAACGCAGGGGAGCAAAGGAATGGTCAAACGAATGATTGTGAGGCAATAAACCAAATAAGGATTCCTGGAAAGGGAAGGCTAATACATAGGGATTCCTGCGGTTTGCTTTCTAAGGAGAAAGGATCAAATCGCCGATTGCTGCTGTGGCCTACCTTTCGAAAAAATTCTCACGCCACTGTCTTTGCCTTTTCGGAGGGCTTGCTGCTCTGCTTCGGGAAGCTGAATCATAGATTGGCAGTCACTGGAACAGCAGCCCTCGTGGCGCTGGGCACAGGTGTCGCACTGAATAAAAAGAAGGTTGCACGTGACATTAGCGCAATTGGTGTGGGTGTCGCAAAGCGCCCCGCACTGATGACAGTGCGCAATGACTTCGTCGGAGATGCGCTCTCCCAGCCGTTCGTCGAAGACGAAGTTTTTCCCAACGAACAAGTTTTCCAAGCCCTGCTCCTGCACGTCGTGAGCGTACTTGATGATGCCTCCCTCGAGTTGATACACCTTCTTAAAACCCCGATGCTTGAACCAAGCGCTGGCTTTCTCACAGCGAATGCCTCCTGTGCAGTACATCACAATGTGTTTTTCCACGTGCTCGCGTAGCAAATTTTCTACTACTGGCAGCGAATCCCGGAAAGTATCGACATCTGGGGTGATGGCACCTTTGAAATGCCCCACTTCTGTCTCGTAATGGTTGCGCATGTCAATCAGCACTGTATCATTCTGGCTAATGAGCTCATTGAAAGCGGCAGCGTCCAAGTGCTGGCCTTTGTTCGTCACGTCGAAGGAGGCATCTTCCAGCCCATCGGCGAGGATTTTGGGTCTGACCTTGATGGTGAGCTTAAAAAAGGATTTTCCATTGTCTTCTACAGCGACGTTGAGTCGCACACCTCGCAGCCAATCGACACTGTCGAGATGAGCCTGAAACTGCGACCAGGCTTCGAGCGGGACCGAAATCTGGGCATTGATTCCTTCAGCAGCTATGTACACCCGCCCTTTGACCCCTATTTCATCCCAGGTAAGAAACAGCGAATCTCTAAAGGCTTGAGGATCTGCTAATTGGTGATATTTGTAAAACGAAATCGTCTTCCTTTGAACCGGGTCTGTGGCAAGATTTGCCTTCAAAATCCTGCCGTCTTGCTTGTTGTACATGGCCATAGGATGCGAATATTTCATCAAATGTTGAATTTTTCGAAGAAGATCACCATACTTGCTCACCAAACATAGAGATCTACCCCTGCTCATGAATCAATCTTCTCGCCTGATGCTGTCGCTCGTAGTTTGCGTCGCGGCACTTGCGTGGGCCTGCACCCCACAACCTACCAGCGAAAATCAATCGCAAGTTACAAATCCTTCGCCAGTCGATGAAGTTGTATTTGGGTACCAGACTGCTGGCCTTCGGGTAGTCAATTCCGTTGTGAAACGGAATGAAAACCTTTCGGAGATTCTATCTCGCTTTCACATTCCGATGGGGAAAGTCGCTGAGCTAGCCCAATCCTCCGGAGATATATTTGATGTAAAAAAAATTCAGGCTGACCGTCCATATACGATCATTTGCTCGGATGACTCCCTCCAGATGGCTCGCTGCTTCATCTACCAGCCGAACGCGGTAGAATATGTCGCGGTAGAGTTTGGAGATTCTCTCGTGGTGAGACGCGTGCAGCGCAAGATCGATACCCTGAAGCATAGTTTGTCAGGGGTGATCGAGAGTTCGCTCTATATGTCCATCGTGAATGCTGGCGGCTCTCCTGCGCTGGTCAATGCACTTGCGGACATTTATGCGTGGGAGATTGACTTTTTTGGATTGCAAACAGGTGATCAATACCGAGTCTTCTATACCACCTATGCAGTAGATGGCGTAGCAGCAGGATTTGGTGATGTCCTCTCCGCGAGTTTTCAGCACCTGGGTAAGGAGTTGCTCGCCTTTCGCTATGACCAACAAGACGGCCACGGAACCGAATATTTCGATGCGGAGGGAAATAGCTTGAGAAAGACTTTTCTCAAAGCACCGCTTTCCTACACGCGCATCAGCTCACGATTCTCCTACAGCCGTCTTCATCCGGTGCTTAAAATCCGGCGCCCACACTTGGGGGTGGACTACGCCGCACCGATGGGAACGCCTATAGTCGCTGTCGGCGACGGGGTTGTGACACAGGTCGGCTGGGCTGGTGGTGGCGGCAAGACCATTCGCATCAAGCATAACAGCAATTACGAGACAGCCTATCTACACCTTTCCCGATACGGCGAAGGCATCACGGTTGGGAAGCGGATTAGCCAAGGCCATGTGATCGGATACGTAGGCAGTACAGGCCTTTCCACTGGGCCACACCTCGACTTCCGATTCTACAAAAATGGAACTCCGGTAGATCCCCTCACAGTAGATGCCCCTTCAGCCGAACCGATTTCAGAAAACAATCATGCAGACTTTATCGCTCATCGAAATTTGTTGATCCAGATCATGGAAGACCTGCACTGGCTGGAAGCCAAGACGGAGCTTTTAGCCCATGAAAAGGCGACAGTAGCCCCTCCAGATGCACTGCCGGAGGAAGGCTAAAAGAAATGGGCGAGGGGAAGGAAAACAGGAAAATCAGCAGCGGGATCAAAGTCAAATAGCATCTTTGTGACCTGAATATTACTTTTTCATCTAATGGATGAATCTTCCTAAAAGCTTGATTATATTTCTGATCCTTTCTAGCATTTTCATTCACAACTACACATTTTTATGAGCCTGCAAAACAAATATGCTTCTGTCCTGAAACTAGGAGAAGAGCTGGGTGTCAAAGACGGGTCTGTCGTCGAAGAGGGCGGACAGCTCAAAATTGGCGGGGTAGCAGCTACCCAGTACGCCAAAAATCAACTTTGGGATGAAATCAAGCGCGTGGGCGGAGATGCTCCAGCTGATTTGATCGCGGATATTTCCGTCGAAAACACAGCGTACTACACCAAGCATATCGTCCAAAAGGGGGAGTCACTCAGCCTAATCGCTAAGCACTACTTCAAGGACCCTATGAAGTACCAAGCAATTTTTGAGGCCAACCGTCCTCTTCTGAAAGACCCCAATGTCATCCATCCCGGACAAGAGCTCATCATCCCCAATCTTTGATCGAAAGGCTGTGTCTTTCGTTTCACTGATTCACCATATGGCCATCGGAGTATCTCTCCGATGGCCATTTTTCTTTCATTTACCCAAGCTCAGCCAGACTTTTGCGCAGGACTTCGAGTTTCGCCTCCGCGTCTGCCTGTTTTTGGCGCTCCTTTCCAACGACATCGGCTGGTGCACTCCCCACAAATTTCTCGTTTTGGAGCTTCTTCATCACCATCGCCAAAAACCCTTGGGTATATTCAATCTCCTTCTCAATCTTTTCACGTTCCGCAGCCACATCCACAAAACCGAGTGGTACATAAAACTCATGGGCACGCACACGAACAGAACCCGTTCCCGCAGTGGCCTCGTTGACAATTTCCAAGGCCTCCAGGTTCAAAAACCGATCGAGTAAGGAATAATTTCGCTGAAAAATCTCAGGCGAGTCAGTATTGATTGCCAATCGAATGGACTCTTTGTATGAAAGTCCCTTGTCTTTGCGAAATCCTCTCAGGGCGGTGATGCTCTCCTGAATCAGCTCCATCTCTTGCAATACAGGAGATGCTCGCCGTTCGCCAGTGGGCATTTCTGCCAGACACAGAAAACTTCCTGCCTCCCTGTCTCGGACCTCGTGCCACAATTCCTCGGTAAGGAATGGCATAAAGGGATGCAAGAGTGCAAGAACTTTCTCGAATACATCGACTACCCTCTCGTAGGTCTGCTTGGGCAAAGGTTGCTGATAGTCTGGCTTGACCATTTCAAGAAACCAGCTACAGAAATCGTCCCAAATCAGCTTATACACGCTCATGAGCGCATCAGAAAGCCGAAATTTTTCGAAGTGGTCGTCAATCTCTACAGCAGCTTCCCTGATTCGCTCCTCCATCCATATCAAAGCAGCCTCTTCGCGCTCTGAAGGAGTTTCTGAACTCAAGTCCCAGGATTTAAGCAAGCGAAACGCATTCCAGATCTTATTGGCGAAATTCCTTCCCTGCTCAATGAGCCCTTCTTTGTAGAGCAAATCATTTCCAGCGGGCGACGCGAGCAACATGCCTACCCGAACGGCATCGGCCCCATACTGAGCAATCAGGTCCAGCGGATCAGGACTATTTCCAAGAGACTTGGACATTTTCCTTCGCTGATCATCTCGCACGATTCCAGTGAGATAAACATTGGAAAAAGGCTTTTCCTTGCGGTATTCGTAGCCGGCAATCACCATTCTTGCCACCCAAAAAAAGAGAATTTCCGGGGCGGTCACGAGGTCGTTAGTCGGATAGTAATAGTTGATCTCCGGATTGTCCGGCGTATTGATTCCGTCAAAGACAGCAATGGGCCAGAGCCAGCTGGAGGCCCAAGTATCGAGTACATCCTCGTCTTGTTGCAAATCAGAAAGGGACAATGCATCGTTGCCAGTGAGCGATCGGGCTTTCTGGAGTGCCAGTTCAGGTGTTTCAGCCACGATACAATGCTCCGTTCCTGGCACATAAAAAGCGGGGATGCGGTGGCCCCACCAGAGTTGCCGAGACAAACACCAGTCTCGGACGTTCTCCATCCAGTGCCGGTAGGTGTTGACAAATTTGTCTGGAATGAGCGTGACTTCTCCCTGGAGTACAGCATCCAAGGCAGGTTGAGCCAATTTTTTCATTTCCAGAAACCACTGCTGGGAGAGTCTTGGCTCGATGGCTGCGTGCGTTCGCTCTGAATATCCGACAGAATGAACATAAGGCTCTGTCTTGATCAAGGCACCCGCCGCAGCTAAATCTTTGGCGATTTGCTTGCGCACTACGAATCGATCTTGACCAATGTAGAGCGATCCTGCAGCAGAAATGCTGCCATTGGGTTCCAGGACATCCAAAACAGGAAGTCCGTGACGCTTCCCAATGTCGTAGTCATTGACATCGTGGGCAGGGGTGACTTTGAGGCAGCCTGTCCCGAATTCGCGGTCCACGTAGGTGTCGAGAATGATGGGAATGCTTCGCCCTACGAGCGGTACAATGGCCTTAGCTCCATGCAAATGGAAGTAGCGCTCGTCATCGGGATGAATGGCTATGGCTGTGTCACCCAAGATTGTTTCTGGGCGTGTCGTAGCGATGGTCACGAAAGAGTCAGCCTGGCCTTCGATGGCATAGCGAAGATGGTAAAGGTTTCCTTGGGTATCCTTGTGATAGACTTCCTCATCGGATAGGGCCGTTTGGGCAAGTGGGTCCCAATTTACCATGCGATAGCCTCTGTACACGAGTCCTTTATCGTGGAGATCGCAAAAGACCTTGATCACTGCGGCAGAGTAGCCTTCGTCCATGGTGAAGGCTGTGCGGTCCCAGTCACAGGAGGCCCCTAGCTTGCGAAGTTGTTGGAGAATGATCCCACCATACTTTTCTTTCCACGCGAAGGCGTGGTTTAGAAAGGCTTCTCTGGACAAATCTTCCTTCCGAATTCCCTGATCAGCCAGCATTTGCACGACTTTGGCCTCCGTGGCGATCGAAGCATGATCGGTGCCAGGCACCCAGCACGCATTGAAGCCCTGCATCCGCTTTCTTCTGATGAGCACATCCTGAATTGTGTTGTTGAGGATGTGTCCCATGTGTAAGATTCCCGTCACATTTGGTGGGGGAATGGTGATGGTATAGGGCTTACGATGGTCAGGAAGGGACCGGAACACCTGATGGTCCATCCAGGCTTGGTACCATTTGTCTTCCAGCTTTGAAGGATCGTACTTAGATGAGAGTTGCATATTTAACGAGAAAGGGCAATATTTAAAATAACTTCTCAAAGGTACGGGAAACTCTGCAAAGGAGAAGTATCAAGTCAAGGATCGCCATTAGCCACCCAAAAACAAACATCGGTTGCTCGAAGAGAGCAACCGATGGAAATAGGGTTGGGCCATTCCAACGAAGGAAAAGTGAAAGGCAGTTCTTTGATTCCCCCAAAATAGCGAGGGATTATCTGACCAGCACCTTTTGCGCTACGCGCTGCGTGCCATCACTCAAAGCCAAGATATAAGTACCAGGGCTCAAGCCAGCGATCGGGAGTTTGTACTCGGCATCGCCGGTCAATGTAGTGCCTACAGCAACTTCTACAAACTTGCGGCCGCTGAGGTCATACAGGGAAAGTGTGCCTGGCTTGTCCAATTGGCTATAAACTACACGCATGAATGTTCCAGAACTTGGATTGGGCTGAGCCGATACTGTGGGCTGGAGCACGAGGTCGCCGGGGTTGGTAGTAGGCATGTCGTCATAATAGTCGCCGAAATCAAGAGGAGCACCGCAAGGTGTCCACTGTGCTTGCACCTGAGGAGCAGCAAGGACAAAGAGGAGGGCAAATACGGATGTAGCGGTGATGATGCGGGTAAAAAATTTCATGATGATTGAGAATTAAAAAGTGATGTGGGTTTGTTGCGTTTGATCGTTTTCGACAATTCAATATTAGTCGATAATATTCTATTGTCCAAACTTTTATGATACATTTATTGTATGTTTAATTCGACGTTCTGTACTTCAAACGTATTGTATATTACTGACTAACAATACTTTGCAGCAAGTAAATTTAAAATACGCTACTTGCAACTTATTGATTATCACATACATGAACATACGAAATTACCCTTACTCAATTCCCTATATCCCTAAGGAATATTCATTTCCGGGTTTGAACAAATGCGAAAATTGTCCTTGAAAAAAAATCAAAAAAACTCTCTATCTTCCTATATGAATCCCACGGTGGTCGTGACTCGACGAGATTTTCACGTTTTTCGCTATATTAGAGCCTGTCTTCATCGAATCTTCTGACCACGCTTATAGTTTAAACAACTTGAGATAAGCAACGCGATATGCTGCATCGTTTTATATCATTTATTAGCTTCCTCCTGCTTCTTGTTGTTCCCGCTTTTTCTACCAACCCCCAAGAGTATGCAGACAGCCTAAAAGCTTCACTACCAAATACTTTTGGAGAATCTCGCTTTGACCTCTATCATCGCTTAGCCGAAATTCACCAACGAATCGAGCTGCAGGCAGCCATTCTCTATTCTGATTCTGCCTTTCAAATCGCCAACTCGCTCAATCAACCCGTATTGTTGGCGAAATCCTATCACACACAAGGGAAGCTTCATCATCTCCAAGGGCAGTATTTTCTAGCTTCGCAACGCTTTGGGTTGGCATTGCTCAACGCTCAGAAAACCTCAGATGACAAGCTGATTCTGCTCGTATCAAATGCCCTCGGGATCTCACACCTCATGGCAGGAAATTATGAAGAAGCTTTTGTGCGCTTTTCAGAGGTAGAAAAGGGTTTTAGAAAAGCTGGAAAAGAGGCACAGGTAGCCTCTACCTTGCTCAATATAGGCTCCCTATATCACATCAAAGGAGAACCAGATAAGGCAATTAAGTGCTACTCCGAGGCGTTGCAAATCGCCAAAGAGGTAGGGCATCAAGAGATTGAACTTAAGAGTTACAGCGGTTTGGGAAAATCCTATGAAGGAATGGGTGACTATGAAAACGCGCTCGAATTTCAGCAAGCATCTCTTCGTATCGGGGAAGAAAGGAATTATCCGGCCTTGGTCATCTCTAGCAGACATAGCATTGGGCAGCTCTACCAGCAAATGAACAACTACCCTACTGCAGAAAAATACTATCGCGAGGCGCTAGAAGAGGCTCAGCGTGCGAATATTCCCCTTCTTGTGCAATCGATTACGTTGCAACTTGGACGCCTCGCATGGAACCAAGAAAGTCTGTGGGAAGCACTCACCTACATGGAGAAAGCGGAAAACCTGGCAGAAAAATTAGGAAATGATCCCTCGCTACTCGAAGTGAGCAAAGACCTTTCTGGGCTCCACGCAGATCTGGGCAACTATCCAAAAGCTCTCCAATACCATCGGCGTTACCATGACCTCATGATTGACCAGCAAACGGAGCTCAACAAGCGGCAGGTGGAGGAGCTGAGTCTCGCCTTCGGGCTGGCTCAAACTGAGAGGAGAATTGCAGAGATGAATCAGGAAAAAATCATGGAGCGGTACCAAATGATCGGGTTGCTGCTCGTTGCTACTTTCGCGCTTTTGGGCCTCCTGATGATGTACCAACGATACCGGGAACGCCAGCGTTCTCTAACGCTGCTCTCAGAACAGCATCATAAAATCCAGCACCAAAACGATATTTTGCAGGAGCAAAACCATGAAATCGAAGAAAAGAATCGCCAACTCGCACACAAGAGCAGAGAAATCAATCAGCAAAATAAGGCGCTTTCCATGGTCAATCTGGAACTAGCTCACTTTGCACGGGCGGCTTCTCATGACCTGCGCGAACCCCTTCGCACCATCCGCAACTACATGAATCTCTTGGGCAACCAATATGACCGATCCTTCGATACTCGCGCCAAAGAGTTCCTGACGATGGCTTCAGCGGGGGCGGTGCGCATGGAAGATTTGCTCAACGACCTCCACCAGTATGCCCAGATCGGCCGCACAAAAGAAGACTTCCGCGAAGTGGACTTAGCCCGCACAGCCCAAGATGTTGTGTCCGACTTACAAGCCACGATTCAGGCTAAAAACGCATCTGTAATCCTTCAGGATCTGCCCATCGTGCGCGGAATCAGAATTGAACTTCGGGTGCTGTTACAAAATTTGATTAGCAATGCCATCAAGTTTTACCCACCAGATACCCCTCCCAAAGTGTGGGTGAGCGGAGAAGAAGATGCACACAATTGGATCATTCGGGTAGAAGATCAAGGGATCGGCATTGACCCATCAAATCACGACAAGGTATTTGAGATTTTTGAAAGACTCCATGCCAGGGAAGAATTCGATGGATCTGGAATTGGCTTGGCTACGTGCAAAAAAATTGTTCAGCATCATGGGGGAGACATTCACTTCGAGTCGAGACTAGGATTTGGAACCGTCTTTACCGTTCGGCTGCCCAAGTCAGCTCAGCTTTCATCATGATTTTTCAGAAGTGATTCCCAACTTTCAGTTGATTCGGCTTCTCGTACCATGAGATTTCATTATATTTCGATGGAGGAGTCCTTTAGCTTCCTGTGGCTCCTTTGAGCTGATTTTCTGCGCCGGCTACCAGCTGGGTAGGCAGCTCATATCGGGCTTCTGAATCAGAATATTTCACGTATGAGAAACTTGTCCTCACTGTTTCGGATCGCGGTCATTGCCGTGCTTCTACCTTTCCTTTTCACGCCACTCTCAGCGCAAGATGTCGGTGTCAGGGCCATCACCAAGCCCTCAGCGACCATTTGCGGTGGTAATTTTCTCCCAGAAGTGGTAGTGGAAAATGCCGGGCCTCAGGAAATTACCAGCCTTCGACTAAACTATGTCTTAGATGGGGTGCTCATCGCCAATTTCTCCTGGCTTGGCTCGCTTTTACAAGGTCAGACCGACACCATTTCTTTTCCCGCGCTCAATTTGGCACTGGGGCTTTATACCATCCAAGTTTACACCTCAGATCCTAATTTTTCTCCAGATACCAACCCTTTGAATGATACCCTCCAGCGCACATTCGAGGTGACCACCTCCACAGGCCAAAGCGCTCCCTACATAGAGGACTTCAGCGATCAAGGCTTCCCCTATCCGGGCTACATCGTCAATAATCCAGATGCTGCCCTTAGCTGGCAGCGCACAGATTTGGTCTCTCTCTCAGGCGATGGCTGCTTGATGATGAATAATTACAACTACCCCGCGATTGGGCAGGAAGATGAGATTACTCTTCCCGGGATCAATGTCTCGACTCTGGACAAATCTGCGCTTTCTTTTTATGTAGCCCACGCCCAGTATGGAGTCAACTCAGGCTTTGCAGATACGCTAGAGGTCTATGTATCTGGCGATTGTGGCGAGACTTTTGAGCGGGTCTATCGCAAATGGGGAGCGGAGCTGGCGACTGTGGTACCGACCACTACCGAGTTTTTTCCCAAAGGATCATGGGCCTGGCGTAAAGAATGGGTGGATTTGAGCAACTATCAGAACTCTACCTTCTTGGTGGTCAGATTTCGGCATGTCAACAACTATGAAAACAATCTATTCATCGACCTCGTCCAGGTGGAGCGCATATTTGCTCTCTCGACCACGGCAGATGTCACCCAGTCCATGAAGATCTCTGCTTTGGCTGCACCAAACGACTTGTCGATTGAGGTCGGACTGGAGATTCCCCCTAGCCATCGCTCAGCAGTGCTCACTATGTATGACATTCAGGGGCGGGAACTCTATAGATCTGCGACACTCTTTTCGGGACAACATCAATTAGAAATACCTGCCGCGCCTCTGCCTTCGGGAGCTTACTATCTCCGGAGCGAAAGCGAGATGGGAGGTAGGGTGTCCAAGACCCTCATTTGGCGTTGAGGTAAGCCATAGGATACAGCTTCACAAAGTATTTCTACGCGGGAAAGGGCGAATCTTCTTTCGAAGATTCGCCCTTTAATTTTTATTGAGGAACCACAGAATAAGCTTCTACGCGCGCTTAGCCATGCTCATGACGAGATATGCTACCACTCCCACAACTGCGATAAGCATTCCAACCTTGAACAGCGGAAGTAATACAATCGTGACGAGAAGGAAAGCGCCAAGAGGAATAGCAATCTTGCTCCACAATGGCAAGCGTAGGTATCCGCGGAGGAGAGGATGCTTTACTATTTTTTGAAACATAATGGTGATCTAGTTTGTCGCTATTATACAGATAATTTAGGATAAATGTTCCTTCCCGAAAGTCTTTATGGACAAACCTGTGTAAATATATCAAAAAAGCCCTGCCATTGCATGACAGGGCTTTTTATCAGCTTGTTCGAGCCGACGAAAACGTATGATAGACTTACTCTACCGTTACCTTCCGGGTGGCCGTACCTTCACCGGTAGTCAGTTGGAGAAGATAGATTCCTGCTGGATAGCCCGCCATGTTGACACTTTCACGGACTGAGCTCACACTCTTCAGTTCCTTCGCGAAAATCATTCGGCCATTATTGTCAAGCAGTGACATCGTTACATTCTGCACCTGATCCAGCTCAACTTCAGCAAAAAATTCACCCTGAACTGGATTTGGGTATGCCTTGAAGACACTCACTCCCTGTGGAAGCTGATCCTCGATAGAGGTGGTCCAGACATTCACGATGTCAGAAGTAAGGGTCACTGTACATCCTTCAGTATCTGTAACAATCACAGAGTAGGTGCGATTTCCGGCCACGTTAGAGATGACTGGAGTAGTGGAACCAGCTGGGTCATTCCATAGGTAAGTGTAGCTACCGGATCCCCCAGTTGCGCTGACACTGAGGGTCGCGTCATTGTTCCCTGAATCGTCATCATCAATGTTGATCGTAGCAGTCACACGCGTAGGAGTACAGATCCCGAAGTTGGGACGAATGACGAGCACCACAGGATTCACTGCCTGTTGCCATTGCCCATTTTGGATAGCGCTACCACGAAACCAGAGTGTGCCTGGCGTAAGAATGCTAGTGGTCGCAGCCATTCCTATGTTTTCGGCCGTGGTCTCATGCACGCCTACGTAGAAGGTTTGTCCTCCAGGAAGTGGCTGTGGCGTAGTAAATGCAAGCGTGATGAATACACCGTTGTCATCGTCAGCCTGTGTAAACGTATAAGCCTCTGAGTTGGCGATAGGCGTTGCAGCAGGGCCACCAGCGGGATTCGACGGAAAAATACTTGCAAAAACTTGCGTGTTTGCAGTAGGGGAACCAAATGCCAGACTAACAGAAGTCAGAAAGTCAGTCTCTTTAATAGAATAACTCTGAGCAACTAGTTTGTTCTGGCCACCACTTGGTCCTACACCGAGAAGACCTGTGATCGGCCCTTGATCTCTGGCTAGCGTGGAATCGGATACAAAGAGTGCGAAGAATGCGCTGTCGTTAGCAGTGTTTTCGTCAATTTGTGCGCCAGTAGAGGACGTCACGGTTACTAAATACGCACCCGTATCAGCGACAGGCGTCCATGGGCCTACACTAAAGGTCTCGGAAGTACCAGCAGAAATTGGGGGAAGAACACCTACTGCGTCTGACCCTGTAAACGCAATGCTACCATCTGCAAAATTTGATACTTCTACTGACACCACCGCAGAAGAAACACTTTGTTGCCCAAGGTTGCGAATACTACCACCGATGGTGATAGGCTCTACCTGATTTTTGGGGACAATGGAGAATCCAGGTGTAGGAAGCACAGCCGAAACGGCAGCATCGAATTGAACTGGCACAAAATCAAGTTCATAGCCAAAAATTCTACCAGGGTTGCCCTGTAGAAGGCCTCCGATAGTATTTTGACCTGTAACGATGTTAGGGGCGAGGAAAAGGCCTCCGGCTGGAATGGTTGGTGGCAGACCGAGGTCTCCAGCAACGTCAAAACTCACTCCTGTCCAAGCCCCACTTGGAAGGCTAACCTGGGAAATAACAGCATCGGAAGGACTTCCAGCTTGCTCGAATACCCACAAGTAAGGTCCACCCGTACTAATAGGGTCGAAAGCTAGGCCAATAATTCCTTCTCTACCATGTGTTGCCTGAGGAATTGTCCCCAAAGTAGCTCCAGTCTTGCTGATAATCCCGATTGGAGAGGTGAAGTCGGCTGTGTAAAAGCCTCCTGCGCCTGCATTTAGTGTCGGATCATACGTAAGTGCTAACGCCGTAGGAGCTGTTCCTGTGATGATGATGCTCCCAGTAACGGTCCTTGTTATAGGGTTTACTTGTACAATGGTATCACTGTAATTCGCCATGAAAAGACTGGTTCCATCTGTGGTAATGGAGATAACTCCCGATACTCCAGGAATGAGGAATTTTTCTAGAAGTGCACCAGTGGGAGAGATTCTCAAAAGGGTATCAGAATTAAACCGAGAAACCCAGAATTCTGTTCCTGTCCAGAAAACGCCCGTATTTCCCGTACCACCAGGAATTGGGAATTGAAACTGCTGATCCCACTGAGCATCCACAGTAACACTACCACCGAGATCATCACCGGCAGTAGCTTCAATACCCAGAAGTACTTTGTCTCTTAACACTTCAGTAGCGGGAAAGGAGACTTGACCCTTAGCGCGTAGGTCTTCCTTTGGCAAATTCTTGAAGTCTTGGTTCTGTCCGTAGCTCGAAGCTACGGCCATACCTACCAACAAGAAGGTAAAAATGGCTTTAAAAAAAGAGGATTGGTTGAGATTCATGCTCATAAGGATTAGGTAAAATTTGAATCAGGGAAAATGAAGCTTGACGTGTGTGGTCATGTATCGCCTACCGAGTGGAATACCCTACTCTCGGACGTGATCTTTCTACGGATCTCCCGATGCCCATCTCCTACTCTTCCTACCGATAGAAAAGCGTGAGCATTTCCATTGTATTCAGGACTCAGGGCAGGAAAAAGAATGGCCATAGAATATGAAAGAATAGAAGTGAGAGCAAAGGAGTGAATCATCACCACACAGCACCTCGCCGGGCTTTACAATAGGCACAAGTCTAAGTATAATTGGCGGATGTTCAAATGCTGTTTCTTTGTGATAGGGCGATAAGGTCGTTTATTTCTGGTATTCAAATCTGTTGTAGGCGGATTGTAATTGATTACTAAGCTCCAAAAAGAACTTCAAGATGCCTTTTCACAGGCACCTCGAAGTAGAAGATGCTCATCACACCTGACAGAAATGATTTAACTTCCGCGACACGTATGTTGCGCTACTCCACCATGATTCTACCGTAGTGATCCGCAAGCCCCTGTCCACTGACCCGATATATGTACATTCCTGCACTCAAGCCCCGGACTGAAATGATGGTTTCTGGTCCAGAAATTCTTTTGTGCAGCACGGACCTACCTGTGACATCCAGCAGCGTGAACTCCAAGTCTAGAGAAAATACAGTAGCAACGCGCAGGGTCAACATGTCTGATGCTGGATTTGGGAACACGGCTGCTAAGAGCGGAGGAAGCGATTCGCGAATGCTCAGGAAGAAGAGTTGGCAAGCGCCTTGGTACAGTGAATCTTCATTCGTGTAGGTCTGCGCACCGTCCTGGCCCGCACATAACAAATAAGCAACATCAGCCGGTCCAAAACGAAGACTATCCTGAAAAGCTACCCCGAGGCTGCTTCCGATCCCCTCCAAAAATTCAAATGTGCTTTCGGCTGTGACATGATTCAACCTCAAGTGCTTCTGGTCTTCAACATACCAAACAGAATCCACCACGTAGGCCCCTGCCTCTATCCCCGCAGTTTCTATCGCCACCTGAAAGGTATCTCCTAACGCAAGACCTAAGTCCATGACAAGGTATTCCGCACTCAAACTGGATCGAAACCAGACTTTCCCGCCCTCTTCCCGAAGTAGTCCATACACAGAATCGACGTGGGCTGGCAAATATATGGGTCGATATCGCTGGGTATCCACCGTGGAGTCAGGCGCTGAAGCGATTACAACGAGGGAATCGTACCCTTCCTGCGCTCCAACTGTCTTGACTATGTTCCAATAAGACGAAGTTTCACCGAAGATCGACTCAAAACGTGGCGTCCCGAAGAGCTCGGCAGTAGCATCAAATCCCCCTGTGACGAGGATTTGTCCATCCTTGGTCTCGGCACTTGCGTAGCGAAATCTCCCATCAAGTGCCATCGGGACCGGGGTCCATGTGTCAGTCTGAGGGGTATAGACTAAGGTTTGCCCAGGTCCAAATGGTTGATTACCAGAAAAAGCAGTACTGCCTACCAAAAGCACCTCACCATTTTCACGGAGAAACATCTGATGATAGCTTTGGCCCGAAGGCATGGTCGAGGTATTTGACCAGGTATCCGAGGGGAGATGATAAATTTCCGCAGAGATCAAGCCCTCGTAATTGTTGTTTCCCACGAAGATGCGGCCACCAGTCACGAGTACCTGACTGTCATTCAGCGCAATAGAAGCAAGATAGTCCCGCCCCGTGTTCATATTGGCGACAGTAGTCCACTCATCCGTAGCGGGGTCATAGATTTCTGCACTCGTGGTTTGAAATCCGAAGTTGGGGCTGAATCCCCCTGTCACGAGCACGCGACCGTCAGTGAGGAGGGTCGCACTGTGATAACTCCGTCCTACTGCGATGGAGTCGGCAAGCAGAAGACTGTCAATAGCAGGGTCGAAGATCTCTACGACCTGCGTGTTTTCGTTGCCGTTAAATCCGCCTACCAACAAGATTCGTCCATCCTGAAGGGAGGTCGCAGTATGCCCGGAGCGTCCTGTGCGCATGTCTGGTCCCAAGATCCACTGATCACTTTCAGGCAAATACCACTGCGTATTGGGCCAATTGTTGGTATTGCCATCCCATCCACCCGTGCGAAAGAGGCGACCATCGGGCAGCAGGCTCATGGTGTGTTCAAAGACGGGGACTAAGCTGGACATCACATCCGTCCAGCTGTTCGTCCAAGGCGTGTAAATCTCTGTGCTGGACTGCGTGGCTCCGGCACCAAATCCGCCGTGCGCCAGCAGGCGTCCGTCTTGCATCAAGGTGAGGGTATGTCCATTGCGCGCTATGCCCATGTCGGCAGCGCCAGTCCATTGAGCCAGAAGAGACCCGGGAACTATCAAGGTGAAAAATAGGAGTAAGCTGAAGTTAAATAGGTTCATAATGAGTTGAGAGTTGGGAGTTGAGAGTTGGGAGTTGGGAGTTGGGAGTTGGGAGTTGAGAGTTGGGAGTTGGGAGTTGGGAGTTG